>NZ_JBWKDS010000045.1:37520-42630 GCF_056435845.1 Streptomyces sp. NPDC043867 | reverse complement strand
ACCCACGCTTTTGCTGGGGGTGTACGAGGAAGGGGGGAAAAAGTGGTTTGGGCCCTACCCCCCCGTAAGAGGAGGGGGGGCGCCGGGGGACCCCCGGCCCCCCCCTCTCGTCATACCGGTCCTACGCGATGTGGTCCTCCTCCAGCTCCGCGTTGAAGCGGTTCTGGAAGCGGTTCATGTAGCGCTTCAGCTCGCTGTCGGTGAGGGTCACGCCGTACGTGGCCTCGACGTTGTTGCCGAACTCGCCCTTGGTGGGCAGCCCCTGGCCGTTGATCGACTGCCGGAACACCTGGTAGAGGCCCTCCTCGCGGGACTTCTCGTCGGTGAGCGGCGACCGCTCCTCGCGCGGCGCGGGAATCGGCAGCTGCTCCGGGTCCGGGCCGCCGCCCTCACCCAGCTGCCGGGTCCGGCCCGGGCCCGACGGGATCGGGAAGCTGCCCGTCTCCTCAGGACCGGGCTCGTACTGCTGCGACTGCTGCTCCTCGTACCACTGCTCGTACTGCTCCTCGGGCACGTACGTGGGGTCGTATCCGCCCTCGTAGACGACCTCCGTGGGAGCGGGGGCGGCGAACCAGGGGCTCTCCTCCGGCTCCGGCTCCGGTACGCGGTCCGGCCGGCCGCCGTTCCTGCGGGCACCCTCGGGCTGCCGGTACGGCCCGTCCTCGGGCGCGGCCGGCTCCAGGGCGGGGGCGGCGACCGCCGGCCGGTCCGCGGTCACCTCGGCCGGGGCGTCCTGCTGCGGCCGCTGCGGGGCCGGGGGCAGCAGGACCGGCTCGATGCCCGCGGCGGCGAGGCCGGCGGGCGCGGTCTCGGCGAGCGGGACGCCGTAGCGCGCCAGGCGCAGCGGCATCAGCGACTCCACCGGGGCCTTGCGGCGCCAGCCCCGGCCGAAGCGGGACCGCAGGCGGGCCTGGTAGACGAGACGTTCCTGCTCCAGCTTGATCACCTGCTCGTAGGAGCGCAGCTCCCACAGCTTCATCCGGCGCCACAGCAGGAAGGTCGGCAGCGGGGAGAGCAGCCAGCGGGTGAGCCGGACGCCCTCCATGTGCTTGTCGGCGGTGATGTCCGCGATCCGGCCGATGGCGTGGCGGGCGGCCTCCACCGACACCACGAACAGGATCGGGATGACGGCGTGCATGCCGGTGCCCAGCGGGTCGGGCCAGGCCGCCGCGCCGTTGAACGCGATCGTCGCCGCCGTCAGCAGCCACGCGGTCTGGCGCAGCAGCGGGAAGGGGATGCGGATCCAGGTCAGCAGCAGGTCGAGGGCGAGCAGCACACAGATGCCCGCGTCGATGCCGACCGGGAAGACGTAGCTGAAGTTCCCGAAGCCCTTCTGCAGGGCCAGCTCGCGGACCGCCGCGTACGAACCGGCGAAGCCGATTCCGGCGATGACCACCGCTCCGGCGACGACCACGCCGATGAGAATGCGGTGCATCCGTGTGAGCTCCAGTGGCGCGGCCACCCGTGATCCCCTCCCCTAGCGTGTTGTTGCGCGCAACAGGGTGGCACATGTGTACGGCGAACGGGTGGCCGGTCCGGCGGGGGCCCGGCCCGCGCAGGGTCCGGGCGCCCGCAACTGGCCCGTCCGGCCGACGAGTTGAGCGACAGGGGGCGGCCGGCACGCGGATCGCGGACCGGGAGCGGATCAGCGCCCTGTCGCCGGACTGGTCAGGCCTTCCTGGCGGCGGCCTTGCTCACGGACCTGGACGGGGAGGGCGACTTGGACGAAGACTCGCCGGGCGCCTTCGACGCGGACTTCGAAGGCGACTTCGACGCCGGCCTGGAGGGCGACTTGGAGGCCGACTTCGACGGAGAGGCGCTCGCCCCGCCCCCGTCCCCGTTCGCGGCGGCCACCGCGGCCACCGCCTCCTTGGCCGCCTTCTGCGCGTCCTTCACCAGGCCGGCGGCGTCCGGAGTCTTGTCACCCGCGAGGCCCGCGCCGTTGTAGTCGAGGGTGATGACGACGTTCTCCACGCGCGTCACGACCGTCTGCTGCCTGAACGAGCCTTCCTTCTTCTTCAGCTCGTAGCGCACGGCCGTCGCCTCGTCGCCCGTCCCGGACACCGGCTCCGACTTCGTGTTCTTCGCCCCGGACACCGCCTGCGCGCCCGCGACCTGCTTCTCGTAGTAGTCGTGCGCGAGCTTGTCGCCCCCGCCGCGCGCGTCCGACTCGAAACGCAGCATGGCCACGTTCAGCCAGCGGTACTGCGAGCCCTTCACACCGTTGCTGTCCAAGCTGTCCCAGTAGCAGTTGCCGCGCACCGACAGGTCGTCCGACTTGCCTTCCCTGCCCGACTTCCCGGCCTCGGGGACCAGATCGCCCAGGGTCTTCCCCGACACCACCGAGCACGGCTCGGGCAGCTTCGCGTACGCGGCCGGCTCGATCGCGTCCGCCGAGGCGCTCGCCGACGGCTTCGCGCTCTGCCCGGCACTCTTCTTCGCGTCGTCGCCGGAGCCGGAGTCCGAGGAACAGCCGGCGGCGACGAGCATCACCGGGACGGCGGCGGCGCACACAAGAATGCGGGGAAGTCGCAGTACTCGCTGGTCTCGCGGGGCTCGCTGTGCTGGTCGGTGCATGGTTCCTTCACTCATGACGCTCGTGGTGCGGACGCACATGGGTCGTGCGACCGTCCGGTCCGAGGGGCCACGGTACGCGGTGAGCGTGGAGCGCGGCCCGCTTCACGGAGTTCGGCGGGGTGGACGCGGGGCGTGCGCCGCACGCTAGGAGTTGAGCGAATCGGCGAGGCTCTCGGCCAGTTTCCTGGCCCTGTCCTGCATTTCCTCGCTGTCCGGGACGACGCCCACCCGGGCCGGCTGCTCCTCGTACCGGATGGTCACGACCACGTTGGACGTGCGGAACACCACAGTCACCGTGCGCTGGCGGACCGTCGAACCGGCCGCGCTCAGCTCGTCGTCGAGGAACGCCTCGTCGCCGAGACCGTCGAGCGTGCGGGGCGGGAGGGCCCCCGCGGTTCCGGTCGCCGTGGCGGACCCGGAAGGGGTGTCGTCCGCGGAGCCGGTCGCGGTGTCCTCGTCGCCGGAGCTCCCGGACGAGGGGGCGTCCGGCGAGGCGCCCTTCGACGCGGGACTTCTGGACGCGGACTTCTCCGGCTCGGCGTCCTCCGACGTGGATCCGGAGCCGGACGCGTCCGGGGAGGACGGCTCGGGAAGATCCGCCGCCTCCTCCAGCGCGCCGTAGACCTTCGCGGCCCTGCTGTCGTCGCTGACGGCGCTGTCGTAGGACACCACCCGCTCGAAGTCGACGAGGAGGTGGTCCGTGGCGTCCGCCGACTCAACCTTCCAACGGCAGCCGACCTTGCGGTCCGTGTCGAACGTCAGCGTCGCCTCGCCCGCGTACGCCTTCTCGCGCCGCTGCGCGTCCGTGATCTCGGCGATCCCCGGGAGCAGCGCGTCGAGGGTCTCGTGGCCGATCGCTCCGCACGGCTCGGGGAGGGTGCGGTACCTGCCGGGCTGGGCGGCCGCCGTCGTCGCGGTGGAGTCACCGGCCTTCGAGTCGGCGGGTGTGCCACCGTCGTCCGAGCCGCTGGTGCAGCCGGCCAGCAGTGCCGCGAGGAGCACGGCGGCGCCCGGTACGTAGGCCTTCCGCTGCACGGTCAGACTCCTCTCGACGGCGCCCGCGATCCGGTGCCGGGCGGTGTCCTGTGGTTATTCGCTTGCCGCACGGGGGCGGCCGCTGGGAACAATGTGTATCGCACGCACAGCCGTGGACGCTGGTCCGTTGTCCCAAACGTCGACCTAGGCGCCGGTTTTGCGATCTGAGGCTTCTGTTGGTTTTCCGGGGGAATGAGGACGATATGTCGTACGTGGAAGTGCCGGGCGCGAAGGTTCCCATCCGTATGTGGGCCGATCCCGCCTCGGTCGAGGACGGCGCAATGCGCCAGCTCCAGAACGTGGCGACGCTGCCGTGGATCAAGGGCCTCGCCGTGATGCCGGACGTGCACTACGGCAAGGGCGCGACGGTCGGCTCCGTCATCGCCATGCGGGACGCGGTGTGTCCGGCGGCGGTGGGGGTGGACATCGGCTGCGGGATGTCCGCGGTCAGGACCTCGCTCACCGCCAACGACCTGCCGGGGGACCTGACCCGGCTCCGGTCGAAGATCGAGCAGGCCATTCCGGTGGGCCGCGGGATGCATGACTCCGCGGTCGAGCCCGGCGGCTTCCACGGCCTGGCGACGGCCGGGTGGGACGACTTCTGGGGGCGCTTCGACGGGGTCGCCGAAGCGGTGAAGTTCCGCCAGGAGCGGGCGACCAAGCAGATGGGGACGCTCGGCTCCGGAAATCACTTTGTGGAACTCTGCACCGATACATCCGGTTCTGTCTGGTTGATGCTGCACTCCGGTTCGCGGAACATCGGCAAGGAGCTGGCCGAGCACCACATCGGTGTCGCGCAGAAACTCCCGCACAACCAGGGTCTCGTCGACCGTGACCTCGCGGTCTTCGTCGCGGACACCCCGCAGATGGCGGCGTACCGCAACGACCTGTTCTGGGCGCAGGAGTACGCCAAGCACAACCGCACGATCATGATGGCGCTCCTGAAGGACGTGGTCCGCAAGGAGTTCAAGAAGGCGAAGCCGACCTTCGAGCCGGAGATCTCCTGCCACCACAACTACGTGAGCGAGGAGCGGTACGACGGCATGGACCTGCTCGTCACCCGCAAGGGTGCGATCCGCGCGGGGTCCGGCGAGTTCGGGATCATCCCCGGTTCCATGGGCACCGGTTCGTACATCGTGAAGGGCCTCGGCAACGACAAGTCCTTCAACTCGGCCTCGCACGGCGCGGGCCGGCGGATGAGCCGGAACGCCGCCAAGCGCCGCTTCACGGCGAAGGACCTGGAGGAGCAGACGCGGGGCGTGGAGTGCCGCAAGGACTCCGGCGTCGTGGACGAGATCCCGGCCGCGTACAAGCCGATCGAGCAGGTGATGGAGCAGCAGCGCGATCTGGTCGAGGTCGTGGCGAAGCTGAAGCAGTTCATCTGCGTGAAGGGATGACGCACCGGCGGGGGGGGGGGGGGGGGGGGGGGGGGGGGGGGGGGGGATGTGGGGGGGGGGGGGGGGGGGGGGACAACACCCCCGGCCACTCCCCCCCCCCC
>NZ_JBWKDS010000045.1:0-37510 GCF_056435845.1 Streptomyces sp. NPDC043867 | reverse complement strand
GGGGGGAGAAGGGGAGTGGGGGCGTCCTCCGAGCGCGCGGCCGCCCCCCCCCCCCCCCCCCCCCCCCCCCCCCCCCCCCCCCCCCCCCCCCCCCCCCCCCCCGGCAGCTCACTGAGCGGAACGCCACCCCTCGCGTCCATGCTGCGACTGCGACTGCGACGGACCTGCGACGGTTTCCGCGACTGCGACTGCGACTGCGACTGCGGCTGCGACGGTCACTGCGGCGTCGGTGTCCGAGCCGGGCGTCAGGCGTCCCGGTGGATCTTCGTGTTCGAGGCCTGGGCGCGGGGGCGGACGACCAGCAGGTCGATGTTGACATGGCTGGGGCGGGTGACCGCCCAGGTGATGGTGTCCGCCACGTCGTTCGCCGTCAGCGGCTCCGCGACGCCCGCGTACACCTTCGCCGCCCGCTCCGCGTCCCCGCCGAAACGCGTCAGCGCGAACTCGTCCGTCTTCACCATGCCCGGCGCCACCTCGATGACCCGGACCGGCGTGCCGACGATCTCCAGGCGGAGGGTCTCGGCGAGCACGTGCTCGGCGTGCTTCGCGGCGACGTAGCCGCCACCGCCCTCGTACGTGCTGTGGCCGGCCGTCGAGGAGAGCACCACGACCGTGCCGTCGCCGCTCGCCGTGAGCGCCGGCAGCAGGGCCTGCGTGACGTTCAGGGTGCCGATCACGTTCGTCTCGTACATCCGGCGCCAGTCCGCGGGGTCACCGGTGGCGACCGGGTCCGCGCCGAGCGCGCCGCCCGCGTTGTTGACCAGGACGCCGATCGTCCGGAACGCGCTCGCGAACTCGTCGACCGCCGCGCGGTCCGTGATGTCCAGCGCGTACGCCGTCGCCTGGTGGCCCGCCGCGGTGAGCTCCTCCGCCAGCGCCTCGATACGGTCCTTGCGGCGTGCCGTCAGCACGACGCGGTAGCCCGCCGAGGCGAGTTGACGTGCCGTGGCGGCACCGATGCCGCTGCTCGCGCCGGTGATGACGGCGATACGTGACGCGGCGGCGGGGGTCATACGGCTGCTCCTCGGTGCGGTGTGCGGTCTGCGGGGTGCTGTTCGGTGTGCGGCCAGGATAGGCGGGCGGTGAGGGGGGCCGGCCGGGGCCCGGGCCCCCACCCTTCCCGGGGTCGCGTGGGGGGTGTCAACTGCCGCCACGGGGGGCGTACATGATGATCGCCATGCCGATGAGGCAGACCAGGGCGCCGGAAATGTCCCAGCGGTCGGGGCGGTAGCCGTCCGCGGCCATGCCCCAGGCGAGCGAGCCGGCGACGAAGACTCCGCCGTACGCGGCGAGGATGCGGCCGAACTCGGCGTCCGGCTGGAGTGTGGCGACGAAGCCGTAGGCGCCGAGCGCGAGCACGCCGGCGCCGATCCACAGGGCGCCGCGGTGCTCGCGTACGCCCTGCCAGACCAGCCAGGCGCCGCCGATTTCGAAGAGGGCGGCGAGGAGGAAGAGGACGCCTGAACGGAGCACGGACATGCGGTCACTCTGGCATGCGGTGGGCTCGTCCGACGGGCGCGTCGGCTGGTGGGCTCGCCCGGCGGGCGCCTTGGCTCCGGTGGGTGGGTCGGGGCCGCGCCGGTACATCCGCCCGTTGCATGTCGGGCGTGCACGCTGGTCACAGGGGTGTCCCGGGGTTGTCTGCCCGACCTGCAACGGGCATCTGATGTACCGGCACGGCCCCTTCCGTGCGAGGGCGGGTGCGGGTCGTTTCGCCTTGGCTGCGGACGGGTGAGCTGTTCGGGGTGATGGGGCTTCGCTTGAGCGGGGCCGCGCCGGGTGCTCCAGGCGCAGGGGGAGTTGACCCGCCCGGCGGCGCTCCGGATCGCGCGGAGCCCGGGAAGGCGCCGGCCCTCGGCGGCGTAGCATGTGCGGTTCGTGCGGAAGGCGGGCGTGATGGGCGGGAACGGGCGGGAGCGGCTGACGGCGGAGCTGTCGGTCGAGTCGCGGCGCTACATGGCCTCGTACGCCCTGTTCAACCAGGCCGTCGCCGACCACCTGAAGCTGCACCCCACGGATCTCCAGTGCCTGAACCTGCTCAGCCTTGAGGAGGGTCCGGTCACGACGGGCCGGATCGCGGAGCTGACGGGGCTGACGACCGGCTCGGCGACGCGGCTCGTGGACCGGCTGGAGAGGGCGGGCTACGTCGTGCGGGAGAGGGACGCGGCCGACCGCAGGCGCGTCCTCGTGGCGACCGTGCCCGAGAAGCTCGCCGAGTTCGGCCGGATGTGGGACCGGCTGGGCGCCGGCTGGTACACCCTCTTCGAGGGACTGGACGACGCCGAACTCGCCCTGATCATCGGTCACATGCGCCGGACCGTCGAGTTCACCGGGAAGCAGATCGCCCGGCTCAGGAGCGGCGCGCTCGACACCCCCCGGTGACCTGGATCTCCGACTCGGCTCACTGGTGCCTGTCCGGTGCCCTGCGCGGCAGGAGCCGTACGAGGGGACAGCAGACGAGCGTGCCCGCGGCGACCACGGCGAGGGCCACCGTGGTGGCGTGCGCCTCCCCGCCGCCCGCGGTGAAGTAGACGGAGGTCACCGCCGCCGCCCCGGCCGCGTTGGCGAGCTGCTGTGCCGCGCCGAGCGAACCGCCCGCGCTGCCCGCCTCGTCGGGGGCGATGTCGCCGAGCGCGACGTCGTAGACCGTGCCGAAGCAGGTGCCCATGCCGGTTCCCACGACGAGCAGCGGCGGGACGAGCGCCCAGCCGGCGGTGTCCGTGCCGGCGGCGGCGACGAGGGCGAGCAGCCAGGATGTGCCGGCCAGGGTGATCAGCAGGCCGGCGAGGACGAGCCGGCGGCCCAACCTGCCGATCAGGCGGTAGCAGGCGATCGACGCGACGACGATGCCCGCGGACAGGGGCAGCAGGCCGAGCGCGGCGCCCGTGGGGGAGCGGCCGAGTCCCTGTTGCAGGAAGAGGGAGACGACGTAGAGGAGCCCGGCGACGGCCGCGAAGAAGACGGCGCCGACGAAGAGGCCCGACGTGAAGCCGCGGTTGTGCAGCAGTGAGGGCTGGATCAGCGGGTTCGCGGCGGTGCGCTGGCGGTGGCAGAACGCGGTGGAAAGAGCGAGTCCGGCGACGAGGAGCAGGGCCGGGGTCGCGGTCCAGCCGTCGGCCGAGCCCTTGATGAGGCCGGCCAGGAGGCCGAGCATCGCGCCGGCGAGCAGGGCGGACCCCGGGCCGTCGACGGAGACCGTGCGGTCGCCGGTGTCGCGGGGCAGGAGCCGGATGGCGGCGAGGAGTGCGGCCCCGCCGAGCAGCAGGTTGATGAGGAACATCGGCCGCCAGCCCAGTCCGCCGATGTCGGCGTCGACCAGGAACCCGGCGAGGACCGGGCCGCCGACCGCGGAGAGTCCCATGACCGGGCCGAAGAGGCTGAAGGCCTTGCCGATCTGGTCGCGGGGCCAGGCGGCGCCGAGGATTCCGAAGCCCTGCGGGATGACGAGCGCGCCGAAGGCGCCCTGGGCGAGCCGGGCGACGACGAGCGTCTCGGGGTTCACGGCCAGGCCGCAGGCGATGGAGGCGGCGGTGAACCCGGCGAGTCCGGCGAGGAAGAGGCGGCGCCGCCCGTACTTGTCGCCGAGCCGGCCGCCCACGACGAGCAGGACGCCCAGCGCGAGGGCGTAGGAGGCGCCCAGCCACTGGATGAGGGCGGGACCGCCGCCGAGGTCCCGGGCGATGGTCGGGGCGGCGATGTTGGTGATCGTGGCGTCGAGGAGGTCCAGGACGTCGGCCGCGAGGACGACGGTGAGGATCGCCCAGCGGGTCCTGGCGGGCGGATGGTCCGGTTTAGCTGTGTCAGGAAGAATCTGCGTCACGCAGATAAATGTGCGGCATGCGGGAGGGGCGCGTCAACCGGATTGCCGAAGTGCGGCTACGTCCGCCGGCCGCCGACCGCGTACGCCGTCGGCGGCACTCCGACCGTCGCCGTGAAGTCCCTGATCAGGTGGGCCTGGTCGGCATAGCCGAGCTCGGCCGCGAGCGCCGCCCAGTCCACGTCGCGGGAGGTCTCCGCGTGCTCCAGGGCCTCGTGGATGCGGTACCGGAGGATGATCCACTTGGGGCCGACGCCGACCTGCGCGGCGAACAGGCGCTGCACGGCGCGGACCGACATGCCCTCCGCGCGGGCGAAGTCCGCGACGCGGCGGACGGTGCGGTCGTGCCGGACGCGGTCGACCAGGGCCGCCGCGAGCTCGGCCTGGGGGTCCGGCCGCGGACCGAGTCCCAGCAGGAACGCGTCGAGTGCGGCCACCCGGGCCCGCTCGTCGTCCGGCGCCAGTACGGCCTCGGCGGCACCCTCCGCCGGGCCGAACACCGCGTCCAGCGCGAGCCGCCGGCCGGTCAGCGAGGCCAGGGGCAGGTCCGGCGCGAAGGGACGGAAACCGCCGGGCCGGAACTGGATCCCGCACACCCGTCCGCGCCCCTCCAGCTTCTGCGTGAAGAGTCCGAGCCCGATGCCGGAGACCTCGCCGAAGGGCTCCTGGCCCGCGTGCCGCTGGAAGACGACGTTCACCGAGGGGTGCGGCACGACGTGCGAGGCGTACGGCTCGGGGAGGTCCCAGTCGATCAGCCAGTAGTGCTCCAGGTAGGGGCGCAGCGGCTCGGCGGGCTCGTGGCGGCGGAAGCGTACGCGCGAGAACAACTCCGCCGCGTCGACGATGCCGCGCGTGTCACGGCGTGGGGCGGCCATGGCGCGATCGTAGGCCGGGGGTACGACAGTGGCCTGGGGCCCGCGGTGCCGGGGCGAGGAATACGTACGGAGGGCGCACCGTTTGCAGGTATAGTTGAATCATAAACAACCTGTGGAGGGTGAGCGACCATGCAGTTCGGGATCTTCAGCGTCGGCGACGTGACACCGGACCCGACGACCGGCCGTACGCCGACCGAGCACGAGCGCATCAAGGCCATGGTCGCCATCGCGCAGAAGGCCGAGGAGGTCGGCCTCGACGTCTTCGCGACCGGCGAGCACCACAACCCGCCCTTCGTGCCCTCGTCGCCCACCACGATGCTCGGCTACCTCGCCGCGCGCACCGAGAAGCTGGTCCTGTCCACCTCCACCACGCTGATCACCACCAACGACCCGGTGAAGATCGCCGAGGACTTCGCGATGCTCCAGCACCTCGCGGACGGCCGGATGGACCTCATGATGGGCCGCGGCAACACCGGCCCGGTCTACCCCTGGTTCGGCAAGGACATCCGTGAGGGCATCAACCTCGCCGTGGAGAACTACGCCCTGCTGCACCGCCTGTGGCGCGAGGACGTGGTGACCTGGGAGGGAAAGTTCCGCACGCCGCTCCAGTCGTTCACGGCGACGCCGCGCCCGCTGGACGGCGTACCGCCGTTCGTCTGGCACGGGTCGATCCGCTCGCCCGAGATCGCCGAGCAGGCCGCGTACTACGGCGACGGCTTCTTCCACAACAACATCTTCTGGCCGGCCGACCACACCAAGCGGATGGTCGAGCTCTACCGGGAGCGGTACGCCCACTACGGGCACGGCACGCCGGAACAGGCGATCGTCGGGCTCGGCGGGCAGGTGTTCATGCGGCACAACTCGCAGGACGCGGTACGGGAGTTCCGCCCGTACTTCGACAACGCGCCGGTGTACGGGCACGGTCCGTCGCTGGAGGACTTCACCGACCAGACACCGCTGACCGTCGGCTCGCCGCAGCAGGTGATCGAGAAGACGCTCGCCTTCCGCGAGTACGCCGGCGACTACCAGCGTCAGCTGTTCCTGATGGACCACGCGGGGCTGCCGCTGAAGACCGTGCTGGAACAGCTCGACCTGCTCGGCGAGGAAGTCGTCCCCGTGCTGCGCGAGGAGTTCGCCAGAAGGCGCCCGGCCGGGGTGCCGGACGCCCCGACGCACGCGGCGCGGCTCGCCGCGATGCGTACCCAGGAGGAGGTGCCGAGCGCATGAAGCTCGTCGTCGTCTCGGCGGGACTGAGCGTCCCGTCGTCCACGCGGCTGCTGGCCGACCGGCTGGCCGCCGCGACCGCGGGACGGACCCCGGCGGTCGTCGAGGTCGTCGAACTGCGCGACCTGGCCGTGGAGATAGCCCACAACCTCACCAACGGATTCCCCGGGCGGGCACTCGGCGCCGCCTTCGAGGCGGTGAGCGCGGCGGACGGCCTGATCGTCGTCACGCCCGTCTTCTCGGCCTCCTGCAGTGGACTGTTCAAGTCCTTCTTCGACGTGCTGAGCGCCGGCGACCGGGAGGCGCTCGCCGGAAAGCCGGTCCTCGTCGCGGCGACCGGCGGCACGGCCCGGCACTCGATGGTGCTCGACCACGCGCTGCGCCCGCTCTTCGCGTACCTGCGGGCCGTGGTCGTGCCCACCGGGGTGTACGCGGCCTCGGAGGACTGGGGTGCCGAGGGACTGTCCGAACGGATCGAGCGGGCGGCGGGCGAGCTGGCGACGCTCATGGGCGCGGTCGGTGGCCGGGCGGGCGCCGGGCCCGTGTCCGGCGGACCTGCCCACCACGGGCCGGTGGCCGGCCGGTCCGGGGACGCCGGGCCGGTCAGGGTGACGGGGGCCACGACGGTGATCCCCTTCGAGGAGCGGCTCGCCGCCCTGCGCACGAGGTGACGGCACCCGGCCGGTCACGGGGTCTCCGTGACCGGCCGGGGCAGGCACCGGCAGGCCTACCGGCCCGGGATGGCGAGGGTGAGGCGGTGCCCCTGCCGCGGGCGGGGCGGGTGGCCTCGTCCGCGACCGGTGCCGTCGTGTTCCGCGCGCTGCCGGTCGGGGGACCGGCCCACCGGAGAGGGCGAGGGAACGCCGCCTCCGGCCCGCCCGGCGGTTCCGTCGTTCGGGGATGGCGGCGCGCTTTCGCTGTAGGGGATGGCGGCCTGTCGGGGCCCGCGGTTCCGTCGTACGGGCCGCCGTTTCTGTTACCGGGCTCGGCGTCCTCCCTCACGGCCGCCGACGCCCTCCCGTACGGGGCTCACCGTCCCGCCGTACAGACCCGACGTCCTCTCGTACGGGCTCACCGTCCCGCCGTATGGAACCCGCCCTCCTACCGGAGCACCCGGCGTCCGCCTGTACGTAGTCGCCGTCCTCCCGTACGGAGCCGGCGGCCCGCCGTACGGATCCGCCGTGCCGCCGGGCGGGCCCGCCCCCGGGCCCAGCACGTGATGCGGGCGCCGGCGCGGGTCCAGCCGCGTCGGTGTCGGTCGGCGTGCAGTTCGGCGAAGAGGAGTTCGTAGCGGGCGACGATCCCCGCCGCGTCGTACCGGCGGGCGCTGCACAGCGCCGCCCGCCCCATCGCGCGGCGCCGCGGCCCGTCCCCGACGAGGTCGAGCATCGCCTCGGCGAGGGAGCGGACGTCGCCGACGGGGACGAGCAGACCGTCGACGCCGTCCGTGACGATCTCGGCCGGCCCCAGCGGACAGTCCGTGCTGATCACCGGCACCCCGCACCGCATCGCCTCGGCCAGTGTCATCCCGAACGACTCCGCGTCCGAGGCGCTCACCACCAGCGACGCCCGCGCGAACTCCGCCTCGATGGGCGCGACGGGCCCCATCAGCCGGGCCCGCCCGGTCAGACCGAGCCGGTCCACCAGCGCGCACAGGTTCTCCCTCTCCGCCCCGCCGCCGTAGATCCGCAGTTCCCACTCCGGCTCCTTCGCGGCGACCGTCGAGAAAGCCTCCAGAAGCAGGTCGAACCGCTTGCCCGCGACGAGCCGCCCGGCCGCCGCGATCACCCGCGCCGAACCGTCCGAGGGTGCCACCCCCGCGTCCGGCACGATGTTCGGCACCGGCTCCACCCGCACCCCGGGCAGCGCCATCCGCGCCCGGTACACCTCCGCGTCCGCCGCGGTCACCGTCACCAGCGCGTCCAGCCGGCGGTAGTGCCGGGCGAGCACGCCCCGCAGCCGCGCGCCGTGGGCGTCGTGGCGCAGGTGCTCCTGGCCGACGCGCAGGGCACCGCGCGGGGCGAACCGGCAGACATAGACGTTGAGACCCGGGCGGGTGCCTATCACCACGTCCGCGTCGGAGCGCGCCAGCCGGGCGCGGACGCGGAGGTCGTGCAGACGCGTGTACTGCGGCTGGCGCCTGTCCTCCGCCGGAAAGTCCTCGGCGGGCCGCGCGTACGCAGGGTCCCGGCGGTCCGTACTCCCGTCGCGGGTGTCCACCAGCGGCACGAGCGTGATCCGCGGGTCGACGCCGAAGCGCGGTGCGTCCCGGTGGCGGAACATGGAGACGATCTCCACGTCGTGCCGGCCGGCCAGCGCCGAGGCGAGGTTCAGCGTCGTGCGGACGGTGCCTCCGATGGCGTACGCGTTGTGCAGCAGAAACACGATCCTGAGCCGTCCGGCGCGGCCCGCACCCGCCGCCCGCCCAGTGCTCCCCGGGAACCCCAGGGGCCCCCGGCCCCGCGTACGCTCGTGACCCGTCGTGCCGTTCATGCGCTGCCTTCCCGGGCGCGGCACCGCCATGGCCGCACGACCCTCGCTCAGGAGTCACCGTGGTCCGGCGAGGTAAGCCCCCGGCCGGGCCGGGGTGAGAGGCCGGTAAGAAGAGCGCCCGCGGCCGTCGCAGCGGGTGGTGGGGGGCCGCGGCCTTGGCAGACTGGTCGGGTGCCCCACACCCTGCTGCTCGCCGAGGACGACCGCGCCATCCGCCACGCCCTGGAGCGTGCGCTGACGCTGGAGGGCTACCGGGTGACGGCCGTCGCCGACGGAGTGGCGGCGCTGGCGCAGGCCCACCGCGATCCGCCGGACGTGCTGGTCCTGGACGTGATGATGCCCGGCATCGACGGTCTCCAGGTGTGCCGCGTGCTGCGCGCGGAGGGCGACCGCACGCCGGTCCTCATGCTCACCGCGCTCGTGGGGACGGCCGACCGCATCGCGGGCCTGGACGCCGGCGCCGACGACTACGTGGTCAAGCCGTTCGACGTCGAGGAGGTCTTCGCCCGGCTCCGCGCGCTGCTGCGCCGCACCGGAAGCGGGACCGCCCCGGTGCCCGGCGCCGACGCGGGGACCGGTGCCGCCGGCGACGTACCGGCGTCGTCGGCGAAACAGCCGTATGGGCAGGTCGCCGCGGCCGGGCTGCGCATCGACGTGCAGGCGCGCCGCGCCTGGCGCGGGGAACGTGAGCTGGAGCTGACCCGGACCGAGTTCGAGCTCCTGGAGCTGCTCGTCCGCAACGCGGGCATCGTCCTCGACCACGCCACGATCTACGACCGTATCTGGGGCTACGACTTCGGCCCCGGTTCCAAGAACCTCGCCGTGTACGTGGGATATCTGCGGCGCAAGCTCGACGAGCCGGGGGCGCCGGCACCGATCCACACGGTCCGGGGCGTGGGGTACGTCCTGAGGGAGGACTGAGTGGCCCGCGCCACCGCGCGTGACCCGCGTCCGCGGCGACCTGCCGCGCGCGGCCCGCGTGCGCGGCGGCCCCTGCGGTCCCGGTTGCGGCCGCTGTCCTCGCTGCGGGCGACCTTCACCGTGTCCTTCGCGGCCGTGGCCGCCGCCGTCACCGTCCTCGTCGGCTTCCTCGGCTACGACGCCGCGGCCCGGCTGGTCCGGGTCGACGAGCGGACCGTGTCCGCCCAGGTTGTGCGCAACCTGCGGGAACAGGTGCGCCACAGCGAGCTGACCGCGGCGGACTTCGCCACCTCCGACCCCGATCACGACGGCCCGCGCGACGCCGTCATCCGCTCCAGCCGTACGGACGTACAGGTGCTGGGCCCCGGCGGTGCGGTGGTCGACCGGGGGAGCCCGCCGCTGCCCGTCGGTCCCGGCGACCGGCGCACCGCCGACGCCGCCGCCGCGGGCAGCCTGCTGGAGCACCGGGAGGTCGAGGTCGCCGGCGACCGCTACCGGCTGGCCACCGTCGCGCTGGGCGGCGGCCGGGGAGCGGTGCAGGTCGCGCAGGAGTTCAGCGACACGGAGGACCTGCTGCGCGAGTTCCAGCAGCGGACCGTGCTGCTGGTCTCGGCGGTGGTGGTCTCGGCCGGGTTGTTCGGCTGGTGGCTGGCCCGGCGTCTCACCCGGCGGCTGGTGCGGCTGGCCGGAGCCGCCGAGGACGTGGCGCGCACCGGGCGGCTCGGCATCCAGGTACCGGTCACCGGGTACGACGAGGTGGCCCGCCTCGGGCGTTCCTTCGACCGGATGCTCGGGCGGCTCGCCCGTTCCGAGGAGGACCAGCGCCGTCTGGTCCAGGACGCGGGCCACGAACTCCGTACGCCGCTGACCTCCCTGCGCACGAACATCTCCCTGCTCCGCCGCATCGACGAACTGCCGCCCGGGGCTCGCGAGGAGCTGGTCGCCGACCTGACCGTCGAGGCACGCGAACTGACCGATCTGGTCAACGAGCTGGTGGAGCTGGCGGCCGGCCAGTCCGACACGGAGCCGGTGCGCCCGCTGGATCTCGCCGAGCTCGCCGCGGACGTGGCGGCCCACGCCCGGCGGCGCACCGGCCGCGCCGTCACCGTATGCGTGAGCGGCGACACGAGGGCCCATGGCCGCCCCGCCGCGCTCCAGCGGGCGCTGTCGAACCTCGTCGAGAACGCGACGAAGTTCGACCCCGACGGCGAGGGGACGATCGAGATCGCGGTCCGCGGACGCCCGACGGAGTCCGGCGGGGCCGCGCGGGCCGCGGCCTCGGACGGAGGCACGGGGGGCGAGTACGCGGGCCGGGACTCCGGTGGCGACGCCGGGGGCGGGCACGTGGGCCTGGGCTCGGGAGAAGGGCACGTGGGCCTGGGCTCGGGGGGCGGGCGCGCGGCGCGGGTCTCGGGAAGCGGTTGGGGAGGCAGGCGCTCGGGCGGGGAGACCGGCGGTGACTCGGCGGGCGAGCAGGTGAGCCGGGGCTCAGCGGGCGGGCACGTGGGCCTGGGCTCGGCGGGCGGGCGCGCGGGCCGGGGTTCCGGGTCGGGTGGGGGGCGTGGCACGGTGCGGGTCGAGGTGCTGGACCGGGGGCCCGGGATCGCCGAGGGCGACGAGGCCCGTGTCTTCGACCGGTTCTACCGGGCGGCCGACGCCCGCAGTCGTCCGGGCTCCGGGCTCGGGCTCTCCATCGTGCGGGAGGTCGCCACGTCGCACGGCGGGACGGCCTTCGCCCTCCGCAGGGAGGGGGGCGGGGCGGTGATCGGGTTCACGGTGGACACCGGTGGCCCCGAGGACGACGGCCGCGACTGACTCCGCCCGCCGGCCGACGGCCCCGGAGTCAGTGTGCGGCCTTCGTCGAGCCGGCTGCGGAGCGGCGGTACTCGGCGTTGATGCGCTGGGCCTCCTCGAGCTGGTCCTCGAGGATGACGATGCGGCAGGCGGCCTCGATGGGCGTGCCCTGGTCGACCAGCTCGCGCGCCCGGGCGGCGACCCGCAGCTGGTAGCGCGAGTAGCGCCGGTGGCCGCCCTCCGAGCGGAGCGGCGTGATCAGGCGGGCCTCTCCGATGGCACGCAGGAATCCGGGCGTCGTACCGAGCATCTCGGCGGCCCGTCCCATGGTGTACGCGGGGTAGTCGTCGTCGTCCAGACGATTACCGAGCGGGTTATCTGCTGTCATCTCACCTCGTAGTACAACGCCTCGAGGGGCCCTGGTGCCGTACGGCACCAGGGCCCCGAAGGAAATTCAACACCATCTGTCGGCCCTATCGCGGTGCCGACCTTCTGTTACCGCCGTCCGGCCCGGGAGAGGGGCCGAGGAGCGGGGATCGTGGATGCGTGACCGGGGACCACCTTCCGTTCCGGGGTCTTGCGGTACCCGAGCCGAATCCTTCGCACGCCCGGGCGATCCTGATGGCGTCAGGTCCTCCGTCCGTTCACTGGATCTTGCATGTGCCAAAACCGGTACGACTACCAGGCAGTTCGTGTCTGCCGGGTCTTGCTCGACTGTGACTACGCAAGAAATCGTAGCCAGGCAGCCGGGCAATGTCTACTCCCGCCAGGGTAGATTTTGGCGAGCCCGCGGCCCCGGTTTTGTGGGGCGTGCACGTTTTCGCCGGTCCAGGGTGGGGCGCGGCCGGGCCGCTGCATAGAATCCGCACTCATGTCGAACCCTGACGAACTCCTCATCGGCATCGCCGCCCTGGTGGAGGCCGAGAAAAGCACGCAGATGTCCCTGACCGTGGTCTCCGGCGGCGCTGTCATCACCGGCCGGCTGGCCCCCGAGGCCGTATGGCGACAGCGGGTGGCGGAGGTTCTGGTGGACTCGGACCAGCTGGGCCCGTTCTCCGCCATCTTCACGGGGGGCGAGGAGCAGAGCCCCTCCGGCCCCGGGGAGAAGCCCACCCATCTGCACTTCCACGTCGCCCGCATCCTGCAGGGCACCATGGGGATCCCCGAGACGGGGGGGATGTACCGCGTCGCGATCCAGGACGTCACCGCCTGGACGGTCGGCGACTTCAGCTACTCCGACCACTGAGCCGCCCGAGCACAGCGATGAGGGCCCCGCCGGCACATGCCGGCGGGGCCCTCATCGCTGTGCTGTCCGGGTCACACGGCCGCGGGGGCACCCAGCAGTACCGACGCGTTCTGGAACGGGGAGAGGGCGCTCTCGGGCGCAACCTCGGGCAGGTAGGGACGGCACGTGAAGCCGAGCTGGGTCATGGCACGGGTGACCTCGGCGGCGGTGAAGTCGCGGCGGTCCTGCCGGGTGACGACCTGGCCCACCTGCTTGACGGGGTAGTGCCGGCGGCCGACGATCACGGACTCACCCGTGATCGGCTCGGGCTTGACGCCCTTCATCGATTCCAGCACGGAGGCCTTGGAGAGGTCGAACGGGAAACGGGCGATGATGCAGCGCATGAGGGCCTCACAGGGAGAGGGAGAAGGAGAACGGTCCGCCCGGGCGACGCCGGGCGGTCGGAGAGGCCGGGGTCGCTCCGCGGTCCCCGCGGTCTCCCTGGCATGCGGGGCCCGGGTGTCCCGGGCGGCTCGCGTGGTCTTCGCAGACGTCCCGCAGGCGGACCCGGTCCGTGTAACCGGGGCTCTCGCGGACGGTGGTGAGCTGGGCGCGGGTGACCCGGCCGGTGAGCTGGTCGTCCTCGTCGCAGATGAGCAGATGGCCGGTACGGGCACTCGCCATGACGGACAGGGCGACCTCGACGGTCATGTCGTCACGGACGTGCGGTGCGGACGCCTCCTGGGGGGCGGCCGTATGCCCGACGGCGCAATCCGTCGGTCGCGACTGTGTGTCAACCAGCGTCAAAGGTGTCTCCTGCGAAGAGGGGATGACGGACGACCGCGCCCGCCGGCGGACGAGCACGTCCGCCGGCACACGAGGAACCTCAGGCGGCCGCGTCGAAGGCGGCCGGCGGCCGCTGGGCCGACGACCGGCGCGGAGCCTGTGCGGCACGCGCGCCCTGGATGCGGCCGTCCTGGCCGGTACGGCTCCGGCGGCCACGGGGCGACGAGGACGTGCTGCGCCGGGAGCGCTCCGCGGGCGGGGCGGTGATGACGACGGGGATCCCGGACGGGGCCTGGGCACCGGTGATCCGGTTCAGCTCCTCCTCGCCGGACCGTACCTGCGCCGTGTGGGCGACGATGCCCGCGGCGGTCACGAGGCGGCTCATCTCGCGGCGCTGGTTGGGCGTCACCAGGGTGACCACACTGCCGGACTCGCCGGCACGGGCGGTACGGCCGCCGCGGTGCAGGTAGTCCTTGGGGTCGCTCGGCGGGTCCACGTTCACCACGAGGTCGAGGTCGTCGACGTGGATGCCGCGTGCCGCGACGTTGGTGGCCACCAGCACCGTCACGTGCCCGGTCTTGAACTGGGCCAGGGTGCGGGTGCGCTGGGGCTGGGACTTGCCGCCGTGCAGGGCCGCGGCGCGGACGCCGTTCTCCAGCAGGTGCCCGGTCAGCCGGTCCACCGCGTGCTTGGTGTCCAGGAACATGATCACGCGGCCGTCGCGGGCCGCGATCTCGGTGGTCGTGCGCTGCTTGTCGGCACCCTGCACGTGGAGGACGTAGTGCTCCATGGTGGTCACCGCGCCCGCCGACGGGTCGACGGAGTGGACCACCGGGTCGGACAGGTACTGGCGGACCAGCAGGTCGACGTTGCGGTCCAGGGTCGCCGAGAACAGCATCCGCTGCCCGTCGGGACGCACCTGGTCCAGGATGCCGGTGACCTGCGGCATGAAGCCCATGTCCGTCATCTGGTCGGCCTCGTCGAGGACGGTGACGGCGACCTGGTCCAGGCTGCAGTGGCCGCGGTCGACCATGTCCTTCAGGCGCCCGGGGGTGGCGACGACGATCTCCGCGCCGGAGCGCAGCGCGCCGGCCTGGCGGCCGATCGACATGCCGCCGACGATCGTGGTCAGCCGCAGCCGCACGGAACGGGCGTACGGGGTGAGCGCGTCCGTCACCTGCTGGGCCAGCTCACGGGTGGGCACGAGGACCAGGGCCAGCGGCTGGCGGGGTTCGGCGCGCCGGCCGGCGGTGCGGGCCAGCATGGCGAGGCCGAAGGCGAGCGTCTTGCCGGAGCCGGTGCGGCCACGGCCGAGCACGTCACGGCCGGCGAGGGAGTTCGGCAGGGTCGCCCCCTGGATGGGGAACGGGGTGGTCATGCCCTCCGCGGTCAGCGCGGCCAGCAGCGGCGCCGGCATGTCGAGGTCGGCGAACGCCTCGACGGCGGGAAGTGCGGGGGTGACGGTCACCGGCAGTGCGAACTCGCCCTGCGGGGCGGACCGGCGTCCGTAGCCGCCGGAACGGCTCGGGGCGCTCGAGCGGCTCGGGCCACCGGAGCGGCCGGACGGGCTGGAGCCGCTGCGGCCGGCGTAGGACGTACCGAAGCGCGCGCCGCCCCTGCTCGCGGCGGCGGCACCGGCGCGATTGCGGGCGGTGGTGGAGCGGGTGTTCGTACGAGTGCGGTTCAAGGGGACCTTCCATGACGCGGCACGCATCAAGGAATTCCCGGCATGAAAAGCAGCACGGAGAATCGCAGGGACGCGCCCAGTGAAAAACGGAGGCGAATCCAGCCGCGGAGAGAAACCCGGGGCCTGCGCCTTTTGGATAACAGTCCTCAAACCGTGTCGTGGAGAAGATTCCACGGCAGGAGGGAGGATTTCATGCACGGCCGCCGCGCTCCAGGAGCGAGCGGCAACGAGCCGGGGCCCGCACCCCAAGGTGCGGGCCCCAGCTGCGAAGTGAGCGTCGCGTCAGGCGAGAACGATGTTCTCGGCGGTCGGGCCCTTCTGGCCCTGCGCGATGTCGAAGTTCACCTTCTGGCCTTCCAGCAGCTCGCGGAAGCCCTGGGCGGCGATGTTCGAGTAGTGGGCGAAGACGTCAGCGCCGCCACCGTCCTGCTCGATGAAGCCGAAACCCTTTTCCGCGTTGAACCACTTCACGGTACCAGTAGCCATGTCAAATCTCCTTCGGGGCATTCCCGGAATTCGCACTGTGCGGACTCCGTGTTGTCGCGATGATTGGCCCCGTCCGGAAATGACCGGAAATACAAAAGCACTTCCCACCCGGCGCGTTCGAGCCGCCGGGGGCGCTTGAATTTTTGGGAATCACAACTTCAACTTTGACCGACAGTAGCACGTCCGCCCCCGGCATGCACGCTAAGTAATTCCCTTCAGCCGGGCGGACGTGAAATCCTCACGGCGTGTTACGGCCAATTCTTATATCGCCGGCACAGATATTGTCGGCGCGAAGAGGAGCCTTCGGGCCGAAGGCGCCGGTCACGGCTGCCGGACCCCGAGGACGTGGGGCAGCGCACAGGTCCCGGGCTCGGCTTGAACCTTCTTGGCGCTCGCCGGCGTGAACTCCCCCTGATCTTCCCGGGGTCGATCGGTGCGCTGGAGGCACAGCGCCGCAGCGCGGTCGACGGTCGGCCGGTGGTCTACTGGCGGCCGGGCTGCACGTACTGCCTGCGACTGCGCGTCCGGCTGGGCCGCAGCGCCCGCCAGTCCCACTGGGTCAACAACTGGCGCGACCCGGCAGCCGCCGCAGCGGTGAGGGCGGTCAACGACGGCAACGAGACCGTGCCGACCGTCGTCGTAGCGGGTCGGCCACACACCAACCCCGATCCTGAATGGGTGCGTGAACAGCTCCCCCTTCGGCGTGACCGAAAGTGGTGGCCAGGCCGGCTACCCGATCCGCTCGGCCTGGCGATGCGCGAATGTGTCCTGGCCGCCTGACGCCCTCCGGCGGGGACGTGAAAAGGGCGGAGTCCGAAAACCCCGCTCGCACCCCACGACGCTCCAGGTCACGGCCACACAAGGCAATAAGGCTGATGCCCCGCCTCATGCAACCGGTGGCTGAAGTCCTGCCACTCGTGCAGCAGTTGATAGACGTTGAACGCGTCGCGGGGGCCTCCGCGGTCCGGGACCGTCGACCAGATGAAGGCGGCCGCACCCACCGCTTCCTCGCCTATGCCGCGCAGCGGGTCGACGACCGTCATGGGGAGTTTGACGACGGCGTAGTCGGGGTGGAGGACGACGAGTTCCAGCGGAGGCACCTTGTGCAGGGGTACGCCCTCGATGCCGGTGAGGACCATCGCGGCCATCGTCTCCGGCTTGATCTTGGTGAACATGCCGTTCATCCCGAGCTCGTCACCGCCGAGTTCCTCGGGGCGCATCGAGATCGGGACCCGCGCTGCCGTCGCGCCGTCGGGCGCGCCGAAGTATTTGTACGTCACCCCCACCCGGCCACCATTCCCGCTCCCTGCCCTGAGCCGGTCTGCCCCACGGTCCGTGTAGTCCATACCGTCCATACGGGCCGACTGCTCGATCCGCTCAGGCTCGCCCTGTGAACCCTGTGAACCCTGTGCCTGTGCCTGCCGTGACTCGGCGGCTTCCTCCGCCTCGCGCCGGTGCCTCCCCCGCCGGGCACGCCGAGGACCGAGGTCATCGGTCCCCTCGCCCAGTCCGCCACCGCGATGCATATCTCCACCCGACTGCTTTTCTAGGCCGCGCGACCCCCGCCGCGCAACCCGATCATCGTGTCAGTGACCTCCCCCACGGCCGCTCGGCGAAACGTGGGCTGAAACACCTGTCCGCAGGATCTTCGCGGCCTCTGACACCATGGCTTGTGTGACCTATCAGTACGAAGCCCCAGTTTCGCAGACTCTTTTCGACCGTGCGGCTGCCGTGACACCGGGCGGTGTGAACTCGCCCGTGCGCGCGTTCCGCGCCGTGGGCGGTACGCCCCGTTTCATGGTGTCCGGAAGCGGTCCCTATCTGACCGACGCCGACGGGAGGGAGTACGTCGACCTCGTCTGTTCCTGGGGGCCGATGATTCTCGGGCACGCCCGTCCCGAGGTGGTCGCCGCGGTCCAGGAGGCCGTCTCGCGCGGCACCTCCTTCGGTACGCCGGGGGAGGGGGAGGTCGAGCTGGCCGAGGAGATCGTCGCGCGCGTCGAGCCGGTCGAGCAGGTGCGCCTCGTCTCCAGCGGGACCGAGGCGACGATGTCCGCCATCCGTCTGGCGCGCGGGTTCACCCGGCGCGCCAAGGTGATCAAGTTCGCCGGGTGCTACCACGGGCACGTCGACTCGCTGCTGGCCGCCGCGGGCAGCGGGCTGGCGACCTTCGCCCTGCCGGACACCCCGGGCGTCACCGGCGCGCAGGCCGGGGACACCATCGTCCTTCCGTACAACGACCTCGACGCCGTGCACGCCGCCTTCCGGGCGCACCCCGGTGAGATCGCCTGCGTCATCACGGAGGCCTCGCCCGGGAACATGGGCGTCGTGCCGCCGGGTCCCGGGTTCAACCAGGGGCTGAAGGACGCCTGCGCGCAGAACGGCGCGCTGTACATCTCCGACGAGGTCATGACCGGGTTCCGGACGAGCAGGGCCGGCTGGTACGGGGTGGACGGGGTCCGCCCCGACCTGATGACCTTCGGCAAGGTGATGGGCGGCGGGTTCCCGGCCGCCGCGTTCGGCGGGCGGGCGGACGTCATGGGCCACCTCGCTCCGGCGGGGCCGGTCTACCAGGCGGGCACGCTGTCGGGGAACCCGGTGGCGACCGCCGCCGGACTCGCGCAGCTGCGGCTGCTGGACGACGCCGCGTACGAGACGGTCGACGCGGTGTCCCTGCAGATCCGCACGCTGGTGACCGAGGCGCTCACCAAGGAGGGCGTGGCGCACCGGCTGCAGAACGCGTCCAACATGTTCTCGGTCTTCTTCACCGGGCGGGAGGTGCGGAACTACGAGGACGCGAAGACGCAGGAGTCCTTCCGGTACACCGCCTTCTTCCACTCGTTGCTCGCGCAGGGCGTCTATCTGCCGCCTTCGTCGTTCGAGTCGTGGTTCGTCTCCACGGCGCACGACGAGCGGGCGGTTCAGCGGATCGCCGACGCCCTTCCGGCGGCGGCACGGGCAGCGGCGGAGGCCACGGCATGACCGGCACGGGAGCCGAGCGGAAGAACAGTGACCTCACCGTCGTGCACGTGATGCGGCACGGTGAGGTCGAGAACCCGGAGGGGGTCCTGTACGGGCGGCTGGCCGGCTACCACCTGTCGGACCTCGGGCGGCGGATGGCCGACCGGGTCGCCGAGCACCTGTCCGCGCGGGACGTCACGCACGTCGTGGCCTCGCCGCTGGAGCGGGCGCAGGAGACCGCGACGCCCATCGCCAAGGCGCACGGGCTGGACCTGGCGACCGACGGGCGGCTGATCGAGGCGGAGAACGTCTTCCAGGGCAAGACCTTCGGGGTCGGGGACGGTGCGCTGCGCCGGCCGGAGAACTGGAAGCACCTGGTCAACCCCTTCAAGCCGTCCTGGGGTGAGCCGTACGTGGAGCAGGTCGTGCGGATGATGGGGGCGCTGGACGCCGCCAGGGACGCGGCGCGCGGGCATGAAGCGGTGTGCGTGTCCCACCAGTTGCCGATCTGGATCCTGCGGTCCTTCGTGGAGCGGCGGCGGCTGTGGCACGACCCGCGCAAGCGGCAGTGCACGCTGGCCTCGCTGACGACCTTCACCTACCGCGGCGACAGGATCGTCTCGGTGGGTTACAGCGAGCCCGCGCGGGATCTGGTGCCCGCTCATCTCCTCGCCGGGGCCAAGCCGGTGCAGGGGCAAAGCAAGGCTTTCGGAGCCTAGAAGGGGACGCCCGAGGGGCCTGGAGCCGTCCGGCCCGGCGGGGGCGTTGCGTACACACCGTCACAAAGCGTGCATCATCACATCATTCGAGGTCATCTTCGTAAAATAATATAAATATGTGCGTGTAAGGCGGAACCCCCGTCTTCGTCGCCCCCTCTCATGGGATGCCGGCTGAGAGCCGGCTGAGAGGGTGCGACGAAATGGGGACGATATGCGGGACGTCAGCCGACGCGGAATGATCGGAATGGGGGCGGGTGCCGCGGCCGCGCTGGGTCTCGGCGCCTGCGGTACCGCTCACGAAGAGGGCGGCAGCACCCCGAGCGGTTCCCGCAGCGGGGATCCCGGTGCCCCCAAGGCCCCCGCGCGTCCCCTGGGTGACGGGTCGACCGCCTTCACCGGCAAGCAGCCCAGGCAGCCCGGCCGGCCCGTGCCGCTGGAGCCCGGTGAGACGCCGCCGCAGTTCGTGATCTTCTCCTGGGACGGTGCCGGCGAGGTCGGGACCGGTCTCTTCGAGCGTTTCCTCGACCTCGCCGGGGCCCACCAGGCCCACATGACGTTCTTCCTGTCGGGGCTCTATCTGCTGCCCGAGTCGAAGAAGCGCCTCTACCTGCCGCCGAACAACGCGCCGGGCGCCTCCGACATCGGCTACCTGACCGACGAGCACATCAGGATGACGCTCAAGGGCGTCCGCCGCGCCTGGCTCGACGGCCACGAGATCGGCACGCACTTCAACGGCCACTTCTGCTCCGGCTACGGCACGGTCGCCAACTGGACGCCCGGGCAGTGGCGCAGCGAGATCCACCAGGCGAAGTCCTTCGTGAAGGAGTGGCGGACCAACACGGGCTGGACCGACCTGCCGTCACTGCCCTTCGACTACGACAAGGAGCTCGTCGGCGGCCGCACCCCCTGCCTGCTCGGCCAGAGCAACCTGCTGCCCACCGCCCGGGAGCTGGGCTGGCGCTACGACGCCTCCTCGCCCGGCGGCCGTCAGCGCTGGCCGCGCAAGACCCAGGGCGTGTGGGACCTGCCGTTGCAGGCGATCCCGTTCCCGGGGCACAGCTTCGAGGTGCTGTCGATGGACTACAACATGCTCGCCAACCAGTCGGTCAACTCGACGAAGGCGCCGTCGTACAACTATCCCGGCTGGCGCACCCAGTCCGCCGGGGCGTACATCGCGGGATTCCAGCGGGCGTACGAGACGAACCGGGCTCCCCTCTTCATCGGCAACCACTTCGAGGAGTGGAACGGCGGCATCTACATGGACGCCGTCGAGAAGGCGTTCAAGCACATCGCGCGGGAGAAGGAGAAGGGCGGTGACGTGCGGCTCGTCTCCTTCCGGCAGTTCGTCGACTGGCTGGACGTGCAGCGGCCCGAGGTGCTGGCCGGCCTGCAGTCGCTGGACGTGGGACAGAAGCCGGCCGACGGCTGGAAGGGGCTCGCCGAACGGGCCGGCAAGGGGTCTTCCGCGGGGGCCGGAAAGGCCGCCTGATATGCGGTTTTCCGCCCGCAAGGGGGGTGGGCAAGATCCCCGGAACGGACATGCGAAACTTTTCACATGAGTGCCGCCTGCCGTGTCCGTCAGCGCTTCCCCCGCGCGAACCGCGCCCGTAGCCGAGCCGCCCTGCTCACCGCCGGGGCGGCGGTCGCGGCCCTCGTCCTGACCGCGTGCGGCTCCGGGGGCACGCACGGGGGATCGGGCAACACCAACTTCGTGGCGGGGAAGAACGGCGTCGACACCGTGGCCAAGGGCGAGCGGGCCACCGTCCCCGACCTCTCCGGCAAGACCGTCGACGGCAAGCAGATCGACGTCGACGACTACCGGGGCAAGGTCGTCGTCCTGAACATCTGGGGCTCCTGGTGCGCACCCTGCCGCGCCGAGGCCGAGAACTTCGAGAAGGTCTACCAGGACACGAAGAGCCAGGGCGTGCAGTTCGTCGGCATCAACACCCGCGACCCCGGCACCGCCGCCGCCAAGGCGTTCGAGAAGGAACACGGGATCACGTACCCCAGCCTGTACGACCCGACGGGCAGGCTGATGCTGCGTTTCAAAAAGGGCACGCTGAACCCGCAGCTGATCCCGTCCACGCTCGTCGTCGACCGGGACGGAAAGGTCGCGTCCCGCACGCTCCAGGCGCTCAGCGAGGACAGGCTGCGCAAGATGCTCGCCCCGGTCCTCGCGGAGAAGTGATCCGACGTGTCCCTCCTCGCCACCACTCTCGCCGAGGCCACCGGCCGCAACGAGACCGTCTACAGCGGCGCGCTGCTGGCCGCCCTGCCGATCGCCGTGCTCGGCGGCCTCGTCTCCTTCTTCTCGCCCTGCGTGCTGCCGCTGGTGCCCGGCTACCTGTCGTACGTCACCGGGGTCAGCGGCACGGACCTGGCTGAGGCCAGACGGGGACGGATGGCCGCGGGCGCGGGCCTGTTCGTCCTCGGCTTCACGGTGGTGTTCGTCTCCGGCGGCGCGCTCTTCGGGTTCTTCGGCTCCACCCTGTACGAGCACCAGGGCACGCTGTCCAAGGTGCTCGGCGTGCTCATGGTCCTCATGGGCGTCTTCTTCCTGGGGCTGATGCCCTGGATGACCCAGCGCGAATTCCGCTTCCACCAGAGGCCGGTGGCCGGTCTGGTGGGCGCCCCACTGCTCGGCGCGCTGTTCGGGATCGGCTGGACGCCCTGCATCGGCCCGACGCTCGCCGCGGTGCAGGCTCTGGCGATCAACCAGGCGAGCGCCGGCCGGGGCGCGATACTGACCGTGGCGTACTGCCTGGGTCTCGGTATCCCCTTCGTCCTCGCCGCGGTCGCCTTCCGCAAGGCACTCGGTGCCTTCGGCTGGGTCAAGCGCCACTACGCGTGGGTGATGCGGATCGGCGGCGGCATGATGATCGTGACCGGGCTGCTCCTGCTGACCGGCGCGTGGGACAGCATCGTGCAGGAGATGCAGACCTGGTCCGACGGCTTCACGGTAGGGATCTGAGCCATGAGCACGACCGACACCGGCAAGGCCGCCGACGGCGGTGCGGACGCCGAGGGCGACCTCGGCGCGGCCGGGTCCCAGCTGTCCACCGCCCCCACGGAGACGGTGGTGCCCGGCTCCTTCGGCGGGACCCGGGCTCCCGGCGCCGCCGGATGGCTCGCCTGGACCGGCCGCGAGGTGATCGGCTGGACCCGCTGGTTCTGGCGTCAGCTGACCTCGATGCGGGTCGCCCTGATCCTGCTCTTCCTGCTGTCGCTCGGGGCGATCCCCGGCTCGCTGATCCCGCAGTCCGCGTCCGACGAGACGAAGGTCGCCGACTTCCGGCAGGCGCACGCCACGCTCGGGCCCCTCTACGAGAAGCTCGGCCTCTTCAACGTCTACAGCTCGGTGTGGTTCTCGGCGATCTACATCCTGCTGTTCGTGTCGCTGATCGGCTGCATCGTGCCGCGCACCTGGCAGTTCGTGGGGCAGCTGCGCAGCCGCCCGCCGGGCGCGCCCAGGCGGCTGACCCGGCTGCCCGCCTACACCACCTGGCGCACCGAGGCAGGGCCCGAGCAGGTCCGCGAGGCCGCGCTCACGGTGCTGAGGCAGCGCCGCTTCCGGGCGCACGTCGCCGGGGACGCCGTCGCCGCCGAGAAGGGCTATCTGCGCGAGACCGGCAACCTGCTCTTCCACATCGCGCTGATCGTGATGCTGGTCGCCTTCGCCTGCGGCCAGCTCTTCAAGTCCGAGGGCAACAAGCTGGTCGTCGAGGGCGACGGCTTCGCCAACACGCTCCTGCAGTACGACGACTTCAAGTCCGGCAGCCTCTTCGACAACGACGACCTGACGCCGTTCAGCTTCGACCTGAAGAAGTTCACCGGCACGTACGAGCGGACCGGGCCCAACAAGGGCACCCCCCGCACCTACCAGGCGGACCTCACCTACCGCGAGGGCGCCTACGGCAAGGAGAAGCGGACCACCGTCAAGGTCAACGAGCCGCTGGAGATCGGCGACTCGAAGGTCTACCTGGTCAGTCACGGCTACGCCCCGGTGGTCACCGTCCGGGACGGCCGGGGCGAGGTCGTCTTCCACCAGGCCGTGCCGCTGCTGCCGCTCGACTCCAACGTGACCTCGCAGGGCGCGGTCAAGGTCATGGACGGCTACCGGAACGCGCGGGGCGTCAGGGAGCAGCTCGGCTTCTCCGCCTTCTTCGTCCCGACGTTCGCCGGTGCGGGCAAGGGCACGATGTTCTCCCAGTTCCCGGCGCTCGACTACCCGGTGCTCGCGCTGTCCGGCTACCACGGCAGCCTGGGCGTCGACTCGGGCGTCCCGCAGAACGTGTACCAGCTCGACACCTCGAAGCTGAAGCAGTTCAAGGACGCCGAGGGCCAGATCCTCAAGAAGCGGCTACGGCCCGGCGAGACCATGAAGCTCCCGGACGGAGCCGGTTCCATCACCTTCGACAAGGAGATCAAGGAGTGGGCCGGCTTCCAGGTCACCCAGCAGCCCGGCAGTGACTGGGCGCTGGCCGGTGCCGTCACCGCGATCCTCGGCCTCGCCGGCTCCCTGTTCATCCAGCGCCGCCGCGTCTGGGTGCGCGCCACCACCGGGGCGGACGGGGCGACCGTCGTCGAGATGGCCGGCCTCGGCCGCAGCGAGTCCGCGAAGCTCCCCGAGGAACTCGGCGACCTGGCGGCGCTCGTGCACGACCGGGCGCCGAGCGCCCCCGGCCCCGCCACCCCCGGGCCCGATCCGGACACCTCCGAACCTCACGCCGTATCTGCCGCCGAAGGGGCTGAGAAGCAGTGACTCTCGCCGCCGCAACGAACGAGAACCTCGCCAGTGTCAGCAACACGCTGATCTACTCCGCGATGGCCGTCTACACCCTGGCCTTCTTCGCCCACATCGCCGAATGGCTCTTCGGCAGCCGCAGCAAGGTCGGCCGCACGGCCGCCGCGCTGACGCAGAAGAGCGGCGCGCAGGCGCCCGCGGTCACCGTGCAGTCGGCCGGCGGCACCGCCGTCCTGGACCGGCCCCAGGTCGTCGTCCGCTCGGCGGCCGGTGCCCGGGACGTCCCGGACGGCCCCGGCGCGCACGGCGGCGACGAGCAGGGCGACCTGTACGGCCGGATCGCCGTGTCCCTCACCGTGCTCGCCTTCGCCGTCGAGGCGGCGGGTGTGCTCGCCCGCGCGCTCTCCGTGGAGCGGGCGCCGTGGGGCAACATGTACGAGTTCAACATCACCTTCTCCACCGTCGCCGTCGGGGTGTACCTGGCGCTGCTGGCGCTGAAGAAGAACGTCCGCTGGCTGGGCCTCCCGCTGGTCACGACGGTCCTGCTCGACCTCGGGCTCGCCGTCACCGTCCTGTACACCGCGAGCGACCAGCTGGTCCCCGCGCTCCACTCGTACTGGCTGTACATCCACGTCTCCACCGCGATCTTCTGCGGCGCGGTCTTCTACGTGGGCGCGGTCGGCACCCTGCTGTACCTCTTCAAGGACTCGTACGAGGACAAGCTGGCGAACGGCGGGCAGCCCGGCCGCTTCGCGACCTCCGTGCTGGAGCGGCTGCCCGCGGCGGCCTCGCTCGACAAGTTCTCCTACCGGGTCAACGCCGCGGTGTTCCCGCTGTGGACGTTCACGATCATCGCGGGCGCGATCTGGGCGGGCGACGCGTGGGGCCGCTACTGGGGCTGGGACCCCAAGGAGACCTGGTCGTTCATCACCTGGGTCGCGTACGCCTGCTACCTGCACGCCCGGGCAACGGCCGGGTGGAAGGGCCGCAAGGCCGCGTACATCGCGCTGATCGCCTTCGCCTGCTGGCTGTTCAACTACTACGGGGTCAACATCTTTGTCACCGGCAAGCACTCCTACGCCGGGGTCTGACCCCCGGGCGTCCGGTCGCCGGCGCCGTCCCCGTCGCCGGGTGACGGCGGCGGCAGGGAGACCAGCAGGGCGCGGGAGGACGGGGAGGTGTCCGGCGTCCAGCCGCTGTGCCGGGCGACCTCCGGGAGCGTCCGGCGGACGGCGCCTCGCAGCGCGGGGTGCGCGGAGCCGCGCAGGGCGGCGAAGAAGGCGGTGCGGTCGGCGATGCCGTCGGCGCGGTCGCGCAGCACCGCCTCCATGAGCCGGCGGCCCGGCGGCTCCTGCACGTTGTCGATCAGGACGAGGGGCCGGCCGATCCGACGCGTGCCCCGGAGCGGTCCGGCGTACGCGTCGTCGAGGTCGGCCAGCAGGGCCCGTACGAGGTGGCGCTCGGCGTGGGTGCGGGAGTCGCCGCCCGCCCGGAAGCGGCCGGAGAGCAGGATCAGCCCGAGCCGGGGGCTGCCGCCCGCGTCCGGATGGTCGCGGTACCAGGTCGCGCCCTTGCGCAGGCGCAGACGGGTGGGGGAGACCCCCTCCGAGAAGGCCTCCAGGGTCGCCTCGATGACCGGTTCCACGACCGGGCCGGTGCCGGGCATGGAGGCGGTCAGCCGGGCGACGACCCTGCCGACCCAGCGGCCGGCGAGCCGGGAGGCGGAGTCGTTCAGCAGCAGGATCCGCTCGGCCTCCCGCCGGACGCGCGTCACGTCGCGGTCGCTCCAGCCGCCCGCCGCGACGGCGAGGAGCCCGGTCGCCAGGCGCGGGAAGATGATCCGTCCCGCGCCCGTCACCGGCTCCGCGAGCTGCTCGGCGACGGTGGTGAGGGCGTCCGCGACCGGCGACCAGGACGCGGGCGGCCGCTGCGGCGGCGGCTCGCCGGACCGCCGTTCCGCGCCGTCGACCAGCGCGACCGGCGTGTGGCCCCGGTAGCAGTCCCGCAGTTCGTCCAGGACCGCGCTCCTGCCGATCCCCCGGCCGCCCGCCAGTACCACGAACGGGAGTTCGCGCGGATGTTCCAGCGGTGACGAGCGGTGCTGGTACGGGCGCAGTCCGACCAGGCGTGGAGCGAGCCCGGGCGGCTCCGTGCCGAACAGCGCGGCCCCTCCGTGCAGCCCTGTGCGCACCGCGTCTCCCCCCGTTGCGGCACCGGCCCCACCGGTCCCGCCGCTGTCCCTGTCATGGCTGAGGTGAGGTGTATCAGCAGCGGGGCGGAAAGAGGGGAGTTGCTTCGGAGTCGGGCGCGCGATGTCCGTCGGACGACGCAACGCTTTTGCCGGCCGGCCGGAAATGACCGGGTACGGCCGCTCCCTGGGGGCGTGCGGGGGAGCCGGTCCGGCGCTCAGGCACCGATGTCCTCGTGCCACAGGGCCGGGTTGCTCCGGACGAAGCCGCGCATCAGGGCGACGCACTCGGGGTCGTCGAGGAGGACGATCCGCACGCCGTGCTCCGCGAGCCAGTCGTGGCCGCCGTGGAAGGTCTCCGCCTCTCCGACGACGACGCGGGAGATCCCGAACTGGCGCACCAGCCCGCTGCAGTACCAGCACGGCGACAGGGTCGTCACCATCGTCGTGCCGCGGTACGACCGCTGCCGCCCGGCGGCGCGGAAGGCCGCCGTCTCCGCGTGCAGCGACGGGTCGCCGTCCTGCACGCGCCGGTTGCGGCCGCGGCCGAGGAGGGTGCCGTCCGCGCCGTACAGCGCCGCCCCGACGGGGATGCCGCCCTCGGCGAGCCCGGCGCGGGCCTCCGCGACCGCGGTGGCGAGCCACGCCCGGGCCTGTGCCTGATCGATGCGCTCCATGCGCCCACTCTCCCCCGCGGGGAGAGAGGTGTCAGCGGAGCCGCGCCCTTCCGTACTCGCGGGCCAGGGCGTGGAAGGCCTCCTTCGGCTCCCAGTGCCGGCCGGAGGCCGGGTCGCCGGGGCGGTCCTCGATCGTCTTCACGATGCTGTAGCTCGCCATGTCCATGTCCAGGTGCGGCGAGCGTCGGTGCGGGGCGTCGGGGGTGACGAAGGTGTACGCGTGCGCCGCGTACAGGTTCATCGACTCGAACACCCGGAGCACGTCCGTCAGATACGCCGCCTGGGTGCGCTCGCTGCGCACCAGGCCGCCCTCGATCTCCGGGGGTTCCTTCGTCCGGTCGACGACGTCCCAGCCCATGCCGCCCCGCTCCGGAGCGCCCTCGAAGGTGCAGCAGCCGAACTCCATGACGGCGAGCGGCTTGCCGAACCGGGTGTACCCGGCGAGCTCCCGTACGTGGTCGCGGCGGCGCCGGAAGAAGCTGTAGTAGTCGATGCCGGCGATGTCGAAGAGGTCCCAGTCGACGTCCTCGTCCTGGGCGGCGGCGTAGGTCAGCCGCCCGTGGAAGACGGACCGGCCGACGGCCGCGGCCCGCGCGGTGAAGCGGCGCAGCCTGCGTGCCGTACGCACGGGGTCGAAGTTGCCGCTGAGCAGGTTCTCGACGCGCTCCAGGACGGTCGCGCCGGGCACGATGCCGGGCACGAACAGGACGAACTCGCAGCCGACGCTCAGGTGCACGTCGGCGCCCTGGCGCCGCAGTTGTTCGGCGAACCGGCCGGTCTCCGCCAGCCGGTCGAGGATCTCCCGCTGCGGCACGTCGGCCGGCGTGGGCTCCAGCCAGACGTGCAGCCCGCGTTCGGCCGCCTCGGCGGCGGTGGCGGTGAGCCGCTCGACGCCGTCTCCGGTGACCTTGACGGAATCGGCGTGCAGGTCGTGCCGGACGGCCCGGATGTCCCGGCGCATCCGCGCCGCGCTCCAGGCGGTGCCGGGCGTCTCGCCCTCCCCGACCTCGTACACCACTCCCCGGTACCTCAGCCCCGGCGGGCCCCCGTCCGCGGGCGGCCGCGTGGCCGCCGCTCCGGCCGCCGGACCGGCGGGCAGTGCCACCGCGGCGCAGGCCCCCGCCGCCATTCCCAGAAACCGTGCCCGACCGATGTCCCGCATCGCGCCTCCCCGTGTAGTCGTGGCCCCAGTCTGGGGAACGGCCCCCCTTCCGGGCGTCCGCCGATGGTCTACGGACGTCCGACGAAGGGCTGAACACGGAACTGCTTACGGCGCGGGGGCGCGGTCTCAGCCGCTCACCCGCAGCAGCAGCTTGCCCGTGCTGGTCCGGGTGCCCATCAGCCGGTGGGCCTGCGCCGCCTCCTCCAGGCCGAACTCCGCCGTCACCGGCAGGGTGACCGACCCGTCCGCCACCGTGCGGAAGGCCCGCCCGGCGAGGGCGCGCAGCTCGGCCGGAGCCGTGCGGGCGAGGGTGAGGACGGAGAACCCGGAGACGGACAGGCCGAGGGGGTACAGCTCGGGCTGCCCCAGCCGCCACGGCTCGGCGGAGCTCGCGTTGCCGAAGGAGACCAGGCGTCCGAAGGGGGCGAGGGAGGCCAGCGAGGCGCGCAGGGTGTCGCCGCCCACCGGGTCGAGGGCCAGGTCGACGCCGCGTCCGCCGGTCGCCTCCCGCACCTCCTTCTCGAAGGGGCCGACCAAGACCTCGTCGTAGCCGTGCTCGCGGGCGTACGCGGCCTTGGCGGCGCCCGACACCACCCCGTACACCGCCCCGGCCCCCGCCGCCCGCGCCAACTGGCCCAGCACGGTGCCCACTCCGCCCGCCGCGCCCTGCACGAGGAGCGTCTCGCCGGGCTGGAGCCGGCCGACCGAGTGGATCAGGGCGTACGCGGTCGGCAGCACGGTGGGCAGGGTGGCGGCGGTGCGCAGTCCGACGCCGTCCGGGACCGGGAAGACGGTCACGGCGTCGGTCACGGCGACCTCGGCGTACGCGCCGCCGTCCGTCAGCGCCGTGACCTCCTGACCGGCCCGCAGCCCCTCGACGCCCGCGCCCACGGCCCGGACCCGTCCGGAGACCTCGAGCCCGGGGACGAAGGGAAGCTCCGGCACCCGGTAACCCTCGGCGCGCGCCTTGAGGTCCGCGAAGTTCACGCCGGCGTACGCGACGTCGATGCTCACCTGTCCCGGTCCCGGCTCGGGCACCGGTGTCTCCACCGTCCTCAGCACCTCGGGACCGCCGTACTCCTGGAACCGGACCGCACGCATGACACACCCCTGGTGAGCGCTCGACTGTTCGACGAAGGGCGAACACTCCGAAGTGTATGGTTCTCATCGAACACCCGGCAAGGGGGCACGGCCCCGGAAGGCGGACGGACATGACGGAGCGCACCGGTCACCGGGCCGCCCCGGAGCACACCCACCCGGACGACGTCCCCGTCCAGAGCGCCCTCGCGGCCCTCGCCGACCCCGTGCGCCTGCGGCTGGTCCGCGAACTGGCCGGCTCCGCCGAGTGGTCCCGCAGCTGCGGCAGCTTCGACGTGCCGGTCGGCAAGGCGGCCCTCAGCCATCACTTCACGGTCCTGCGCGCCGCGGGTCTGGTCGAGCAGCGCGACGCGGGCGCCAAGCGCGTCAACCGCCTGCGCCGCGCCGAGTTCGACGCCCGCTTCCCGGGACTTCTCGCGCTCGTCCTGCGCGACGATTCCTGACCCGGCGCCCACGCGGCGCAAGCGAGCGGCAGGGTCACCGCCCGCGGGGCGTCACTCCCTGGCGTCCCCGTCCCGCTCGCGCCGCCGCAGCTCCTCCTCGCGGCGTCGCAGGTCGGCCTCCCAGTCCTTGAGGAGTGCCTCGTCCTGCTTCCCGCCGGCCTTCAGGGAGTCGAGGAACTCGGGGTCGTCGTCGGGCGCGAGCTGCCGGGTGCGGTGGTCGCCGTGCCACCGGGAGGGGGTGGGGCCGTTCGCGGGGACGTGACGCACCTTGCCGGCCACGAGCCAGGCGACCGGGCCGACCAGTACCTCGCCGAAGAGCAGGATGATGATGACCCAGACGACCTTCGGCAGCCCGCGGACCTCTTCCTCCGGTGTGTTCAGGCAGTCGACGAACGCGTAGATCCACAGCGCCAGAACCAACAGGAACGGCAGATACCTCAGCATGGCCGGACGATCCCCCACTGAACGGCGGCGGGGCGACGCGGGGCCCCGGTGACGGCCACAGGGTAGCGGGTGCGCAGGCCCGCCCCGGCGCGCTGCCCCGGGCCCGAGCGGGCGGGCTGCCCCGGGCCCGAGCGGGCGGGCCCGCCCGCGGCGGGTGGGGCGCGCGCGGGGAGCGCAGGGGCCTCGGCGATACTGGGACGCATGGCTTACGACGATCTTCGCTCCCTGCTCCGGGCGCTGGAGCGCGAGGGCGACCTCAAGCGCATCAAGGCCGAGGTCGACCCGTATCTGGAGGTCGGGGAGATCGTCGACCGGGTCCAGAAGGCCCAGGGCCCGGCACTCCTCTTCGAGAACGTGCGCGGCTCCGCGATGCCGCTCGCGATGAACGTCTTCGGCACCGACCGCCGCCTCCTCAAGGCCCTCGGCCTGAAGTCGTACGCCGACATCAGCGACAAGATCGGCGGACTGCTGAGGCCCGAGCTCCCGCACGGCTTCGTCGGGGTGCGCGAGGCGTTCGGCAAGCTCGGCGCGATGACCCACGTACCGCCGAAGAAGGTGAAGGACGCCCCCGTCCAGGAGGTCGTCCTGCGCGGCGACGACGTCGACCTCGACGCGCTGCCCGCCCTCTTCACCTGGCCGCAGGACGGCGGCTCGTTCTTCAACCTCGGGCTCACCCACACCAAGGACCCCGAGAGCGGCATCCGCAACCTCGGGCTCTACCGCCTCCAGCGCCACAACAGGCGCACCATCGGCATGCACTGGCAGATCCACAAGGACAGCCGCAACCACTACCAGGTGGCGGCCCGGCGCGGCGAGCGCCTGCCGGTCGCGATCGCGTTCGGCTGCCCGCCCGCCGTGACGTACGCCTCGACCGCCCCGCTGCCCGGTGACATCGACGAGTACCTGTTCGCCGGGTTCGTGCAGGGCAAGCGGATCGAGATGGTCGACTGCAAGACGGTGCCGCTCCAGGTGCCGGCGCAGGCCGAGGTCGTGCTCGAAGGATGGCTGGAGCCCGGGGAGATGCTCCCCGAGGGCCCGTTCGGCGACCACACCGGGTTCTACACCCCGCAGGAGCCCTTCCCGGCGCTGACGATCGACTGCGTCACCATGCGCAGAAGGCCGCTGCTCCAGTCGATCGTGGTCGGCCGGCCGCCGACCGAGGACGGGCCGCTCGGCCGGGCCACGGAGCGCTTCTTCCTGCCGCTCCTCAAGATCATCGTCCCGGACATCGTGGACTACCACCTCCCCGAGGCGGGCGGCTTCCACAACTGCGCGATCGTCTCGATCGACAAGAAGTACCCGAAGCACGCCCAGAAGGTGATGCACGCCGTCTGGGGCGCCCACATGATGTCCCTCACCAAACTGATCGTGATCGTCGACTCCGACTGCGACGTCCACGATCTGCACGAGGTCGCCTGGCGCGCCCTCGGCAACACGGACTACGCCCGTGACCTCACCGTCGTCGAGGGACCGGTCGACCACCTCGACCACGCCTCGTACCAGCAGTTCTGGGGCGGCAAGGCGGGCATCGACGCGACGCGGAAATGGCCCGAGGAGGGCTACACCCGGGACGGCGGCTGGCCCGAGATGGTGCTGTCCGACCCGGAGACGGCGGCGAAGGTCGACCGCCGCTGGAAGGAGTACGGACTCTCGTGAGCAGCGCATCAGCGGCGCTCCCGCAGCCGGGGCGCACCAAGGCGTTCCTGCGCCTCGTCATGATCGAGCACTCCGTCTTCGCCCTGCCCTTCGCCTACATCGCGGCGCTGACGGCGATGTACGGCCTGGACGAGAACATCCACTGGGTGCGGCTGCTGCTCGTCACCGTCGCGATGGTCGGGCTGCGGACGTTCGCCATGGCCGCGAACCGGATCATCGACCGCGAGATCGACGCCCGCAACCCCCGCACCGCCCACCGCGAACTGGTCACCGGCGCCATGTCGGTGAAGCACGCCTGGACCGGCGCGCTGGTCGCCCTCGTCCTCTTCCTTGGCGCTGCGGCGCTGCTCAACCCGCTGTGCCTGGCGCTCGCCCCCGTCGCGGTCGTCCCGATGGTGGTCTATCCGTACGGCAAGCGGTTCACGAACTTCCCGCAGGCCATCCTCGGTGTCGCCCAGGCGATGGGCCCGATCGGCGGCTGGCTGGCCGTCACCGGCGAGTGGTCCTGGGACGCGGTGATCCTGGGCCTGGCCGTCGGCGTCTGGATCGGCGGCTTCGACCTGATCTACGCCTGCCAGGACGTCGAGACGGACCGCGAGGTGGGCGTGAAGTCGGTGCCGGCCCGCTTCGGCATCCCGGCCGCGATCCGGGGAGCCCGGGCCTGTCACGCCGTCACCACCGCCCTCTTCGTCTGGTACGGGGCGGCCACCGGCGCCGGTGTCTTCTTCTGGCTCGGCCTGGTGATCGTGGCGGGCGCGTTCCTCTACGAGCACTCCATCGTGCGCCCGCACGACCTGTCCCGGCTCGACCGCGCGTTCTTCCAAGTCAACGGCTTCATCGGCATCGCGCTGTTCGTCTGCGCCCTGCTGGACCTGCTGATGCGCGGGCTCACGGTCTAGGGCCTGTCGTTTGGATCATGCTGGCGTCGCGGGGTCTGGCACGCACATCTGCGGCGTTGTCGTCGGTCGCCGACGCTCCGCGTCGACTCCCTCCTCCGCCTTGCAGCTGCACGCGCCAGACCCCGCTCGGGTCGGTCAGGACGAACCGTCGGTCACAGCCAGCCTGATCCAAACGACAGGCCCTAGCCGGCGGCCCGCGCCACCTCAGCCCGCGTTGACGTCGTCGGCGCGGGCCTTCCTGATGAGGGCGGGGGCGCCGGGGGAGACGAAGGAGCCCATGCCGATCTCGGTATGGACGAGCCCTTCCTTCTTCAGGCCTACGTTCACGGTGCCCTGGTCTCAGGGCACCGTGAACTCTCCGGGTCGCTACCCTGCGGCCTACCATCGAGAGCAGGACCCCTGGGAGGCCACCGTGACGGTTTCGGACCTTGACCGCCTGCACTCACAGCTCAGCAAGCTGGAGGACATGTTCCCCGGCTACCTGACGGAAATTGTCGAGGGCAGCATCGTGATGAACCCGGTCAAGCCGTTCCACGGAAAGACCATCCAGCGGTTGTGGTCGGACCTGGAGGGGCAGCTGCCCTCCGGGTGGGCCGTCGTCAGCGACGTGGCGTTCCTGTTCGACGACGACAACGAGTTCTGCCCCGACCTCGCCGTCATCCCGGTCGAGGCGGAGGACGAGAACCTGAGTGCCTACCCCGCCGACCTGATCGAGTTCGTCGTCGAGGTGGTCTCGCCGAGCAGCGTCCGCCGTGACCACGAGGTCAAACCCCGGCAGTACGCCTCCCGAGGCATCGCCAACTATCTCGTCGTCGACCCGCTCGAAGGCCACTGCGTGACGATGTGGAACCCGGGCCCCGACGGCTATCGCGGTCGTGACGTCGTCCCGTACGGCGCCGATCTGACCGTCGACTCGCCCCTGGGCAAGCTGACGCTGCGCACGGACCGGCTGCCCGTGGACCCGAAGGGCCGCCGGTCCTGAGTCCATACCGCGACGCCGGTAGGCTCGGGGTGTGAACGCAGGAGAAACACAGCGGCGGCCTTGGATCGTGGGGGTGTCCGGCGCGTCCGGAACCCCGTACGCGGCGGCCGTGCTGCGCGCCCTCCTGGACGCCGGGGAGAGCGTCGACCTGGTCGTCAGCCGGGCCTCCCGCCTCACCCTGCTCGACGAGACCGGGATCAGCTTCCGGGACGCGCACTGGCGGGACGACCTGCGGTCCTGGCTGGCGCGGGGCGCCGACGGCAAGCCCGGCACCTTCGACGCCTTCGAGGACCGCCTCGACGCCGTGCGGCACTGGAGCGCCGGTGACCTGGCGGCGGGACCGTCCTCCGGCTCGTACGCCTCGAAGGGCATGATCATCGTGCCGGCGTCCACCGCCTGCGTCGCCGGAGTCGCCCTCGGCCTCTCCAAGGACCTGCTCCAGCGGGCGGCGAGCGTGACCCTCAAGGAGGGGCGCAGGCTGGTGGTCGCCGTCCGCGAGACCCCGCTGAACGGGCAGACACTGCGGCATCTCGTCACGCTGGACGACGCGGGCGCGGCCGTGGTCCCCGCCTCACCGGCGTTCTACGCGGGCGCCACGCACATCCAGGACCTGGTGGACTTCGTCGCCGGACGGGTCCTCGACGCGGCGGGCGTCGAGCACGGGCTCTACCGCCGCTGGGAGGGCGAACTCGGCGGCGGTTCCCGCTCCACCACCTGAGCACAGCACGTCATCAACTTTCAGGATCTCTTCAGCGGAAGGCTACCGATCGCATGGACGCGGTGGACAGACAGCTCATCCAGGCCCTGCGGGAGAACGGCCGGGCCTCCTACGCGGAGCTGGGACGCCTCGTCGGACTGTCGGGACCCAGCGTCACCGACCGCATCAACCGGCTGGAGGCCGCCGGTGTCATCACCGGCTACCGCGCGACGGTCGACTCCGCCTCGCTCGGCCTCGGCGTCACCGCCCTGATCGGCATCTCGCTCTCCGACGCCGCCGACCACGAGGACGTGGCGCGCCGGCTCAAGGACCTCACGGAGATCGAGGACTGCTGGTTCATCGCCGGCGACGACTCGTTCATGCTCAAGGTGCGCTCCAGCGACGTGGACGGTCTGGAGAAGACCATCCGCCGGCTGTCCGGCACCAGGGGCGTCTCCCGGACCCGCACGACCATCGTGCTCTCCACGAAGTGGGAGAACCGCGTCGGTGAGCTGCCCGAGGAGGAGTAGGGCGCGAAGCGCCTGACGGGGGCCGCTCGCCCGCGAAGTGCGGGGGAGTACCGTGGACACGGTTTGTCACAGGGAGAGGTGCACGTATGGATGTCGGGCTCAAGCGCGAGCTGGAGGACAAGGTCCGGGCCGGTGAGCGGCTGACCCGCGAGGACGGCATCGCGCTGTACGAGTCGGACGACCTGGCCTGGCTCGGCGGCCTCGCGCACGAGGTGCGGACGCGGAAGAACGGCGACGTCGTCCACTTCAACGTCAACCGCCACCTGAACATGACGAACGTGTGCACCGCCTCCTGCGCGTACTGCTCGTTCCAGCGCAAGCCGGGCGAGAAGGACGCGTACACGATGCGCATCGAGGAGGCCGTCCGTCTCGCCACGGCGATGCGGGGCGAGAACCTCACCGAGCTGCACATCGTCAACGGCCTGCACCCGAACCTGCCGTGGCGCTACTACCCGCGCTCCCTGAGCGAGCTGAAGAAGGCCCTCCCGGAGGTCTCCCTGAAGGCCTTCACGGCGACGGAGATCCACCACTTCGAGACCATCTCCGGGCTGTCGGCCTCCGAGATCCTCGACGAGCTGATCGACGCCGGTCTCGAGTCGCTGACCGGCGGCGGCGCCGAGATCTTCGACTGGGAGGTCCGCCAGCACATCGTGGACCACCGCACCCACTGGGAGGACTGGTCGCGCATCCACCGCCTCGCGCACGAGAAGGGTCTCAAGACCCCGTGCACGATGCTGTACGGCCACATCGAGGAGCCGCGCCACCGCGTGGACCACGTGCTGCGCCTGCGTGAACTCCAGGACGAGACCGGCGGCTTCCAGGTCTTCATCCCGCTGCGCTACCAGCACGACTTCGTGGACGTGAAGGACGGCAAGGTCCGCAACCGGCTCCAGGCGCGCACGCAGATGGCGACCGGCGCCGAGGCCCTCAAGACCTTCGCGGTCTCCCGGCTCCTCTTCGACAACGTGCCGCACGTGAAGGTGTTCTGGGTCATGCACGGTGTGCAGACCGCCCAGCTCGCCCTCCAGCACGGTGCCGACGACATGGACGGCTCGGTCGTCGAGTACAAGATCACGCACGACGCGGACAACTACGGCACGCCGAACAAGCTGACCCGCGAGGACCTGCTCGACCTGATCCGCGACGCCGGCTTCCGCCCGGTCGAGCGCAACACGCGCTACGAGATCATCCGCGAGTACGACGGTCCCGACCCGGCGCGCCGCGAGTCCCCCCAGCCGATGCGGGTCTGACCCTGCGATGGCGCTGACCTTCCGCCTGGACCCGCCCGTGGGCCCGGAGCTCCGTGACGGCGTGCTCGCGCTGTGGACGGACGTCTCCAACGCGGGCGGCTCCGTGGGCTTCGTACCGCCCGTGACGGCCGAGGACATCCGGCCCGAGTGGCTCAAGCACCTCGCCGCGATGACCGAGCGTCGCACCCGCCTCCTCGTCGGCCACGACGAGGACGGCGCCGTCGCCGCCACCGCCTTCCTCGCCCTCAACACGCACCGGCTGATGAGGCACTGGCTGTGGCTCTACACGGTGATGGTGCATCCCCGCCACCAGGGCAGGGGGTACGGCCGCGATCTGCTGGCCGCCGCCGAGGAGGCCGCCGCGTCCCTCCCCGGGATCGAGGCGATCCGGCTCACCTGCCGCGGCGGCGAGGGCCTGGAGCACTTCTACGCCTCCTGCGGCTACAAGGAGGTCGGGCGGGTGCCCGGCGCGATCCGGGTCGCGCCGGGCGACGACCGGGACGACATCACGATGCTGCTGCCGCTGGCCCTCACCGGGAACTGAACCCCCGGCGAAAGATCCGCTTTCGGCCGTGCTTCACTGGAGAACGCCCTTTGGGAACTTCCCCGCTCTCTCGGCTCCGCCGAGCTGGGGGAGCCCCACGGAACGGAAGAGTGGATTGAGATGCTCCGCTACACACTGATGCGCCTTGGAATCTTCGCGGGCTGCTTCGTGGTCGTCTGGGGCCTCGTCTACTCCGGCATCGCACCGCGCGGCCTCGGCGACTCCAACTACATGTGGGTCGTCCTGCTCGCCCTGGTGATCTCCGCGCCCATCAGCTTCGTCGTGCTCCGCGGTGAGCGCGACCGCGCCTCGGCGCAGGTCGTGGCCCGGGTCGACCGCGCCAAGGCCAACCTGGAGCGCAACCGCAACCAGGAGGACGTCGTCGACGACGCCGCCCGGGGCGCGCAGGGCCAGACTTCCTGACGTTCCGTTCCGCGTCACCCGGCCGTGCGCGGCCGATCGTACGCTTGCCCGTATGGGTGCTGTGAAGAACAAGCGGATGCCGCGTGCGGTGCGGGAGCGGCAGATGCTCGACGCCGCCGTACGGACCTTCGGTCAGCGGGGGTACCGGGCCGCGTCGATGGACGAGATCGCCGATCTGGCCGGCGTGTCCAAGCCGCTGGTCTACCTGTACCTGAACTCCAAGGAAGACCTGTTCACGGCGTGCATCCGGCGTGAGGCCAAGGCGTTGACCGCGGCGGTGCGCGCGGGGGTGCGGCCGGGGCTGGCCGCCGACCGTCAACTCTGGGAAGGGCTGCGGGCGTTCTTCACGCACACCGCGCAGAACCCCGACGGCTGGTCCGTGCTGCACCGGCAGGCCCGTACCCACGGGGAGCCGTTCGCCGCCGAGGTCACCGCGATGCGGGAGGAACTCGTCGCGTTCGTCACCCAGTTGATCGTCATCGCCGCGCGGGAGGCGCACCGGGATCCCTCGCTCGCCGAGCGCGAGGTCGCAGGGCTCGCGGAAGCCCTCGTCGGTGCCGCCGAGTCGCTCGCGGCCTGGGCCAACGCCACGCCGGGCGTCTCCGCCAAGCAGGCGGCGGCGACCCTCATGAACTTCGCCTGGGCGGGCCTCGGCGAGCTCATGGAGGGGCGGCCCTGGTCGCCGCCCGAGCCCTAGGTGTATTGATCACGAGCGTTGTTGACACTCGCCGGTGCTTGATCATGGCGAAGACCTCCGGTGTGGTGGAGCTGTCTAGGACTGCACC
>NZ_JBWKDS010000044.1:0-72494 GCF_056435845.1 Streptomyces sp. NPDC043867 | reverse complement strand
TCACACTGGCGACGACGACGCCAGCACCAAGCCCGCATCAGCCACTACAAACGACGCGGACACAGCCCCTGAAAACTGCCCAGCAATCAGAACAAACACCGTTGCAGTATTAGGGAGCGGTCACCGGGTACGGCCCGTCACGATCCCACGTCGGGCGTGGTTGACGGCGTGCCCCCCAGGCGAGCCTGGCGGCGTGAATGCCGTGATTCGGGAGGGGCGTTCCCTTTGGGCGTGATGGCGGGTTAGGGTCGCGCTCGGAGAGATCTTGAGTCGAAGGTGGTCCTGATGGAGAAGACGGCAACAGCGCGCCGGGGCAGGCCGGCGGGTGTCCGCTCCGTCGAAGGCGAGCTGACGGCCCGTCAGGCGGCCATCGTCGAGTTCGTCGCGAACGAGGTCGCCCGCCAGGGCTACCCCCCGTCGATGCGGGAGATCGGCAAGGCCGTGAACCTCGCCAGCACCTCGTCCGTCGCGCACCAGCTGATGGTCCTGGAGCGCAAGGGCGTCCTCTACCGCGATCCGCACCGGCCGCGCGCCTACCGTGTGCGTCCGACGTGGGCCCCGGACCTGGCGGGTGCAGCCGCCGGCAGGCCCCCGGCCGAGGTGCCCCTCATCGGGCGGATCGCCGCCGGTGTGCCCGTGCTGGCCGAGGAGGCGGTGGAGGACGTCTACCTGCTGCCCCGCCAACTGGTCGGCGAGGGCGACCTGTTCGCTCTCACCGTGGCCGGTGACAGCATGATCGGGGCAGCCATCTGCGACGGCGACATCGTCACGGTCCGCCGGCAGGACAGCGCCGACCACGGTGACATCGTCGCGGCGCTCATCGAGGACGAGGCCACCGTCAAACAGCTGCACCGTCGCGACGGCCAGGTGCTGCTCATGCCCCGCAACGCCGCGTACGCTCCGATCCCCGGCGACCAGGCGGTCATCCTGGGCAAGGTGGTCGGTGTCCTGCGCCGGCTCTGACCGGACCGGCGGGCGGCGTTTGCCCTCCCGTGATCGGGTGACCCGAGGGATCCCAGGCGCGCACCCGCCACGGGTGTGCCGCGGCCCCGACCCCTGAGGAGCCCACTGTGTCCACGTCGAACGAGGCCGGCGACGCAGCCGAGGGACTGGATCCCGGGCTGCTGGACGACCAGCAACTGCTGCGCGAGCTGGAAAGCGTGCACCGCACCCGCCACGACACCTTCCTGCACGGTTCGCCGGAGGCCCTGGAGACGCACAGCCGCCGCACGGCGGAGCTGGAGGGCGAATACGTGCGGCGCAACCCGGACCGCGCCGTGAGCGCGGGCCGGACGCGGGAGGGAGCCCGGGCCCGCGAGGCATGAGCGCGGGGCGCACGCACCACGGTCGATCCGTGCGCGTGCGCCCCGAGGCTGCTCACAGGTCCGTGCGGACCGGATCGCTCAGGACTGGGTACGGCGTACGCACTCCGTGACCACCGCGCCCAGACTGCCGGTCCTCTCCATGATCTCGCGCTGGATCCGGGCGCCGTTGCCATGCTGCAGCAGCTCGGTGACGGCCTTCTCGGCCCGGTCGGCGTCACCGCAGTCGGTGAGGGCTTCACCGACGTGGTCCAGCAGTGCGCGCACCACTTCCCCGGCGGGAGCGGGCTTCATGGTCAGCGGGTGCAGGAGGTTCTCCTCCAGCCCGGACCGCGCCGCTCGCCAGGCCGCCAGCCGCAGCAGCTCGACGCTGTGACCCACCGGCTCGACACCCGCACGCCACTCGCGCGCGGCCGTCTCCACCAGTCCGCGGGCCAGGGTGGCGATGAGCGTGGCGGTGCTCGCCTCCAGGCAGACGTCCGAGACGCGGATCTCGACGGTGGGGTACTGGTCGGAGAGCCGCGCGTCGAAGTAGACCATCGCCTTGTCGAGGGCCACACCCGTGGCGACCATGTCCTCGACCCGCCGGTGGTACCGGTCGGCGGAGCCGAACAGCTCGGTGGGGCCGGCCATCGGCCAGCGCCCCCACACCCGGCTGCGGTAGCTGGCGTACGCGCTGTTCCGGCCCTGCCAGAACGGGGAGTTCGCGCTGATCGCGGTCAGGACGGACAGCCAGGGGCGGATGCGGTCGACGACGGCGACACCCTCGTCGTCGGACTCGACGGACACGTGGATGTGGCAGCCGCAGACGAGTGTCTCCTGCGTCGCGATCCCGAACTCGTGGGACATCCACTGGTATCTGCTGTTCGGGCTGACCGACGGGCTGACCGGCAGGGGTGACGTGGCGAGGGCCACGACGGCCGCCCCGGTCTCCCCGGCGAGCCGTGCCGCCTCCCTGCGGCAGCGCACGATCTCCGCGCCGAGTTCGGCCATGTCGGACTGCGGGTGGGTGGCGAACTCGAGCTGCTGCTCGTGCAGCTCCTTCTCGAACGTCTCCTCCTCGGGGTCCTCCCTGGCGGCCCGGGCGAGTACGGCCGCGGACAGAGCCTGCGGTTCTCCGGTCTCCGGGTCGACCAGGAGAAGTTCTTCCTCGACTCCGACAGTGCGCACGTGATGCGGCCTTTCTTTGCGGGGGGTTCTACAGCTGGTGGGGGCGGCTAGCGGGCATTTCGCGGGCGGCCCGCGTGGAGTGTCCGAGCGGCCTTCTCGCCCTGCACGAACGGATCGATCTCCGGGTCGTACGTCCCGGCATGGTCGGCCAGGGCGTCGGTCACCCGCTCCCACTCCTCCACCTCGGCGTCCGCGCGTGCCACCTCGCCGTCGGTGAGGGCGTCGGACTTCGCGGCGTGACGGGCGGCGTCACGCGCCGCCTTCGACTCGTGGTGGGACATGCCGGTGGCTCGTCGGCGCACGTCCTCCCACGCCGCCCGTTCCTCTCCGGTCGGGCCGTCCTGCGGCGCCCCGGTGTCCTCGGTGGTGTCACGCTGCTTTTCGAAGCTCACTTCTCGTCCTCGAGGTCGGCTCGGCTGCCCGCCCTTCCGGGTTCCGCCTGCCCGGGAACAGCGGACGGACACCCCCTCTGTCCTGCGGAGGTCCACGTCCGGCGGGGAGCCGCAGGTGCGTCCGCGGTTCCCCCGTAGGCAGCAACAGAGTCCACGAGAAAGGGAGGAAGCTGACAATATCGGTAGGAATCTTCCCGTTCCGCAGAAAGGGCGCCGGTGGATGCGGACGCTGTCGCCGACGAGCTGTACGGGCTGCGGCCTGAGCAGTTCACCGCAGTCCGCAACCAGCGGGCCGCCGCAGCCCGCACGGCGGGCGACCGTGCGCTGTCCGAACAGATCAGCGGGATGCGCCGTCCCAGCCTGTCCGCCTGGGCCAGCAACCTGCTGGTGCGCGAGCAGCGCGACGAGATCCAGCCCCTGGTCCGGCTGGGGGAGGCCCTGCGTCAGGCACACCAGGACCTCGACGGCGCACAGCTGCGTCAGCTCGCCGGGCAGCAGCAGGCACTGATCAGGGCCCTGTCCCAGCAGGCGAAACAGCTCGCCGCCGAGCACGGGCATCCGCTCGGTGACGGCGCCCTGCGCGAGGTCGAGCAGACCCTGCAAGCGGTCCTCGGTGACGCCGGCGCCGCCCGGGAGTGGGCCGCGGGACGACTCGCCAAGCCGTTGAGTCCGGCCGTGGGCTTCCCCGCCGTGGCCCGGGACGCCGTGCAGCAAGGCCGGGCAGCGCCGACCGACAGCGAGCCCCGGGCGACGGCCTCCAGGCCCCGGGCCGCCGGCCGTACGGACTCGGCGGCACAGGCGCGGCGGCGGAAACGGCTCGCCGAGGCCCGCCGGGCGGCCCAGGGCGCCGAGCGCGACCTCGCGGCGTGTGCGGCGGAGGCGGAGGAGGCGGGCCGTGCGGCCCGGGAAGCGCGGGAACGGAACGACACGTCGCAGCAGCACGTCACCGAGCTGCGACAGCGCATCGCGGAACTGACCGAGGACCTCAAGAACGCCGAGGAGCAGCAGCGTCGGGCACGCGCCGACCGGCGTGAGGCCCAGGAGCGGGAACATGTGGCCGGCCGCCGGCTGAGTGCCGCCCGGACCCGGGCCGGGGAGGCCGCGGCGGAAGTCGACCGCCTGACGGGCGAGGCCCCGGACGGGAGCGATGCGGCGGAGGGCGACGGCTGACGGAGATCCCGGCCCTGGCTCCGCGTGGACGGACGGCGAGGGGCCGGTCCCGCGGTCCGGTCGCGGGGCTCAGTCCTTGCGGCCGGTCGCCGCGACGGTGACACCGAGGCCGATCATCGTGAGGCCGCCGACTCCGCCGATCAGGGAGAGCCGGCGCGGTGAGCCGGCGAACCAGGTCCGCGTGGTGGCCGCGGCCAGGCCCCACACGCTGTCGGATGCCAGCGCGATGACATTGAAGACCAGCCCGAGTGCGAGCAGCTGCACCGGGACGTGACCCTGGCCGCGGTCGACGAACTGGGGCAGTACGGCGGCGAAGAAGACGACGGTCTTCGGGTTGGCCACGCCGACCGCGAACCCGTCCCACAGCGTCCGCAGGGTGCCGTGCGCCGCCGGTCCCTCTCCGGTCACCGAGGCGTGCAGGGACCCGCGCTGCCGCACCGCCTTGACGCCCAGGTGGATCAGGTAGGCGGCGCCCACCAGCTTCAGCACCGTGAAGACGAGGACCGACCGTTCCACCGCGGAGCCGACCCCGAGCGCCACTGCCACCACGAGGACGTACGCGCCGAGGGTGTTGCCCACCACGGTGATCAGCGCCGTTCTGCGTCCGTGAGCCAGCGCACGTCCGATCACGAACAGCACGCTGGGGCCGGGAATCACGATCAGCAGGAAGGACATGGCAGCGAAAGCCGGCAGTCGGTCGGAAGACACCATGCCGCCATGAAACAGCGGAACCTTTCGCGTCTGCAGCCCATTTTCGACCAGCGAGCCCGGCCGGATTCCCGTACGCCTCCCTCACCTTTCCTGCCCTTCGCATAAAACCGGTTGGTCGACATTTTTCATTCGACAAGCGTCCTGCCGACGAGGCCGAGCGGACTCGGGCGGGAGCAGTCGCGAGCGGGGCATTGTAAAAACCACCCATCCGGTTTTATTCTGAACGGGTTCCGCGGCTCGCCCCTCCCGGTCACTGACCGGCCTGTGGGTGGTCTGGTCCCTGTTCGTGTCGTCGGTCGGCCCTCGCGGGGCTGATGGGACCGATGCTCTCCTCTCTGTCCCGGATCGGTTCGAACGCCGTGCTGTTCGGCGGGTGTCGTGGGTCTTCGCTGTCTCTAGGGGGTTGTGATGTCTGGTGGAGTCGGGTGTCCGTTCGCGGTGGACGCTTCCGGGCGGGACGTACAGGGGGAGGCGGCACGGTGGGCCGAAGCGGGCCCCGTCGTACCGGTGGTGCTGCCCGGAGGCGTCGATGCCTGGGCCGTGACCGGGCTGGAGACCATCAAGGAACTGCTGCGGGACCCGCGCGTGTCCAAGGACGCGTACCGGCACTGGCCCGCCTGGCAGCAGGGTGAGATCGGCGCCGAGTGGCCGCTGGCGATCTGGGTGTCCGTGCAGAACATGGTGACGGCGTACGGCGAGGACCACCGCAGACTGCGCCGGCTCGTGGCCTCGGCGTTCACGGCACGGCGGGTGGAGAGCATGCGCCCCCGGGTGGAGGAACTGACCGAAGGCCTGCTGGACGAACTCGCGGAGCGTGCCGCGGAAGGACCCGTGGACGTACGGCGGGCGTTCGCGCAGGAACTCCCGGTGCGGGTGCTCGCGGAACTGTTCGGCATCCCGGGGCAGTTCCAACAGGCGATCGCCCGGATCATCGCGGGGTTCTTCGACACCGGCGTCTCGCTCGAGGAGGCGCAGCGCAACGGCGTGGACCTGTACCGGACGATGAGCGCACTGGTGGACCTCAAGCGGCGGTCCCCGGGGGACGACCTGACGAGCGCGCTCATCACCGTGCGGGACGGGGACGACGACCAGCTGTCGGAGAAGGAACTCGTCGACAACCTCATCCTGCTGTACACGGCCGGGTACGAGACCACGGTGAACCTGCTGGACCACGCGGTGGCCCTGCTGCTCCAGCACCCCGACCAGCTGGCTCTGGTGCGCTCCGGGAACGCCTCCTGGCAGGACGCCGTGGAAGAGGCGCTGCGCGTGGAGACACCGGGCGCGACCGGCATCCTGCGCTACGCCGTCGAGGACATCGAGATCGGCGGCGTCGTGATCCGCAGGGGAGACGCACTCGTCATCTCGTTCCTGTCGGCGGGACGTGACCCGGAAGTCCACGGCGCGGACGCCGGGGTCTTCGACGTGACGCGCGCCACGCGCCGGGAGCACCTCGCGTTCGGCTTCGGGACGCACTTCTGCGTGGGCGCTCCGCTGGCCAGGCTCGAGGCTCAGGTGGCACTGCGCGGCCTGTTCACCCGCTTCCCGGACATGTCGCTCGCCGTGCGGCCCGAGCAGCTGCGGCCGCTGGAGTCGTTCATCTCGAACGGGCACCGTGAACTTCCCGTGTCGCTGGGAGACCCCGCGAACCCGGGCGTGCGGGACGCTCGCCCGGCGGTCGTGCGGGCGGCCGGCGGCTGCCCGGTGGGCGCGGGCGCCGGGGCCCTGGGCGCGTAACCGGCGCCCTGCCTCTCCCAGCCGACTGGCGGCGGCGACCCGGGGACGCGTCGCCGCCGCCGCACCGCCGGTGACCGGATCGTTCCGGTGCCGGCCCTGATCGAGCCTGGGACCACGGTTCGGGGCAGGTCAGAATGGGTGACATGAACCGAGCGCTGATCGTCGTCGATGTCCAGGAATCGTTCCGAGCACGCCCGTCGTGGGAACAGTTCTCCAATCAGAAGATCGCGGAACCGGTCAACCGGCTGGTCGCCCTGGCGCGTGCCGCGGGCGACCGGGTCGTCTGGGTGCTGCACACGGAACCGGGCAGCGGTGACGTCTTCGACCCCGACTCCGGCCAGGTGCGCCTCTTCGCGGAGCTCGACGGTCCGCGGCCGGACGAACCCGTCCTGCGCAAGACGTCCCACAACGCGTTCACCACCACCAACCTCCAGCAGCTGCTGACCGAGGCGGAGGTCGGAGAGCTGTGGGTGTGCGGCATCCGCACGGAACAGTGCGTGGAGACCACGACCCGGCTGGGCAGCGACCTCGGGTACCGCATGGTGTTCGTCACCGACGCCACCGCGACCAGCGCCATCGGCGACCTGGGTGCCGCCGAGATCACCGAGCGGACCGAGGCGGTCCTCCGCGACCGGTTCGCCCGGATCGCCACGGTGCCGGAGCTGGAAGCCGAACGGGAAGCACCGGCTGCGTGAGTGAGGTCGTCTTCGTCCTCCTGCCCGGCGTCCACCTCCTCGACCTCGCCGGGCCCGCCCAGGTGTTCAGCACGGCGGCGGACTTCGGGCACTCCTACCGGCTCGCGTACGTCGCCGAGCAGGAGCAGGTGGTCAGCGCCCAGGGCCTGCCGCTGACCGCCCGCACGCGGTGGCCCGAGCTGACACCGGAGGACCTGGTCGTGGTGCCCGGCTGGCGGGCCCCGACGCTGCGCGGGGGGCCCGTGCCGGGCGAGGACACCCTGCGGCGCCTGCGCGGACATCACGCCGGCGGCGGCACCGTCGCCAGCGTCTGCGCGGGAGCCGAGGCACTCGGACGGGCAGGTCTCCTGGACGGGCGCCGCTGCACCACACACCACGACGTGCAGGAGGAACTCGCGGCCCGGTACCCGAGGGCGCTCCTCATGCGGGACGTCCTGTTCTCCGCGGACGACCGGGTCGTGACCTCGGCGGGCATCGCCAGCGGCATCGACCTGGCGCTCCACCTGCTGGCCGTGCGGCACGGCCCGGGACTCGCGGCGCAGGTGGCCCGCCAGATGGTGGTGTACGCCCGCCGCAACGGACACGAGCCGCAGGCCAGCGCCATGCTGCGGCACCGCTCGCATCTGGACGACACCGTGCACCGCGTCCAGGATCTGATCGACGACCGGTTCGCCGAACCGCTGCCGCTGAGCACGCTCGCCGCGTCAGCCGGGGTGAGCGAGCGCACCCTCACCCGCCTGTTCGGGCGCGCCACCGACGGCCTCACGCCGCTGCGCTACCAGCAGACACTGCGCCTGGAACGGGCCGAGTACCTCATCGGCCACGGGTCGACGATGGAGACGGCCGCGCGTGAGGTCGGCTTCGAGGACGCCCGCATGCTGCGACGCCTACGGTCCCGGCTGCCGCTCGGCGACTCCGCGTAACCGCGGCGGACCGGTGCAGGGGCCCGCAAGCGGCTCAGCAGTCGGTCCCGCCGCTCAGTGCGGGGGTCAACCCGCCCCAGGGGTTGGGGAGTTCACCGGTCACCGGACCGGCGACCCCGGCCCGGCGCTCACCGGCCGTGCGGACGGCCAGTGGCACGAGCGCCTCGGGCACCCCGTAGACCAGGTGGCAGAACCGCTCCGGCGGATGCCGTGCGGTCCACGACGGTCTGCTGAACGCCGACACATACGTCGACCAGTGCCCTTCGAAGGTGACGATCAGGTCGGCGACGCGGGCGTATCCGGGCGCCGGGTGGACCCCCGGATTCAGTACGACGGGCGACGCCCCAAGCCGGCGCACCGACCGCACCAGCCTTCGGCAGGCGGGCAGTTCGGCGGGCGAAGCGGTCACCCGGTCCAGGAAGCAGCCGTCGGCCCCGTACCACTCCCGGTGCCGGACCACGTCCCGCGTGACGTCCGCGGCGGGGCGTGCGCCGTAGTCGGTGTCGACGTAGCCGAGCAGTCGGGCGCCGGCCGCCCTCAGCGCCTCGGCGGCCGCGGCGAACGCGGGATCGGCCGCCGTGCCCGGCCCGTCGGCGGGATTGATGACGACCGCGTAGGTGCGGTCCGCCGACGTGATCAGACGGTGCCAGGCGGCCGGATCCTCTGCCGGATGGACGTACAGCGGGATCAGCAGGCTCACGGTGCGCGGCCCCCTTCCAGGTGGAGGGACGGGGCGCCCGCCGTGGCCGCCCACAGGGCCGCCAGCGAGTCGTCCAGGGTGTACGACGGCCGCCAGCCGAGGGAGTCGGCGGCCGCGGTGATGTCGGAGCACTGCCACGACACGTCGCCCGAGCGGACGGACCCGCCGCCGTTCTCCTCGATCCGGCCGCGGAACCCGGCGACGCGCGCCAGCGCCCGCACCATGTCGCGCACCGGGACGGCGTTCCCGCCGCCGACGTTGAGGATGCGCGGCAGCGGCCCGGGCGTCGTCGCCGCGAGCACCGCCGCCCGTGCCACGTCCCGCGCGTCGACGAAGTCGCGGTACGCCGACAGGTCACCCAGCCGGATCACCGCGTCCGGGTCCCGGCCGGCCCCGGCCAGCAGACCGGCGATGCGGCCGGGCAGCCCGGTGAGCGGGGCGCCGGGCCCCACCGGGTTGCCCACCCGCAGGACCACGGCGTCCAGCCCGGAGGCGGCGAGGGTGACGGTGCCGGCCAGCTTGGTGGCACCGTACGCGGTGACGGGACACGTGGCCGCCGACTCGGGCACCCGGGCGTCCCGGGTGCCGGGGCCGTACTCGGCGGCAGAGCCCAGGTGGACCAGGCGGGTCGCGGGCGCCGCCTCCCGCAGCGCCGCGCACAGGACGGCGGGGCCGCGGGAGTTGACCTCGGCGAGGGTCACGGCGTCCCCGCCGGTCGCCCCCGCGCAGTTGATCACGGCGTCGGGCGCCGCCGACGCGAGAATGCCCGCCAGTCGGTCCGTACGGGCCGTGGCGAGATCGATGCCGAGCTCCGCGGCGGATGAGCGGCCGCCGCGGAGCACCCGCACGCCCGGAAGGGCGTGCAGGTGCTCGACGACGTGGCCGCCCAGATAGCCGGTGAAGCCCAGGACGAGGATGCGCATGTGGTGCTCAGGCTCCCTTGAGTAGCAGCGACCTGCGGGTGGTGAACTCCGCGTTGGCCCGGTCGTAGTCGTCGGGGCGGCCGATGTCGAGCCAGTACCCGTCGAACTCGTAGGCGTGCGGGCGGTTCTCCTTTCTGAGGAGGTCCAGCACCAGCTCGTCGAAGCCGAGCGGCAGACCGGCGGTGTAGCCGTCGAGCGTGGTCCGGTTCAGTCCGTACACGCCCATGGAGACGCGGTAGTCGATGCTCGGCTTCTCGGTGAACCCGACGACGTGGTTCGCGTCGGTGGTCAGCACCCCGAAGTCGATCTGCACCTTGCGGGCGTACGTGGCGATCGTCAGCGGGGCGCCCGAACTCCGGTGCCGGTTCAGGACGTCGGCGTAGTCCAGGTCGGTGAGGATGTCGCCGTTCATCACCAGGAACGACTCCGGGAGGCGTTCGCGCATGGTGAGCAGGGGACCGATCGTGCCCAGCGGGCTGTCCTCGGTGACGTAGTCGATGGACATGCCCCACTGGGAGCCGTCGCCGACATAGGCGCGGATGATCTCGCCCAGGTGGCCGATGGCGAGGGTGCAGCCGGTGAAGCCGGCCGTGGCGAGCTGGCGCAGCACGATCTCCAGGATGGCGTGCTGGTCGCCGATGGGCACGAGCGGCTTGGGCAGGGCGGTGGTGTAGGGCCGCAGCCGGACGCCCTTGCCTCCAGCCAGGATCACTACGTGCATGGGACTCCTCCTTCGTGGACGGACGTGCCGGTGGGTCAGATGTTGTAGATGCCGGTCTTGTAGCGGGCGAGGTTGCCCGGGTCGCGGAAGAACTCCACGGTGTGCGCGAGGCCCTGCTCCAGGTCGTGGGCGGGGCTCCAGCCGGTGGCCGCGCCGAGGCGGGTCGCGTCGGCGACGAGCCGCATCACCTCGGACCCGGCGGGCCGGATCCGCTGCGGGTCCTCGCGGACGTCGAGGGCGGTGTCCATCACCTTGCCGATCAGCGCCACCAGGTCGCCGACCGAGATCTCACCGCCGGTACCGGCGTTGAAGGTGCGGCCCACGACCCGCTCGGCGGGCGCGGTGCCCACCGCGAGGAACGCCTGCGCGGTGTCCTTGACGTAGGTGAAGTCGCGGGTGGGCCGCAGGTCCCCGAGGGTGAGGGTGCGCTCGCCGGCCGCCACCTGGCCGATGACGCTGGGGATCACGGCCCGCATCGACTGACGCGGGCCGAAGGTGTTGAACGGCCGCAGCGTCACCACCGGTGTGTCGAAGCTGGCGTGGTAGCTGTCGGCAAGACGGTCCCCGCCCGCCTTCGAAGCCGCGTACGGGGACTGGGTGTTGATGGGGTGGTCCTCGGTGATCGGCACGGTCTGCGCGGTGCCGTACGTCTCGCTGGTGGAGGTGTGCACCAGCCGGGGCGTCCCGAGCGCGCGCACCGCCTCCAGCACGTTGAGCGTGCCCGTGATGTTGGTGTCCACGTAACTGTGCGGTGCCTGGTACGAGTACGGGATCGCGATGAGGGCGGCCAAGTGGTAGACGCAGTCGGCGCCTTCGACGAGACCGCGGACCGAGCCGGGGTCCCGGACGTCGCCGAGGACGATCTCGACGTGGTCGAGGACGTCGGGGGCCAGGGTCTCCAGCCACCCGTAGGAGGAGAAGGAGTTGTACTGCGCCATGGCCCTCACCCGGTGTCCGGAGGCGACCAGCGCCTCGGTGAGGTGGGAGCCGATGAAGCCCTCGGCTCCGGTGACGGCGGCGAGCGGTGCGGAGGTCAACTCAGGTAGTCCTTCCGGTCGGTTGTGCGTGGTGACGGGACGTGGAGCCGGCCCGTTCGTGGACCGGTGCCGTGCGGTGGTGGTCGGGCGGTCGCGCCGGGTAGCGGACGGGGTGCGAGCGGTGCGGCGGTGCGGCAGGGTGGCCCGTGGGACGGAACGGTGGCGGTCGGGGCGCAGGTGCGTGCGGTGCGGTGGGTCGTACGAGGGACGGCGTGGACGGAGCGGTCAGGCGTGGGGTGCCGGCCGCCCCAGCAGCCACACCGTGCAGGCCGTGAGACACAGCGCGGCCGCGCCGCAGCTCAGTGACAACACGGCGCCGCCGGACGGTGGTTGGAGGAGAGCGACCGTTGTGGCTCCGCCGGCGGCCCCGAGGCAGACCCCGGCCGGCGGCCAGGCCACCCCGAAGGCCTGGAGCAGCAGAGCGGTCCACAGCGTCGCGGCGAGCAGCAGCAGCGGAGCCGGTTCGGCGCCGGTGAGCAGTGCGGCGGGCAGCAGGGGAAGGAGGTAGGCGCACAGGCAGAGGGCGAGGATTCCGGACGAACGGAGCAGGAAGGCGGCGGGTGTCGCCGTCGCCCGCAGCGCCGCCACCGACATGCCCCGATACCGGTACAGCAGCCATTCGGCGGGCCCCATGCTCACGGTCAGCGCGATGACGGTGGACGGGTGCTCCCGCCCCTCCAGCAGCACCAGCACCCCGGCGGCCAGGCCGAACAGTCCGTACGGCAGCGAGCGCAGCAGCGCGGGCGGGGCGCCGCCCGGAGCGGGGGAGGCGCCGAGCGGTGTGCGCAGGGCCCAGCCGGCCGCGGCGACCGCGCCGAGGACCGACAGCACCGGCAGCCCGGCCCGCAGCACGGCGCCCGGCTCCCACCACGGCAGGAGCAGCGCACCGGCGATCACCGGGGCGAGCGCGGCCAGCAGCAGCCGCTCCCGGCCCAGCACCAGGAGCACGCCGGCCGCCGCGAGATACACGGACTGCGCGGCCGCCACGCATGCCGCCGCGACCGAACCGGCGAGCAGCGCCCCGGCGGTCGCCGCCGCCGCGGCACCCAGCGGTGCGCCCACGAGAAGGGTGCGCCCCGCCTCGCGCTGTCCCGTGGTCATGCGCAGATAGGCCCGGTGTCCGAGCGCCTGGCCCCAGGCCCAGGAGACGAGCCCGGCGGCGACCAGGACGACGGCGTTCCCGTCGACGTGCCACAGCCGTCCGGTGAGCAGGTACGCGAGCCCCGGCAGGGCGAACAGGGCCCCGCGCAGGGCGCACCGGATGTGGTCAGGGCGCCACGGGTCGGCCGACGGGGCGGGTTCGGGGAAGGTCCGCGGGACGCGTTCGTACAGGGCGGAGGCGAGGGAGAACAGGTTCGGGTGCCCGTAGCGTTCCTGGATCACCTCGGCGGTCAGTCCCTCCGACTCCAGCAGTGCGGCCACCTCGTAGGGGTGCACGGCGGGACCGATGCCGTCGGCGAGTTCGGCGGCGAGCCGGTCGACCGCGTCGTGGTCCGTGCCGCGAACCGGCAGGTGCAGCGTCAGGGTGCGTTCGTCGGCGAGCCGCAGGGACAGCGTGTCCTGTCCCGCGCCGCCCGGTTCGAGAGCGATCGGCCCGCTCATCCGACCAGGCTCCGCGGCTCGGCGGGAGCGGCACCCTCCGCGGCCATGACGCCCGCTTCGGTGTCGGTCGTCCACGGGTCGCGCAGGGTGATCCGGCCGGGCCGTGACAGCTCCAGGTAGATGGCCCGGAAGGTGTCGACGGTCTGCCGCAGCGTGAACTGCTCGATGACCCGCAACCGGGCCGCCTCTCCCAGCGCGCGCCGGCGCTCGCGGTCGCCCAGCAGGTCGAGCGCGGCGGCGGCCATGGCCGCCGGGTCGCGCGGCGCCACGACGAGACCGGTGTCGCCGACGGCCTCCCGTACGCCGCCCACGTCCGTGGACACCGTCGCCCGTCCGCACGACATGGCCTCGATCAGGGTGAAGGGAAAGCCTTCGCTGATGCTGGAGAGCATCACGACGTTGCCGGCCGCGTAGGCGTCCTTTATGTCGTCGACCCGGCCCTCGAAGGTGACCGCCTCCCCGTGGCCGAGCTCGGTGGCCAGCGCCTCGCACCGCTCCCGGTAGGCCTCACCGCCGCGCGGAGTGCCACCGAACAACCGAAGCCGCGCGTCCGGGAGTTGGGCCCGGACGAGGGCGAACGCCCGGATGAGGGTCTCCAGGTCCTTGATCGGGTCGACCCGGCCCGCCCAGCTGAGGGTGGGTGCGTCGGGCTCGGGGCCGGCCGGCGGGAACGCGGCGGGGTCGACCCCGTTGTAGACGGTGCGGATCGACCCGGGATCGGCGCCGCCCTGTTCCTCCCACAGCCGGTTGTATCGGTTGCCGGGCGTGATCAGCGCGGCCCGTCGGTAGGTCTCCTCGGCCAGCAGCCGGAAGAACCCGAGGACGACGGCCTTCACCGGCCAGCGGTACGGGGCCGTGCGGTATCCGAGGTAGCGCTCGCGCAGATAGACGCCGTGCTCGGTCAACAGCAGTGGCACGCCGTGCCGTTCGAGCGCGGCCAGACCCGGCAGTACGGCCACGCCGCCGCTCACCGCGTGGGCCACCCCGTGCTCGGGCACCGGGGCCGCCAGCGGGCGCAGGGCGTGTTCCAGCAGAGCCGTGGCCGTGAGGGCGTCGTGCAGGGTGGGCCGGGCCTCGCGCACGGCCAGTCCCGGCCGGTTCCACACGGCGGTGAGGATGCTGATCGCCCGGTCGCCGCGCAGGAAGGGGCTCAGCAGTCCGTCGGCCGCGGCCCCCGCCATCGCGTGGAGGGCGGTGCCGAACCTGTCCTCCGCGCACGGGTCGAGCAGGGCGGTGAGGAACTGCTCGTAGGCGGTGGCGAGCCGGTTGCGGCGCCGCCCGCGGGGCGGGTTGCCGCCGGGCGCGGGCCCCCACATGGGGACCGTGACCACGCGCGATATCTGTTCCGGGATGTCCCACACGACCGGCTCGCGTCCGGTTCCGGTGACGGCGGTGACGTCGAAGGCGATGTCGGGCATACCGCCGACGAGCTGGTCGCACCAGACGCTCACGCCACCGTGACTGTGTGGGTACGTTCCTTCGGTGAGCAGGGTGACACGCGTAGCGCCGGGGCGTCGCGTGCCGTGGTGAACGTGCATGGGTGTGCTCCACGGCCGAGGTGTGGGGTGGTGGTGCCGGTCCCGGCCGCGGAGGATGCGGCCGGGACCCGGGGTCGGTGCGCGGTCAGCGCTCCGGGGTGTACGGCACCTGTTCGGTCACACCGGCGGGCACACGGGTGCGCGGGGTGGTGCGGGTCGCGGCGGCTTCGCCCTCGACGCCGACGGGCGCGGTGAGCGTGGCGGCGCTCGACGGCAGGGTCAGGGTGAGCGGCCCGGCGGCGGTGACCCAGCCGGACACCCGGCCGGCGTACGCGTCGCCGAACCCGGCGCCGGCCCGCGTGGTGCCCGCGGGCATGGTCGCCGTCGTAGCGACGCCGTCCGGTGCCTCGACGGTCACCGTGTCACCGATGCGGTGGGCGCTGACCCGGCCCGCGGCGACCGCGGCCCGCCAGGTGGCGCGTCGCCGCAGTTCGACGCCGATGTCCTTCATCGGCGCGTTGACCACGGGGGTGTCGGCGGCGAAGAGGTCGGCGTATCCGTCGAGCACCCCGTCCAGGACGGGGTAGGCGATACGGTCCTCGGCCAGGTTCGACTGGTGGATGAAGTGCGGTTTCGGGTCGTTGGACAGGACGTGCCCGAGGGCGATCCGGGTCTCCAGCGGCACGATGTGGTCCGTGTAGCCCGTGGTGGTGCTCAGCGGTGACGACAGGCAGGTCGAGGTGTCGGGGTGGTCCTCGCAGATGCCGCTGCCGCCCTGGGCACGGCCGGTGTAGATCCAGTTGTACTCGTCCACCTGCTCGGCGGCCCGCCCGGCGTTGTAGAAGACGTTCATCGGGTAGCGGGAGACGGTCGTGGCCGGGCCCACCTGGCGCTGCTCCGGGTCGCGGGAGTTGTCCGAGGCGAGCCACTGCACGCCGTTGTCCGCGAGGGCGGTCGCCAGGTTCGGGTTGTCCGCGGGCTGTTGCGGCAGCAGCTTCAGCCCGGAGTGCTCACCGGTCACCAACTCGTCGTCGTCCAGCGGCAGTCCGGCCGCCCGGCCCCAGACACGGTTCTTGGCGATCTCGTCGGAGATCTCGGTCCGGCCGACCCACGCGGTCCTGCCGTCCGGGCCGGTGGCGCACTTCCAGGGCACCACGGTCACGTCCTGCCGGCAGCCGAGGAAGGCATGCGTGTAGGTGTGGTTGATCCAGCGGAAGCGTCCGCGGTCGTCGACCAGCTTGTCGGCGAGCGGGTCGGCGCCGTTGTTGTCCTCCCGGTGGTCGACGCTGCCGGCGCCGTTGTACGCGAGGTCGAGGGTGAAGTTCCGCCGCGTCTGCCAGGCGGTGGTGTGGTCGACGTCGGCGGGCGTCATCCGGATCGGGCGCGGCACGCCCTCGCCCCGGGCGCAGTCGACGTCGCCGGGCGTGCAGTTGAGCTCGGTGTCCCAGCGGTCGTCGGCGGCGAAGACGTCGTCGACGTGCACCGCGAAGTAGTTGCGCGAGGCGCCCAGGTGAACGCCGCCGGTCATCCATTCCACGATGCCGCGGGCCAGCAGCCGGAACTGCCGCTGGTACCGGTTGTAGACGAACGTGACGACGAGTTCGCGCCGCCCGTCGTGCCGGTACTCACCGACCAGCGAACCCCGCGTCGTCCGGCCGGGGATGGCCGCGTCGACGTACGGGGTGAAGTCCGCCCCCGCGACGGCCGTCGACAGGTAGGCGTAACTCTCGCCGACGGTCGAGGAGTTGTCCTCGAACGGGACGGCCCCGTCCAGATAGCCGAAGGGTCCCGCCCGGCCGGCCGCGGTGACCTCGGCCGGTACGCCGTCCACGCTGCCGGAGTAGCCGCCGTGGACCGGGTACTGGAGTCCGGCCTCGGGGCGGGCGTAGGTGTACGCGTCGACCTGCGGGATCGCATACGTCTGCTCGTAGGCGGCCAGTGCCGCCATTTCGGCGGAGTCCGCGGCGAACGGATTGTCGTTCGGCAGGACGACCGCCTGGAACTTCGCCCGCGGCCGGCCGTCCACCGTGTCGGCCAGGAAGCCGGCGTCGATCACGGGCCGGCCGGACTGCCGCAGGTCGACCTCGGTGTACGGCGTTCCGGCGGTGTCCAGTTCGGCGGCGATGGCGTCCGTGGCCGGTCCGCCGTCCCTCACGACCAGGACCCGCAGATCGATGCGCGGCGTGGCGGGATCGGCGTGAGCCGCACCGGCCGGCAGGCCGAGCGAGGCTATGAGCACGCCCGCGGTGAACGCGGCCGTGCGAATGGTCCCCTTCATGCGGTGAAGTCCTCTCCCCGGGCAGGGGTGAGCGCCGCTCCATCGAGCGGAAACACCCCCTTGCGCCACGCCGCCGCCCCCCTCGAACGTCGGTCGTCGTCGCATCCGTCGCGTCACATAGTGATGTCTCTGTGTAGTTTTCGTGCTGCTGCTGCGAAACATGACGGGAAAGTGCAGGCGAAGAACTGCTCGGGCCTCGGCCGGAACGGCTGTCCGGTGGCCCTCGGGGGACCCGCGGCGCGACGTGGTGGAGAGGCCCCTGGGTCGGACTGTGCCTGCGTGGAGTACATGCGGAGCGTCGGCGTCCGCGTGGTCGGGCCGCCAGTGGTTCAGACCAGCACGGCTTCGTGGCCTCTGATCGGTTTTAGGTCACCCAGGACGCGGACGTACCGAAGGCGGCGGTTCGCGCGTGTCCGCGACGAACCTGCCGCCTTGGGTGACCACTTGTGCTCTCGTGATCTACGGCTGCGCGCCAGGAGGCGGGCGCCGGTGCGGGATCAGGGGCAGAGCACGCGCGTCTCGGGCGTGTAAACCGGACCGCCGCCGGTGCTCGTGGTGTCGCTGAACTCGGCGTAGTAGTACGAGTAGAAGCCGATGTTGCCGTTGCAGCCGGAGTCCGCCGCGACCTGGAGCGTCAGCGTGACGGTGCGGCTCTGGCCCGGCGGGATGGTGGAGCCGTAGTTGCCGCCGAGGTTGGCGGGGCCGGTGCCGGTACAGGGGGAGCTGCCGGCGGCGGTGGCGAGGCTGCAACCGGTGAAGGTGTACTTCAGGTCGGGCCGCTGGGTGGTCAGCCAGGTCGGGTCGATGGTCTGGTGGACGAACCAGATGTCGTAGGTCTTGTTGTTGGTGAGCGTCATCGAGAGCCTCACCGTGCCGCCGGGCTGAGTGGTGGCGCTGTCGGTGGTGAACGTCAGGTCGGCCGGGGCGAGGTCGGCCGCGCTCGCGCTCGGGGCGAGTCCGAACAGGGCGAGGACGAGGGCGAGGGTGGCGGCGAGACCGAGGCGTCGTTGCTGTGTGGATCGCATGGGCCGGGAGGCTAGGCAGGCCACGAGGGCACCGTCTGCCCCGTCGGGAACACCGGCAACGGAATGCGGCCTGAAGTGCACATCAGGTGATGGCTCTGTGAGCACGTCGTCACAGAGTGAATCTGCCCGCATTCATGCACGACAGGCCGGACGGGCGAGCCGAGTCGCCCTCCCCGCGTGATGCCACCCGCTTCGACGCCCCCATCGGGCGGATTGGCGGATACCGGGTGCGTCGCGTGCCGAGGTGAAGCAACTGCCTTTTGGGGAGCGGGTGTTGTTACCGGCCAACCGATGATGTTCCGGCCGTCGGGTGCCGTCGGGAAACGGTCGTGACGTCCTGCGGGTCCGTCCCCCCCACGGCCCACAAGCACGCGCGGGGCCGAACCGGCCCGGCGAACCCGGAAGAAGCCCCACCTCACCGCGCCACCGGTCCGCACTGTGGACCGGGCGTTGACACGTGTTGTCCGGCTTCGGCAAGCTACGCGATCATGCAGCTCGCCGGTGGCCTCAGCGCCACGCTCGTGCGGCGCCGCCACGTCGATCTCGGTCGTCTGGCGAGCGCCATCTGTTGCTGCGCACTCTGAGCCCGGACCGCATGACCCCCGTTCGGGCGGCCTCCCGCCGCCCGTGAGCGGCCGCGTCCACGCCCGTTCCGGCCTGTCCCCCTGCCCGCCTCGGGCTTACCCCGTCCGTTCTGCCGACCCCGCGCGGGACGGCCGCCGTCACGCAGCGCGTGCCGGGCGGCCGCCGTTGCCCGCGCCGAGGAGTTGCCTCACCATGTCCCCGTCCACGAACGACCGATCCGCCCTGTCACGGCGCGCCTTCGGCGGCGCGATAGGCGCCGGGGCCGCCACCGCCGCCGTCGGGCTGCCGGCCACCACGGCACACGCGACGCCCGCCGACGCGGACGCCGCGCAGCCGCACGAGCGGCCCTTCCGGGCCGCGGCGGGCAGGCACGCACGGCGGCCCAACATCCTGTTCATCCTCGGCGACGACCTGGGATGGGCCGACCTGTCCTGCTACGGCGCGCCCCACATCAAGACCCCGCACCTGGACCGTCTCGCCCGGCAGGGCGTGCGCTTCACCGACGCCTACGCGGGCTCCGCGACCTGCTCGCCGACCCGCTTCAGCCTGTACACCGGCCGCTATCCGGGGCGTACGAAGGGCGGCCTGGCCGAGCCGATCGCCAACAGGTCGGACGGGCTCGAACCGACCCACCCCACCCTCGCCTCCCTGCTCAGGGGCGCCGGATACGCGACCGCCCTGATCGGCAAGTGGCACTGCGGCTACCTGCCGGACTACTCGCCCACCAAATCGGGCTGGGACGAGTTCTTCGGCAACTTCGGCGGCGCGCTTGAGTACTACTCCAAGCTCGGGCTGGGCGGTGAGTACGACCTGTACGAGGGGGACGCCGAGTACAAGGACCTGCGGTACTACACGCGGATCCTGACCGAGCGGGCGAGCGAGTACGTGCGCCGGGACCACGACCGGCCGTGGCTGCTCAACCTCAACTTCACCACCCCGCACTGGCCCTGGATCGCCGACGGCGACAGGGAGGAGAGCGCCGAGATCGTGCGCCGTATCAAGTCGGGCAAGGGGGTGCAGGCGCTGCTGCACACCGACGGTGGTTCGGTCGAGAAGTACACCGAGATGGTGCAGGACCTCGACCGTTCGGTGGGCCAGGTCCTGGCGGCGCTGCGGGAGTCGGGACAGGAGGAGGACACACTCGTCTTCTTCGGTTCCGACAACGGCGGCGAGCGCTTCTCCTACCAGTGGCCCCTGTCCGGCGAGAAGGCATCCCTCCAGGAGGGCGGGATCCGGGTGCCGACCGTGGTGCGGTGGCCCGCACGTCTGAAGGGCGGTCAGGTCAGCGAGGTGCCGGTCTTCTCGCCCGACTGGACCGCGACCCTGCTGGAGCTGGCCGGTGCCCGCCCCGATCCCGGTCATCCGCTGGACGGCGTCAGTCTCGCCGGATACCTGCTGCGGGGCGAGACCCCGCCGCAGCGGGAGCTGTTCTGGCGGGTGCGGGGAGAGCGGGCGGTGCGCCGCGGCAAGTGGAAGTACTACCGGGGCAAGGGCGGCGCCGACCAGCTCTTCGACCTGTCCCGGGACGCGCGGGAGCAGGCCGACCGCGCCACCGAAGAGCCCACCGTGCTGGCCGAGTTGCGAGCCGTGTGGGAGAAGGTCGACGCGGAACTGCTGCCGTATCCCGCCTCCTGACGAACCGCTGCCGTCGGCGGCTCGTCAGGGCGCCGGGCTGTCAGGCCCGCTGCGCGGGGGAGTGCGGCGCCGGAGCCTCGGTGGTGTGCGGGTAGGCGGCCGCCCGGTGCTGGAAGGAGAGGATCTTCGGGTTCTGGACGACGCCGTCGCGGATCTCGATGGCCTTGCGGACCGTCGTGTCGGCGTCCCAGGCCGCGGGGCCGCTCATGACCTCACGCAGGTAGGGAATGAGCGCCTCGCTGATCTCCCACGTCGCCGAGTTCCACAGGTGGGAGGGGCTGTGATCCACGCCGTAGTAGTGGCAGCCCGGCCCCACGGTCGGCATCGGATCGGCGAAAGTGGTGGGGCGCGCCCACTCGAACCCCATGCCCTCGTCGCAGGAGACGTCGACGAAGAACGTCCCCTGGCGGAAACCGGCGAGTTCTTGCTCGGTGACGAACGTCAGGGGCGCGTCGGTGTCCTGCCTTATGCAGTTGACGATGATGTCGAACCCGGCCAGGTACTCCGCGAGCGGCACGGGGCCGTCCTGGGTGAGCGCCTGGAGGCGGGACGGATCGTCCTCCCGCTCCTCGAAGTGCCCCATCACGACCGAAGGCATCGGCGAGGCCACCGCAGCCGCGGCGCGCTGGGTCAGCACCGTGACGTCCGAGACCCCCATGGCGCCCAGGCCCGTGACCGCCCCGCGCGCCGTGGCGCCGAAACTGATGACCACCGCTCGCAGGCGCCGGCCGTAGCTGCCGGTCAGGCCGCCGAGCTGCAGGGCGTGCAGCACGGAGGAGTAGCCGGCGAGTTCGTTGTTCTTGTGGAACACATGGACACTGAACTGACCTGTGGAGGTCCAGTGGTTCATGGCTTCCCAGGCGATGACGGTCAGCCGCCGGTCGATGCCGATCTGCGTCATCTTCTCGTCCTGCACGCAGTGCGGCCATCCCCACAGCACCTGGCCCTCACGCAGCGCGGCGACGTCCTCGTGCACCGGTTTGGGCAGCAGCAGGACGTCGCACTCGGCGAGGAGCTGCTCGCGGGTGCGCAGACCTGCCACCAGTGGTCGCAGCGCGTCGTCGTCGACACCGAAGCGCACCCCGTAGCCCTGTTCGAGGAAGATCTTCTCGCGCACGTCGGGGTCGACGCGGTCGAGGTGGCGGGGGTGCAGGGGCAGCCGGAACTCGTTCTCCTTGCGGGAGGAGGCGAGTACTCCCAGACTCATCAGGCTCATGTGCGTCCTCGTCTTTTCACTGTGTCGCTGGTGCGGGGCGGTGCGTCCCCGTGAACGGGGAGCGGTCGACGGCTGAGGCGATGCCGGCTATCGAGGGCCGCGGAAGGGGACGTGAAAGACGGAGCGCGAGTACGAGCGGGGAAGCATGGGGCGGCTCGATTCCGGCCGGTGCACAGGTGCCCGGCCATTGCCGTTCCCGAGGGCGACGCCGAAACGGATGACGGCGTGCGAGGTGCGCTCGGTACCGCAACCGTACCTCTGTCAGGACCCCTCGGGTTCCAGGCCCCGAACGCCCGCCGCCGGTCACCTCCCCGTCCAGGCGGGGCGGCGCTTTCCCTTTGGGTTTGTTTGGGCCGGTGTGTGCGGGTGACGCATAAGTGGATACGGCGCCCGGCTCCCGTTCCGTACGGGCGTGTCTTGTGGGAAGGGGCAGGTGTGAAACGCGGTGCGCGGGCGGGTGACCAGGTCAGGGGCCGGACGCGGACGGCCGACCGGCCGGACCCGCGCCGGTGGCGGGCCCTGTGGGCCACCCTGGTGGCCGGGTTCATGACCCTGCTCGACGTCACGATCGTCGCGGTCGCGCTGCCTTCGATGCAGCGGCAGCTCGGCGCCTCGGCGGCGTCCGTGCAGTGGGTCGTTTCGGGCTATGCGCTGGCGTTCGCCCTGGCGCTGGTGACGGCCGGACGGATCGGTGACGCGGTGGGCCGGCGCCGTGTCTTCCTGTGGGCGCTGGCGGCCTTCGTGGTGTGCAGTGCCGCGGCGGGCGCCGCCCCCTCCATCACGCTGCTGGTGGCGGCCCGGCTCGCCCAGGGCATCGCCGCGGGCTGCCTGGCCCCGCAGAACTCGGCCCTCATCCAGCAGATGTTCAAGGGGGCGGAGCGGGGCCGTGCCTTCGGCCTGTTCGGCGCCACGGTCGGGATCTCCAGCGCCGTGGGCCCGGTGACCGGCGGCCTGATCCTGGCCCTCGCCGACGGCCCCGGCGGATGGCGGTGGATCTTCTACGTCAACGTCCCCGTGGGTGTGCTCGCGCTGCTGCTCGGCAGCCGGCTCCTGCCGCGCGTGGCCCCGGGCCGCAGGGGACACCTGGACCTGCCGGGCGTCGCCCTGCTCGGTGCCGGGGTGCTGGCGGTCATGCTGCCGCTGGTCCTCGCCGAGGCGGGCGGGATACGACGCCTCTGGTGGCTGTTCCCCGCCGGACTGGCGCTCCTGGCCGGGTTCGCGCGCTGGGAGAGGCGGGTCGCGGCGCAGGACGGAGAGCCGTTGCTGGATCCGAGGCTCTTCACCGAGGCCCGCGGTTACGCGGCCGGCGCGGGCATCGCCGCGCTGTACTTCGTCGGGTTCAGCGGCGTGTGGCTCGTCTTCGCGCTGTTCTTCCAGAACGGACTCGGCTACTCGCCGCTCAGGTCCGGTCTCGCGGTGACCCCCTTCGCCGTCGGCTCGGCGGCGGCGGCGGTCGTCGCGGGACGGCTCGTCGAACGGCTGGGCAGGCTGCTGACCGTCCTCGGGCTGACCGGCGTCGTACTCGGTCTGGGTGCGACGGCCCTGGTCCTGAGGTTCGCGCCGGCGGAGGCGGCCGCCTGGTGCGCGGCGCCCGCCCTCCTCATCGGCGGGATCGGCAGCGGCTGCGTGATCTCGCCGAACGTCACCATGACCCTGCGCGACGTCCCGGTCCGTATGGCCGGGGCGGCGGGCGGTGCCCTGCAGACGGGCCAGCGTCTGGGCGGTGCGGTCGGTACCGCGGCGCTTCCCGGGCTCTTCTACCTGGTGCTCGGATCGAGCGCCCACGACTACCGCACGGCCGTGGCGGTGGCCGTCGGCACGGGGATCCTCGCCCTGCTGGGGGCTTTGGCGGCCGCCGTGCTCGACTGGCGCCGCGACCGCCGTACCGGCCCCGGGGGCACCGACCCGCCGGACTCGGCCGGGACGGGCCACCGCCGCACCCGCGCGAATCAGTGCTGACCCGGACGTCGCCGGATAGGGCCTGTCCGACAATTCCCGTCTGCCTCGCGACGCCATGCACGCACTCTCGCCGCACCGGGCGCAGACCCAAGTACGTCCAGTACGAGGCTCTACGCCCGGCACTCCCCAGCCTCCGGCCGGGGGGACCCCCAGAGCACGCACCTGACGCCGCGAGGCCGCCCTCCGGGCGACGACGGGAATTGTCAGACAGGCCCCTAGAACTCGCGGTCGATGCCGGTGACCGAGGCCGGTCCCAGGGGAGCGTCCGTCTCCGCGATCCCGCTGGCCCTCAGCGCCCCGGCTACGAGGCGTACCGCCTCGGCCTCCGCGCTCGACTGGTCCGCGGCATCCACTTCGAGCCGGATCGAGAACATGCCGCCGTCCTCGACCGTGAGGAGGTTCAGCTCCTCGCTCTCGCCCAGCTCCGTGTTCTTCGGGTCCTGCGGGCGCAGCCTGCGCACCACTTCGGAGCGTGCGTCGTCCGTGACGCCGTGGACGAGGGTGCCGGGGACGGTGATGATGAAGGTGGTCACAAAAAGCTCCTAACGTGGACGTCCCTTGCCGCGGCAGGGGCGTCGGGCTCGCTGAGGGCTGCCGTCACTGTCCCTGGAGATTCTGGACGAGCATCCGGGCGGCGAACGCGAGAAACACCGCTCCGGAGATCCGCGTCATCGGATGGCCCTTGCGCGTCGGCCCGGTGGCGTCGCAGTCCCAGGCGAACGGCCGCTGCCCGGGCCGGTCGGCCTTCCGGAGCGGTTGCGCCCGGACCACCCGCACCAGGCCCACGAGCGGGAAGAGGCACAGCAGGACGGCGGCCAACGAGCCTCCCTGAGTACGTCGGGCGACGGACGCCCGAGGTGCGGTCGGTTGCGTGGACGTCCGTCTACCCCGGATCATCGGAGCCACCCGGGACACCTGCGCGCCCGGTCCTCGCGAACCCGGCCGCCCCGTAAGCGGTACCAGTCACGCCGGAACGGCCCGGAGATCAGAACGGTCGCGGGATTCGTCCGCGGACCGTCGCCGCTGCTCCTCCGGGTGCGGCCTGCGGCGGCCGCACCCGGAGGAGCACCTGGGCGTAAGCCTCCGGGACCCGGCCCCGCCGCCGCTGGTCGCGTTCCTCAGGCAGGCCGGTCCGGTGAGCGGTCGTCGTCTCCCTTCTCCCGCTCCGCCGCCTCGGCGACGCGCTTGATGTTCGCCAGCCGTCGGTCCCAGTCGTTGGCGAGCGCGGCCATCCACCGTGCCGTCGCGTCCAGGGCCGCGGGCCGCACGGCGTACCGGACCTCGCGTCCGACGCGCCCGCCGGAGACCAGCCCGGCGGCGTCGAGCACGGCGAGGTGCTTGACCACCGCCTGCCGCGACACGGGCAGCCGTTCGGCGAGCGTCGTAGCCGTGGCCTCTCCCTGGGCGGCGAGCAGGTCGAGCAACTGCCGCCGGGTGGCGTCGGCCAGCGCGGCGAGGACGTGGTCGACCGCCGCGGCACCGCCGTCACGTTCCTCGGTCACACGGACTGCTGCGCGCGCGTCTTGAGCGCGTCGAGCTCCAGGGGCCAGCCTTCGCTGTGGTCCTTGTGATTGCGAATGCGCAGGTCCTCGGATCCGGCCAGCGCCGTGAACCCGCTCTCGACGACCCGCAGCCGGGTCCGCTCGCCCTCCTGGGCCAGCGTGAACTCCACGAGGGTGCTGTTGTCCTCGCGCAGTTCCTCTCCCGGGAAGGCGCTGGTCCAGCGGTAGGCCAGGTACGTCGGCGGCTCGACCTTCTCCACCCGCACCGGGAAGTCGCCGTGCTCGGCGTTCCTGGCCACCATCGTCTCGCCCTCCCTGGCCACGGTGCCGGGCAGGCTCGCCTTCTCGGCGACCCAGAATCCGGGCTGGGCCACCAGGGACCACACCCGCTCCAGGGGAGCCTCGATCAGCGTCTCGCGTTCGATCCGGTCCTCACTCATGAGCCGACTCCTTCAGTGCCACGATTGGATGCAACTCCAGAGTTGCACGTCATGAACTGTCGTGCAACCCAACGGTTGCATCTCATGGGTGATCTGCTGTCGGCTAAGTCCCTTGGGTGCTCGCCGTCCCCGGTGGTTGGGTGGCGGAATGGAGATCCTGATTCTCGGCGGAACGGCATGGCTGGGACGCGAGCTGGCACGGCAGGCCGTCGAGCGCGGCCACCGGGTGACGTGCCTCGCCCGCGGCGAGAGCGGCACGGTCGCGGACGGCGCGACCCTGGTGGCCGCCGACCGGAGCGAGCCGTCGGCGTACGAGCCGCTGGCCGACCGCGCCTGGGACGCGGTCATGGAGGTGTCCTGGCAGCCCGGCTTCGTCCGCGGGGCGCTCGACGCACTCGGCGGCAGCGCCCGGCACTGGACCTACGTCTCCTCCGTCAGCGCCTACGCCACGCACGCCACGCCGGACGCGGACGAATCCACGGAACTCCTCGCCCCGACCGACCGGAGCGAGGCCGACCGCTCGCTGTACGGGGAGGCGAAGGCCGCCTGCGAGCACGCGTCGACCGCCGCCGTCGGCGACCGCCTCCTCGTCGCCCGCGCCGGTCTCATCGGGGGCCCGGGGGACCACAGCGGACGCTCCGGCTACTGGGCGGCCCGGGCCGCACGTGATCCGCACGGGCCGATGCTGGTCCCCGGCGTTCCCGCGCTGCCGACCCAGGCGATCGACGTACGGGATCTCGCCGCCTGGCTGCTGGACGCCGCGCAGAGCGGGACCACCGGCACCTACGACGCCGTCGGGCCGGTCGTTCCGCTGGGGGAGTGGATCACGTTGTCCCGGGAGGCCGGCGGCCACACCGGACCGGTGGTCAGCGCCGACCCGGCCTGGCTGCTCGCGCACGGTGTGGCCCAGTACATGGGTGCCGAGTCGCTGCCGATGTGGCTGGCCGAACCGGGCTGGGAGGGGTGGTCGGCCCGCAGCGGGGCCGCCGCGCGGGCGGCGGGACTGCGTCACCGGCCCCGGACGGAGATGCTGGCCGACACACTGCGGTGGGAACGCGAGCAGGGACTGGACCGGGAACGACGCGCGGGCCTCAGCGCCTCGCGTGAGCGCGAGTTGCTCGACGCGCTCGACTGACGGCTCCGCGAGCCCGCTGCCTGGGGCGGTCGCCCGGGACGGCGGTGCCCTCGGGTGACGGCTCCGCGAGCCCGCAGCCTGCGGCGGCTCCCGGGACGGCGGTGCTCGCGGCTGACGGCTCCGCGAGCCCCGCCGCCCGCAGCGAAGCCCGACACCGCGAAGCCCGACACCCCGACGCCCGACACCGCGGCGTCCTCGGCGGTCGCCCGGGACGGCGGCGTCTTTGGCTGACGGCTCCGCGTGCCCGCTGCCTGGGGCGGTCGCCCGGGGCGGCGGCGTCTTTGGCTGACGGCTCCGCGTGCCCGCTGCCTGGGGCGGTCGCCCGGGGCGGCGGCGTCCTTGGCTGACGGCTCCGCGAGCCCCGCCGCCCGCAGCGAAGCCCGACACCGCGAAGCCCGACACCGCGAAGCCCGACACCGCGAAGCCCGACACCCCGACGCCCGACACCGCGCCGCCTTCTCGGACCCGACCGGGGTCAGGGCGAGCACCCGAGCAGGCGCCGCAGCCAGGCCGTACGGGCCGCGCGCGCCGCCCGGGAGAGCGCCGCCTCCGGCGCCAGTGCGTCGAAGCCGTGGAAGCCCCCGGGCCACACATGGAGTTCCGCCTCGCCGCCCGCCCGCCAGATCGCGTCGGCATACGCGATGTCCTCGTCGCGGAAGGTCTCCGCGGAGCCCACGTCGATGAAGGCGGGCGGCAGACCGGACAGGTCGGTGGCGCGGGCGGGAGCGGCATAGGCGCAGACGTCGTCGGAGCCCCGGCGGTCACCCAGCAGAGCGGTCCAGCCGGTGTCGTTGGAGGTCCGGTCCCACATGCCGTGCCCGGCCATCTGCCGGGCGGAGTAGGAGTCGTTGCGGTCGTCGAGCATCGGGCACATCAGAAGCTGGCCCGCCAGCCGGGGACCGTTCTCGTCGCGGGCGCGCAGGGCCAGGGCGGCGGCCAGGCCGCCGCCGGAGCTCTGGCCGGCCACGACGACCCGGCCGGCGTCCCCGCCGATGAGCCGCGCGTTGCGGGAGGTCCACTCAAGACCCGCGTAGCAGTCGTCGACCGGGGCGGGGTGCGGGTTCTCGGGAGCCAGACGGTACTCGACCGACACCACCACCAGGCCCAGCTCCTCCGCCCAGCTCAGCGGAGCGTCGACACCGACCCGGTTGTCGCCCGTGACCATGCCCCCGCCGTGCACGAAGTACACGACGGGAAGCGGGACTTCGGCACCGGTGGGACGGCAGATGAGCAGGGAGACGTCAGGGGCGCCGGGAGGACCGGGCACCCGCCGGTCCTCCACCGCGAAGGCGCCGTCACGGCTCAGCGTCTCGTCGGTGGGCCGGAACGCGGCTCCGGTCTCCCGGCTGTCGCGCACCATGTCGAGGGTGAACGGCAGCGGAACGAACTCCGTGAGTGCGACGGCGAGTTCCTTGTCGAAGGGCGGTGGTGTCAGGGTCACGGCTCACACTTTCCAGGTCGTGCCGTTGATGCGGCGGAGCGACGCGCGTGGCGGCCGGACCGGCGAGAGTGACGACCGGCGCCCGGGTCACCTTCTGTGCTGCCCCGTCCCGAAGGGGTCATGTCCGCCGGCGTGCCGCCTGCCGGACAGGGCGCAGAGGTGTCTTCGACGTGCCGCCGGCCCGGGTTTCAACCTCGCCGTGGATCGAGGGAGAGGCCGGAGCCCGATGCGCGCGTGAGCCGGGCGAGGTGGGCGTCCAGGGGCTGTACACGCCCCGGGAGGACTTCCCGGAGGTTCCACCAGCGGATGGCCGCGATCTCCTCGGTGGCCTGGAAGTCCCGGATACCGGTCGTGCGGCCCGCGAACAGCGCCGCGTACTCGGCTCGCTGGTCGGGCGCGAGTACGAAGCCCGCGTAGCCGACGAACCGTAACGGTCCGTCGGGTACCTGACCGCTCTCCTCCAGCAGCTCGCGCGCGGCCGCCTGACGGGGGGATTCGCCTTCTTCTATGCGGCCACCGGGCAGTTCCCAGCTCTGCCGGAACCGATCGAAGACCACGAGGACACGGTCGGCGTGCCAGACGGCGGCCAACGCCGCCGGCAGCGGCGCGTCCGACGGTGGCGCGCCTTCGCTCCCGCGCGTGAAGGAGACCAGGGCATTGCCGCGACCGTCGACCGCGAGGGACGGGTCCTCGGAGTGGGGCACCTCGCCATTATTCCCAGGCGCGGGTCTTCCGACGCCGGGAGAGGGGCGAAACCCGCGCTCAGTAGGCGGCACCGTCGCGGCGGAGGAGCCCGGCGAGGGAGGTGGCCGGACGCCCGGTGAGACGCGGGACGTGGTCGGTGACATCGTCGAGTTCTCCCGCGGCGATGGCCGTGTACGTCGAGACCCAGGCGTCGAGCTGCCAGTCGGGGGCGCCGTGCGCGGCGCGTGAGCGGTACGCCTCTTCGATCGTCTCGGGTTCGTAGCCGACCGTACGGCCGGTCGCCCCGGTCAGTACGGCGGCGATCTCGGCGAGCGTCAGGGCCTGCGGGCCGGTGAGGTCGTACACGGCACCGGCGTGTTCGTCCGCGTGGGTGAGGACCGTGGTGGCGGCCTCGGCGATGTCGTCCTGGGCGACGACGGCGGCGCGTCCCGTGCCGCCGGGACCGCGGATGAAGCCGTCGTCGCCGACCAGCGCGGGCATGAAGTCGGCGTAGAGGTTGTCCCGCAGGAAGGTGTGCGCGAGGCCGCTCGAGCGGATGTGCTGCTCGGTGTGCCAGTGGTCGCGGGCCAGGGTGAAGGTGGCGTCCGGTGCCGCTCCGTAGAACGAGATGTACACCAGATGCCCGATGCCGGCTTCGGCGGCGGCGTCGACGAAGGCGCGGTGCTGCGCCAGCCGGTCGGGCGCCTCGGAGGCGGAGACCATCAGGACCCGGTCGACACCGCGCAGGGCGCGCACGACGGCGTCCCGGTCGCCGTAGGCACCGGGGACGACGGTGGCACCGGGCAGGACGGGAACCCGCTCGGGGGTGCGGGCGGGCAACGTCAGCGGAATCCCTGCTTCCGCCAGCCGGCGGGCCACGCGTCCTCCCAGACGCCCGGAGGCGCCGGTGACGGCGTAGGTGACATCGGTTGCGGCCATCCGGAGTGTCTCCTGTTCCGAGCGACGTGCGGTGGGGCGCGGGCCGGAAGCGAGGCGCCTGCCCGCACGTTGCGGTTTGCTCAGCGGCCCATGCTGCCGGACACCGGCCGGGTATGCGACGCGGCACGGACGACGCGCCGGGACGGGCCGTGCCGCCCCGCCTACCGCGGGGCGTCGAGCGGCCGGAGGAAGCGTCGTTCGTACCGCTTGATGCAGCGCGTTGTGCGGGCCAGCTCGAAGGCTTCCTGGCACTCCGGGTCGGACTTGCTGTCCGTGCGGTACTGCTCGTACGCCGAGAGGCTGGGGAAGGAGAACAGGGCGTAGGCGACGTCGCTGTCGCCCTCGCTGGGCAGGAAGTAGCCGTGGTGGGTCCCGCCGAAGCGGTTGACGAGTCCGACCCAGCGGCGGCCGTACTCCTCGAAGTCCCCGATTCTGTCGGCGTCGATCTCGTACTTCAGGTGAATGGTGATCATGCCCGGGATTATGGGCCAGGGTGACGCGGGCGCGATGCCCGGCCCGCACCGGGGGTTCGTTGCCGCAACGGCCGGCGCCCGCCCGTCACCGGCGGAGCGATGTCGTCCCGTTCCGGGCGGCCCCGCCCGGTCCTTCAGCCACCGGACGTGCGGTCGAGGGCGTGCAGGATCTCCCGCTCCCGCGCGGTCAGCGGCGGCCCGGCCGGCGCGGGCAGCGGGGGGCCGGCGAGGGCCGCCAGGACGACGCCGGGACGCAGGAGACGGGCGGGTCCCGCCTCCAGGCCGGTCACGTCCCACAACGCGGACGCCACGCTGTACGAGCCGGTCGCCGCCCGCGTGAGGCGCCGCGAGTAGCGGGCGGCGAGGCGGTCCACGAGCGTGGCCGTGCCACCGCGCACCTGCGGAAAGAGGACGTCCTGGCCCACTGCCAGGCTCCACGCGGTTTCCACGTGCCGGCCCGCGGCGCGCTGGACGGCGCGGGCGAAGCCGGGAGCGGCCGGGCCTGCCTGCCGTAGTTCGCGGGCCAGGGCCCCGGCCCCGAGCGCGGCCACGGACATGCCCTGCCCGTACGCCGGGTTGAAGGTGGCCAGCGCGTCCCCGAGGACGACGAGCCCCTCCGGCCAACGCCGCGACTTCTCCAGGTAGCGGCGGGAGTTGCTGGTACTACGGCTGATGGACACCTCGGTGAGCGGTTCGGCGCCGGAAATGAGCCGGCCCACGATGGGGTGCGGAAGGTCCAGCGTGTACTTCAGGAACCCGTCGGGATCGGCCGGAGGTTCGCCGCCCCGGGTTCCGGCGAGGCTGACCATCCAGCGGTTGCCCTCGATCGGCACGATCACGGCGCTGCGGCCCGGTCGTGACACGTACGGATTCGCCTGCACCATGGTCAGGGGGAACAGCTCGGCCCCCGCAGGCGTGCGGTAGATCCGGGTCGCGTTGACGAGGCCGGAGTCGACGCTCCTCTCCTCGATCCCGGTGATCCCGAGGCCGGCCAGCCACCCGATGATGCGCGAGCCGCATCCGCTCGCGTCGACCACGAGGTCGGCGCGCAGTTCCGCCTCACCGGACGCGGTGGCCGTGCGGACGCCGTCCACTCTCGCGGCACTGCCGGTGAGTCCGACGACCTGCGCCCGGCGCATCTCGACATGGGGCGTGCTGTCGACGACCGCCCTGCGCACGACCCAGTCCAGCAGGGCCCGGCTGCACGTGATCATGTGATGGCGGTCGTGGCGCCAGCGGTGGAAGAAGCCCTCCGGGGTCAGCACCACCATGCCCGAGCTGAGGGAGATCTCGTGGGCGCCCGCGGCCAGCAGATGCTTGCGCACGCCGGCCCCCGGCACCAGGTCCTCCATGGCCGCCAGGCCACCGGGCATCAGCAGGTGGGCGTGACGCCCCTGGGGGACCCCCTTTCGCTGCTCGGGGCCGTCGGGCAGCTCGTCACGGTCCAGTACGACCACCTCGTCGACGACCGGGGACAGCGCCGCCGCCGCCAGCACACCGCCCAGTCCGGCTCCGATGACGACAGCTCTGCGCATGGGGCTCCTCGTTCCGGTCATGAGATGCCGTCACCGCTTCGACGACGTGCCGCGGTGACGACGGGGGACTGCTTCAGCGCCCGGCTCATCTCCAAGAGTGTGCTGCTCCGGGGGTGTTGGGGGCGTGTGTTCGCCCCGGCGAGAGGGTATCCGTTCTCCGGTTCGGGGTCAGTGGTGCCGGGCGGGCAGCTCGCCGATGCCAAAAGGCCCGGGGGACCGAGCAGTTGCTCGGTGCCCCGGGCCCTTCGCCGCCGCCCAAGCGGGTGTTGTGGTGGGGCCGGGCCGGATCAGTCCTCCCGGTTACGGGGTGCGCACAGCGCCCAGATGACGAAACCGTCGATGGTGATCAGGGCCAGTGCCCAGAGCGGGGCGTACGGGAGCCACAGGAAGTTCGCGAGCATGCTCAGCCCCGCCAGTACGACGCCCACGGCCCTGGCCCACGTGGCGCCCTGGAAGAGCGCGCACCCCGCCAGGAAGACGACGGCCCCCAGCAGCAGGTGGACCCAGCCCCAGCCGGTCAGATCGAACTCGTAGACGTAGTTCCGGGTATTGACGAAGACGTCGTCATTGGCGATGGCGGCGATGCCCGCGAAGACCGCCATCAGCCCGCCGAAAATCATCAGGACGGCGGCGAAGACGGTCCACCCGCCGACGAAGGCACGTGCCTCCGACCGTCGCCCCGTATGCGGGCGGGCTTGGCTCACATGACTCGTCATAGTGCGCTCCTTCACTGGGTACGGCCGACCCGACAGGCGAGTTCTGCTACGCCGATCGGGCTACTACCAATCTGTGCCTCGGGGCCGGGTCCCGCATCTCGGAGGCGGACGGCATCACCGGGGCCCCCGAAGAAGCGCCCTCGACCCGGCACACGCGCGACCGGCGTTCCGCATGCCCCGGCACCACGCCCGGCGCATCCGGCCGGCCACCCCCGGGTCGCGGGAAGCACGGCGGACGTATCTCCTGAAGAAGCGGCGGACCGGCCGCCGAGCACGCCCCAGGGCACCGGACGCCAGGAGCGCTTCATGGCATCGCACCCGTCAGAGCGGACCCCCCGACCGCCCGTCGGCGACGCACCGTCACCAGCCACGACGCCTGTGCCGATCCGCCCCTCGCCACGGCGGGGATCCGCCGCGCGTTCCGCGGCAGGCGCACCGTGACCGGCGGGGCCGGCAAGAGCGGAGAGCCGTCGGCTCAGCCCGCGGAGGCGGACCTCCTCCGGAACATGCTGCGGGCCCCCGGCTACCTCAAGGCGCTGGTGTTCTCGGCGCTGCTCGGCATTCCGGTGTCCCTCGTGGCCTTCGGGTTCCTCGCCGGTCTCCACGAACTCGAGCACCTGCTCTGGGCCGACCTGCCCGAGGCCCTGGGCCGGCACTCACCCCCGTGGTGGTGGCCGCTGCCGCTGCTGCTGATCGCCGGGCTCGTCGTGGGACTGGTCGCCACCCACCTGCGCGGAGCGGGCGGCCACATCCCGGCGTCGGGCCTCCACGCGGGCAGGACGGCACCGGCGACGCTGCCCGGCGTACTGATCGCGGCGGTGGCGAGCCTGCCCCTCGGCGCCGTCCTCGGACCGGAAGCACCGCTGATCGCGCTCGGCGGCGGGCTGGCGCTGCTCTTCCGGGACCTCGCCCGCGCGCCCGCCACTGCCCAGAGCACCGCTCTGCTGGCATCGGCCGGTGCCGCCGCCGCGATCGCGGCGATCTTCGGCAACCCGTTGATCGCCGCGGTGCTCCTCATCGAGGTGGCCGGCGTGGGCGGACCGCAGCTGGTCGCCGTGATGCTCCCGGCGCTGCTGTCGAGCGGGGTGGGCGCGCTGGTTTTCACCGGGTTCGGCCGCTGGACGGGGCTGGAGACGGGAAGTCTCGCCCTCTCCCTTCCGGAGCCTCCCGCGCGGCTGGACGTCGGGGACGTCGTGTGGTCGGTTCTGATGGCCGTCTGCATCGGCGTACTGCTGCACGCCGTGATCGCGGGCGGGCGGCTCACCGCCGCGTTCGTGGCGGCCCGCACACTCTCCGGGACGGTGCTCTGCGCGGTCGCCGCGGGCGGCTGCGCGGCTGTCTACGCGGTGATCACGGACCGTTCACCCGTGGAGGTCGCGTCCTCGGGTCAGGCCACGCTGGCCACGATGGCGTCCGATCCCCATGCCTGGGGAGTCGGCGCCCTGCTGGCCGTCGTGGTGCTCAAGGGAGCCGCCTACACGTTGTGCCTGGGCAGTCTCCGGGGCGGCCCCGTCTTTCCCGCCCTGTTCCTCGGCGCGGCGGCGGGGGTGCTGCTGTCGCCCCTGCCCGGCTTCGGCGTCGTACCCGCAGTGGCAGCGGGCCTGGCGGCGGCTGCGGCGACCGTCCTACGGCTGCCCGTCAGCAGCATCGTGCTCGTGGTCCTGCTGCTCGGCAGCACCGAGACGATTCCCGTGGTGATCCTGTCGGCCGTGGTCGCGTTCGTCACGACCGAACTCCTGCCCGTCGGCCGGTCGAGCCCCGCCACGGCGAAGGCCGGGCCGTCGTCCCCCGCCACCGGCGCGGATCGGACCACCGAGGCGTGAGCCGTGGGCTTCCCGGCTCGATCGGCCGGGCGCGGGGCCCCGGATGCCGCACAGGGAGCGTCCGGCCCGGCACTGGTCAACGCCAGGCGATCCGTGGCGTAGGGTGGAGTCAACGACGCGGGGTGGAGCAGCTCGGTAGCTCGCTGGGCTCATAACCCAGAGGTCGCAGGTTCAAATCCTGTCCCCGCTACGCGAAGACGAGGGCCCGGCAGCCGACGCTGCCGGGCCCTCGTGCATGCCGGGACGCCTTCGATTACGCGGCGGACCGGCTCCGGCGGCCCGAACCGACTGTGCTCAGGCGTCGGCGTCGTCCTCGAAGCTGGCGAAGTACGCGGCGGCCATGTCCTCGTCGCCGTGCCCCTGCGCGGCGGCGCGGGCGAGGCGTTCGGCCCCGGCGGCGGCGACGTCCAGGCGGATGCCGTTGCGCCGGCCCGCCTCGACGATGAGGCGGGCGTCCTTGGCGGCGGTGGACACGGCGAAGGCGGGCGGTGTCAGCCGGCCGGTCAGGATGAGGTCCGCCTTGGCGTGCAGGTAGCCCATGTCGAGGGGACCGCCTGCGATCGCGTCGAAGAAGCCCTGCGGGTCCACGCCGAGCGCCTTCGCCAGCGCGAGGACCTCACCGGTCGCGTTCGTGGCCGCGATGACCCAGCTGTTGGCCACGAGCTTGAGGCGGGTGGCGCTGCCTTCCGCGCCGTCCTCGCCCGTCCACACCGTACGGCTGCCGACGGCGTCGAAGACCGGGGTGACGGCCTTCCGGTCCTGGCTCGGGCCCGCGGCCAGGATCAGCAGCTGCCCGGCCTCCGCGGGCTGTCGGGTGCCGAGCACCGGGGCGTCGTAGTACACCAGCCGGTGCTCGCGGGCCAGCGCGGCCAGGTCGCCGATCGCGTCGATTCCCGCGGTCGTCGACTGCACCCAGGCCGTGCCGGCGCGGAGGCCGGGGGCCGCCTGCCGCATCGCGTCGAGAACGGCCGCACCGTCGTACAGCATCGTCAGGACGACGTCGGCGTCCCGCACGGCGTCGGCGGGGGTGCCGACGACGAGTGCCCCGTCGCCGGCCAGGGGCTCGGCCTTGTCGCGGGTGCGGTTCCAGACCCGGACCCTGTGCCCGGCCCGGACGAGGTTGCGGGCCATGGCCGCGCCCATGATGCCGGTACCCAGGACGCCTACGGTGAGCTTGTCGGTCATGAGATCAACTTCCTGCGGTGAGTCGTACGGTGGTCGCTTCCGTGCTCCGTCACGGCGCGCGGCGCGCCGCGCGGGCCGGAGGGCGGGCCAGCTGGATGCTTGGCTGTTGCAGCGGGTACTGCCGGGAAAACCGGTCGATGTCGGCCAGTTCCTCGTCGTCCCGGCGGCGGCTTCGACGGGGATCCTCCTCTGCTTCGGGCGGTGTCGGTCGTCCTGGTGCCGGACCGCGCCGGGTATTCCGGGAGACGCGTTCCACGCTGCCACACGCGGATGACCGCATTCTTCACCGGCCCCGTGTCGTCGGCGGGGGAAACGACGCGGATGCGGTGGTGGACGAGCCCACCTGACGGCGCGGCAACTCCAGGTACGCCGTGGGTCCGTGAGCTGGCGGTATCCCGTTCTCGCCCCGAAATGGTTGACGGGAGGACCACGACTGAAAGAACATCCATGATTTTGCGCAAGACTTGCAGTGGCTGCCAGAGTGGCCGACCGCAACCTTCCTGCTCCGCACGGTATTCCGAGCCATTGCAAACCTCGCCCTCTGGAGAGTTCAGACATGGTCCTCACACGTCGCCTCCCGCTCGCCGTCGGCTGCGTGACCGCCGTGGCGGCGCTCCTTACGGCGCTGACGCCGGCGCAGTCCGCCCGTGCGGCCGGGGGCCAGGACGGAGGCCTCCCCGTGCCCGACTGCGTCCAGTACTACGCGAGCTGGCGGTACACCACGGTCGACAACCGCTGTGGCGCCGAGGTGAGGCTCACCGTGGAGTACACCGACGGCCAGTCCGTCCCGTGCCGGACACTCCAGCCCGGCGACCTGGCGACCTACCCCGGCTACGGCCCCCAGCTCAACTACGTCACCGGCCTGCGCTCCTGCCCGCCGGAGACGGCGTCGACGTGACGCCGGGCCGGCAGCCCTGCCGGGCCGGCCGAGGGGCCAACGCCCGTCAGGAAAAGGCTTGTTAGGGGAAGCCGAGAAGCCGCCCCGCTCCAGGCTCAGCAGGCGCTCAGCCAGCCGTGGAGGCGGCGGTAGTCCGCGTCGGTGAGGCCGCGCCCGGGATCGACCCGGTGGAGCAGGGCGCGCCCGCCGTGACAGGCGGCTACCCAGAAGCGGTCCCTGTCGGTGATCTCGTCGTCGACCCATGCGAAGGGGCGCCCAGCCGCCCGGTCGAGGATCGGACGGGTCTTCCAGTGCAGTCCCATCCGCGCGTCGCGTGCGTCGTCCTCCGGCGGCCCGGTCCGGTCGAGGACGGGCAGTTCGGGCAGCCCGAGCCGCGGCGCGACACACTCGTTCGCCTCCTCCATCCACGTCGTTGCCCGGACCAGCTCGCAAGGCAGACTCCGCAGCTTGGGTCCATGCGCGGGGTCAAGCCGCTCAAGAAGCGGATTCGCGTCGGATGTCAGAGGACCAGAACCCGTCGGAAAGGCCTGCCGCCCGTCGGCGGACGGACGGGACGACGACGCACCGAACGGGATGAGGGGCCCGTCGACGTCGAGAAACAGCACGGGCCACTCCGCGGAACCAGGCACCGACGCAACCCCCTCCGGCGTGCCCACCCGTTGGAAGTCCAAGCCCACCGCTCGGCAAGCCGCCGCCGTCACGGCGAACCTCGTCGCGCCATCCGGCTCGATCCGCTCGTCCGGACGCACGTCCACCACCAGGCCTTCTACGGTCGGAGTGGCTCGTCTTCAGTGCGGTCGCAACCTCAGCCCTCGCTGGGCGATGGCGTGATGGGACAGGTGGCATCGGTGCTGGGCAGTTTGCCGTCGATCAGGTAGCGGTTGACGGTGTCGTCGATGCACTGGTTCTGCGGGGCGAAGAGTCCTGCGTACACGGTGTGGCGGAAGGCGCCGCGCAGGGTGACCAGGCGGGAGCCGGCCAAGGCCCCGTGTGCCACCTGCTGCCCCGAATAGACGGCCGCCGGGTCGCCGGCAGCACCCACCATCAGGACCGGGACCCGGTTGTGGACCTTCGTGGCAGGTTCTGCGGGCGCAGTCGGCCAGAACGAACAGGGGGTGATGTTGCGGGTCAGCGGTCCGAACAGCGGCTCATCGGAGCGGTGGGCCTGGATGTCCCGGTAATAGGTCTCGGGGTCACGGGACGACGCGGCCCGGTCCGCGCACTGGATCGCCGTCTGGACACTGGCCGAACCGTCCGTGTCCGTAACGGACAGACCGGTCAGGACACTCTCCAGTCGCTCATTGGGTGTGACCTTGATGCCGCGGGCGGCGTCGCTGAGGTCCCGGACGTCGGCCGCGTAGGCGGCATACAGCTCGTTGCTGTCCCCGGCGGTGACGTTCCACAGGAGCTGGGGCAGCACGTGGCTGTCGATGCGGTGGCTGCCCACTCGCAGCGGTCCCCGATTGGCGGTCTGATTGATCCGTTCCACCGTGGCCAGGACCTCGGCGGTAGTGGCGCCCAGGTGATAGTCGCCGTGGTGGTGCGCCGCCCACGCTGCCCAGTTCTTCAGGACCGCGGTCGCGGCAGGCCCCGAGGTGCTTGTCAGGTCGGGGCCGTAGAGATCGGGGTTCAGGGCGCTGTCGAGAACAACCCGGTCGGCGCGGCGTGGGAACAGCTGCAGGTAGACCTCGCCCAGGTAGGTGCCGTACGACGAGCCGAGGTAGGACAGTTTCGACTCGCCGAGGGCTGCCCGGATCACGTCCATGTCCCGGGCGGTGTTACGGGTGGACGCATGGGGCAGCACGTCCCGGTGGCCGGCGCAGCGGGATGCCAGGTCCTTGGCCAGCGCCACGCTTCGGTCGAAGGTGCTCCGGTCCGGCCCGGCGGAGCCGATGCTGGTGGCGGGCCACTTGCAGTTCATTGGGGTGCTGCGGCCGACGAACCGGGGATCCATCCCGATCAGGTCGTATCGGGCCGCGACGGTGGGCTCGGCCTTCTTGACCATCAGTGCGAGGTACATCGCGGGCACGCCTGGACCGCCGGGGTTGTACAGGAGGGTCCCTCTCCGGTGTTTGGGGTCAGCGGCCTTCAGCCGGGACATCGCGACCTTGATTGTCCGTCCGTCCGGATGGCTGTAGTCCAACGGCACCATGACCTCAGCGCACTGGGCCTTCGCGTCGTCCAGTTCCTGGCCGATTGCGTCGTCCGGGCCGGTCTTGCAGCCATGCCAGGTGACCTTCTGTTGCTGGAACCGGGCGAGTGGGCCGGGGCCGGCCGCGTCTGCCGCAACGGGGGCGCACGACGGCAGACCGATCAAAGCGGTTCCTGCCAGGGCCACGGTCGCGGCCATCCTTCGTCGACGCATCGCGTTCTCCTCTTGTCTTGCGCTGTGCTGGGCACGACCGAGCCGCGCTGGGGTGACGTTCGGGTGAGGTGCACGACCCGTTGCGATCACAGGTCTCACCGCGCCATCTCGACGCTAGGCCGCACGGTCAGCCCGGCGCGTCAGTTCTTGGTGGGGTCTCTCCTGCCCGTGTTGTCTCCGTGCGCCCCGGAGGGCGGTCAACGCTTCAGCCAGCCAGCTGACCAGTGGTTCCTCCCGGGCTTGGCCGCTCCGGGCAAACGGCGGGCGGGCAGCCCGTCTACGACTGCGGGGTGAAGCGGTCGGGCCGACGTGGCAGCCCTCGCTACGCCTGTGGGTGGAGCGCGTTCCACCTGGGGTTGTAGTTCCTCCGCGGTGATGTCAGCTCGTGGACTCAAGCCCTTGCCGGGCCCGCCGACCTAGCGTGGTGGCGAATCCACCGGCCCCTGTGACGAGGATGACCCGATGATCAAGGCCCGAGCACTCACCAAGCTTTACGGGGAGAAGACCGCTGTGGCGGATCTCAGTTTCACCGTCCGGCCCGGCCTCGTCACCGGACTCCTCGGGCCGAACGGCGCTGGCAAGTCCACCACGATGCGGATGATCCTGGGCCTGGACGTTCCCAATTCCGGCCAGGTCACTGTCAACGGGAAGCCCTACGCCGCACACCGCGCTCCGCTGCGTGAGGTCGGGGCCATGCTGGAGGCCCGTTCTGTGCACACCGGCCGGTCCGCGCTCAACCACCTGCTGGCGTGAAGGCCGTACGGTTCTGGTCTCCTCCCATCTGATGAGCGAGATGGCACTGACCGCTGAACACCTCATCGTGATCGGGCGCGGTCGGTTGATCGCGGACACCTCTGTCGAGGAGTTCACGCGCAGAGCGTCGCGCAATTCGGTGCCGGTACGAACCGACGAGCCATGGCGGCTGGGTCCGCTGGCGGCCGGGCGGGGTGTGCGGCATGAGTACGGAATCCATCCGCCCTCCTCGGGCCGCGCGTGGCCACGTCACCCAGGCTCGTGTGCTGCACTCCGAGTGGATCAGAATCCGCACGCTGCGCTCGACATTCTTCATGTTGGTGTTCGCGGTGGGAGCCATGCTCCTGTTCGGCCCTATGGTCTCGTTCTTCACCGATGGGCAGGGCCACGGTTTCGGGTGTGCAGAGCACCTCCCTGAGTGCCCCCGGGGTCACCCGCGTGGTCCTCGGCAGTGCCTTGTACCTGACAGTTCTCGCGGTACTGAGCGTGAGGATCGGCGCGCTGCTGCGCAATACGGCGGCCAGCATCTCCACCGTCATTGGTCTGGTGCTGATCCTGCCGATTCTCACGCAGACGCTTCCTTCCGCAATGGCGGAGAAGGTCTTCCCCTGCCTGCCGAGCAACGCCGGGCGGGCGCTCACCCTCCTCCAACAGGACTCGGCTATGTTGGCGCCCTGGACCGGGTTCACCGTCTTCTGTCTCTATGCGGTCATGGTCCTCACCAGGGCCGCGGTGGCACTGAAACGACGGGACGTGTAGTGAAAGGCGTGGCGGTGATGGCGGTACCGGCGGCAGATTCCCGTTCCGAATACGGGCCGCCATTCCACGGCGCCCTCCAGCGGCATGGCGCCGTGCCCCGGCTCGCCGGTCCACAAGAGCAGGGCACTTCGTGAGGTACGCCATTTTCACCGTCGCGCGGTCAGCACGGCCGGTGTATGTACTGCTGCGGGGGCGGGCCCAGATCCCGCCCGTCGCATTCGACGCGTTGCTGACAGCCGTGCTCTTCGTCGCGAGCGTCGGCCCCTGGCCGGAGCTTCAGCCCCCGGGGCTGCTGGTCCTTCAGGTGGCCCTGCTGTTGCCCTTGGTGTGGCGGCACCGCGCACCTCTCGTGGTGTTCGGCGCGGTGGCCACCGCTGCCTCCGCCCAGTGGCTCGTCGGCGTCCAGCCTCTGCCCGCCGATGTGGCTCTGCTGGTCGCCCTGTACACGGTGGCCAAGCGCTCCCCCTGGCCTCACACGCTCCTGGCCGGAGCCGTCCTGGAAGGCGGCATCCTGCTGGCCTCCATTCGGTGGGGACCAGAGGGCCGCTTCCTCGTCCCCGTCCTCTTCCTGACCGCTCTTGCCACCACCGCGGCCATCACCGGTACGAACCTGAAGATCAGACGTGCCTACCTGACATCCGTGGAGGATCGAGCGGTACGCCTGGAGCGTGAACGCGACCAGCAAGCCCAGCTCGCCGTGGCCGAAGAGCGGGCCCGTATCGCCCGCGAGATGCACGACATCGTCACCCACAACCTGTCCGTCATGGTCGCGCTCGCCGACGCCGCGGTCTTCGCACAGTTCCGCTCACCCGGCAAAGCGACCGGCGCCATGCAGCAGATCTCCGACACCGGACGGCAGGCCCTCACCGACATGCGGCGCTCCCTCGGCGTCCTGCGCGCCGACGAACCGGACGCGCAGCGCCACCCTCTGCCCGGCATCGCACAGTTGCAGTCCCTCGTCGACCAGATGCGCGCAGCCGGGCTGCCGACCAGCCTCGGACTGGAAGGCGACCTCGCCCCGGTGCCCACCACTGCACAGCTCACCGTTTACCGGCTGGTACAGGAAGCTTTGACCAACACGCTCAAGCACACACCACCTGGCACCCGCGCCGACGTGCGGGTGCGCTTCTCCCCCAAGACCGTCACCATCGAGATCACCGACGACGGCCGCACCACGCAAGCCCCCGGTCCGACGACCGGGCACGGGATCGCTGGCATGCGCGAGCGCGCGGCCGCCTACGGCGGGACCCTCCAGGCCGGCCCTCTCCCGGACGCCGGCTGGCGAGTTTCAGCCCACATCACCCTCGCCGATGCCGAGGACGATGCCTCATGACGATCCGTGTGATGCTCGTCGACGACGAATCACTGCTTCGTATGGCGTTCACCATGATCCTGGAGGCCCAACCGGACATGGAACCCGTCGGCGAGGCCGGCGACGGCACCGAAGCCATCCGGCTCGCAAGGAAACTGCGCCCCGATGTCGTCTTGATGGACGTACGCATGCCTCGAACCGACGGCATCGAAGCAACCCGCCGGATCATCAAGGACTCCCCGCTGACCCGGGTGCTCATCCTCACCACCTTCGACCTCGATGAATACGCCTTCGCCGCTCTCAAAGCCGGAGCATCCGGTTTCCTCCTCAAAAACGCCCGACCCGACGAACTGCTCACCGCGATCCGCAGCGTCGCCGCGGGCGACGCGGTGGTCTCCCCTCGGGTCACCCGCCGCCTGCTGGAGAACTTCGCCGACCAGCTCCCCGCCGACGGCGGCACCGAGGTGGACGAGCGAGTGAAGCGGCTCACCGGCCGCGAGCGTGAAGTGCTCATCCAGGTCGCCCGCGGCCTGTCGAACACCGAGATCGCCGCCTGTCTGTACCTCGCGGAAGCCACCGTGAAGACGCACCTGAGCCGGATCCTGAGCAAGCTGGAATTACGCGATCGTGTCCAGGCCGTCGTCTTCGCCTACGAGACCCGCCTCGTCCGCCCGACGTGAGGGTCTTGCCGACGTCGTAGCGGGGTGCCCGCCACCGGTTCTTCACACCGGGTGGTCGTCCGGGGCCGGTGCCGGGATGCGCAGTTTCGGGGTGGTCCAGCCGAGGCTCTGCTTTGTGACGCGGAAGGTGTGCTCCATATCGAAGCGGCGGAGGTAGACCTGCCAGTACCGGTCGACGTCCCGCATGCTGGCGCCGGTCTTGGAGGACCACATCTTCGCGGTCCTTGGAGAGGTGCTCGACCTTCAGCCTGATCAGGGTGCCCTCGACCAGGGGGAGTCTCCCGCCGGGCCCCACGCGAGCAGTTCATCGATCGCCTGCTTCTCGCCACCGCCACCGAGGTGGGCGATGGCCGGCAACGGCGCGAGCTGCAGCCCAGGACGGTGCCCCCGTTCACCGAGCATCACCCACCAGGGGATTGAGCACAGCTAGGACGGCACACCATCCGCCGCCGGCACCCAGGCCGCCGCCAGCTGACGCACGCCTGGATCTTCCTCGCCAGGTGCCGCGCTCAGCGACCAGGAGATTGAGGTTACGTCCCCGCCCCTGGTCGGGCGCGGGCGTCCGTGGCCAGGGTGTGGTCGAGAACGGCCGCGGCCAGGGGTGCGTGGACGGCGCGGGGCAGGGCGTGCCCCATGCCTGGTATCTCCACCAGCCGTGCCCCGGCGATCACTTGGGCGAGATGGTCGGGGTGCGGCGGTGGGAAGACGGGCTCGGCCGGGGCGGAGATGACCAGGGTCGGCACGTCGGTGCGCGCAAGTTCCTCGGTGCGGTCCATGCCGGAGTGGTCCGCGCGCCCGTGGGTCATGGGTGCCTCGTAGCGCCCGGCGTGCTCGATGATGCGGCGCTCCGTGGCCCGGAACTCCTCGGAGTCGAAGGGGATCTGATCACCGTTGAGCAGCCGCCAGTGCTCCACGCGGTGGTCCAGCTCGCCCTCCAGACCACGGTCCTCGTGAGGGTGGGACCACAGTTCGAGCACCCGTGCGTCGATGGGCGGGAGTCGGTCTACGGGAGTTCGGGAGCCGTCCGGGTGCGACAGTGGGGTGCTGCTGAGAGCGCCGGTGCCCATCACTGTCGCGCTGAGCAGCCGTTCGGGGTGATCGGCGATCAGCAGTTGGGTGAGCATGCCGCCCAGGGAGTGACCGACGATGTGCGCCCGCTCCACTTCGTACGCGTCGAGGACGGCGATCGCGTCCGAGGCGAGGTCGACGATGCGGTACGGGTGCGTGTCGAAACTCAAGCTGGAGCGGCCGGTGTCCCGGTGGTCGTAGCGGATGACGCGGTGGCGCACGGCCAACGCATCAACCAGTCCCTCCGGCCAGCCCAGCCCAGACGCCCCGGCCCCCATGATCAGCAACAGGGTGGAATCCCGGGGGTCGCCGCGCACCTCGGACCACAGCCGCACCACCGGGTCGACCTGGACAAACCGCTGATTCATGGCACCGCTCCCCACATCCACGACTCGATGACGAGACGAGCCGTCTCGTCATTGCGTCGCCATCATGACGCACACTTCCGGGATGATGCAATACGACTCGTCTCGTCTCGTTGCTGACGGACGCTCGAAGGGGTACCAGAACTCATCTCGATACCTGCTGAACCCCGTCGCACACGAGCCGTGTGCGGCATCTGGTCCGCTCCGGCGGCGACGAACCATGTGCCTGACGCAGACGAGCAAGCATTACTCCGCGTGACGCCCGAAGATAAAGCGCAAGTTCAGAGCGCGTTTTGATCCGTCAATCCATCAGCGTGCACGGTGAGCAGCTCTCGGTCATGGCGGCTCAGTCGGCCATCCAGCGTTCTATCCCGCAAGCCCGCTTGTGGAGTGTGGTGCGAAGGCCGGTTGTGACGGGGAAGGACGGGGTACCTGCACGCCGGGCTGGGCGTCGCCACGACCCCTGCGGTCTCAACGGGCTGGACCTCGCTGGACCGTGGGCCGGCTCACCTCAGTACGACCACCACCGCCAACGCACCCACCAGCGAGTCGATCCGGTCCAGTAGTCCTCCGGCTCCCGCCAGCCACCGACCCGAGTCCTTGACCCCGGCACCGCGCTTGACGAGGGACTCCACCAAGTCGCCCGCCGGTCCGCCCACAGCCACCGCCACCGCCGCCTGCCAGCTCCACGCCGAAAGCAGCGCGAGTACGGCGAGGCCCGCTGCCGCGCCACACCCTGTGCCACTCCACCGCTTGGCCGGGGACAATCGCGACAGCCGGGGCCCACCCAACCGCTGGCCGGCGAAGTACGCGACCACGTCGGCGATCGACACCGCGGCGAAGAGCGCCAGGCCGACTGCCCCCAGCGGCGCCAAGGCGGCCAGCACACCGAGCCAGAGCAAGCCGAGCAGACCGGTGCCGAGCCGTCGGAGTCCGTCGTCCGCGTCGCCACTTGTCAGCAGTACGGCGACCAGTGCCAGCGCCCCGGCGCCGATGACCCGGCCCCCCTGGTCCGGTGCCCACGCGACGGCCACGATCAGCCCTGTCACGGCCGCCACCAGCACCGCCTGATCAGTGCGGGGGAGTCTGGCCAGTGCCCCGAACTCCAGTACCGCGACCACCGCGACGACTCCGGCAAGCAGGGCGATGCCGGGTCGCCCCCACCAGAATGCGGCAGTCACCACCGGCACACCCACCGCCCACGCGCACCACCGTACGACCAACTCCCGCCGCCGCGACGCCCCCACTGCCACACCGCTGACCAGCAGGGCACCGCCCAGCCATGGTGCCAGCGCGGCCACCGAGGTCACTGTGCCGCCCCGATGGTGGACAACGTGCGGACCCTCGTGCGCAGTTCGTCGAGGGCGGCTCGGTAGGCGTCCACGATGCGCGCGTTCTCACCGGTGTCGCGGACCGCGACGCGCACGGTGCGGCCCTCGTACACCGACGACAGCGGTGACAGGTCCCGCAGGTACACACCGTGGAGCCGGCACTCCGCGACCAGGGCCGCGGCGCTCGGTCCGCCCGGCGGCAGAGTGAGCGTGAGGAAGTTGGCCACCGACTCCTCGACCGTGACGGAGGCGTCCACAGCGGCCAGGTGTGCGGCGAGCCGTGCACGCAGCTCGTGCGTGCGCTGGAGCCGGCCCGCGTAGTAGGCCGGATCGCGCAGCGCCGCTACCGCCGCGAGCTGGGCCGGCAGGCTCACCGCCCACGGCGGCGTCCACCGTCGCAGCTCCGCCGCCGTGCCCGGCTCGGCCACCAGGTACGCGGCCCGCACGCCGGACAGGGCGTACGTCTTCGACATCGAGGTGCAGACCACCACGCGCGGATCCCGCGCGGCGAACGAGGCGAGAGACTCGGCGGGATCGACGTATCCGAGGTATGCCTCGTCGATCCACCAACGGGTCCGGGCGGGCGCCGCAGCGATCACCGCGGCCAGCTCGGCGGCCGGTGCGTGGCGGCCGGTGGGGTTGTTCGGGTTGACCACGACCACGAGGTCGTACGAGCCATCCGCGACGACCGCCGACAACCTCACTGGATCGATGCGCCAGCCCTCCTCGCGACGCAGCCGCAACCGGTCCACGCGGCAGCCGATCACCCGCTCCGTGACATGGGCGTACTCGCCATATCCGGGGTCCATCAGCAGGACCCGGCTCATCGGCGTCAGCCACCGCCCGAAGGCCCGGAAGATCAGGTCGGAGGAGCCGGAGCCGACAGCGAGCGTTTCCGGAGGCAGGTCGCGGACTGCGGCGAGCTCCGCCAGCAAGCCCTCCGCACCGGTCGGGGGAGAGGTGCGGGCGATCCACCCGGCGTCCTCGGTGAGTACGCCGTGCGCCCCGGGGGCCGGGGGGAACCACGCGTCGAGCACATCGGCCGTGATCACCTCGTGACGCCGCTCAAGCGTGCGAAAGTCCGCGCCGATCGCCGTGAACGAGGCACCACCGTGCTCGCAGCCGTCGGGCCCGGACGCGAAGGGGGCGTCCAGCCGCCAGTCCATGCAGACCGCCAGCCGCGCGAGGGTTGCCGCATGCCGTCCCGCCGCACACCGGGACAGCTCCGTCACCTCCGCGGTCAGCACCTCGAAGTCGATTGCCCCGCTGCGTACGGTACGGCCGACCGGGCGCAGGCCCGCCGCCCTGTACATGTCGACGAGGTCGGAACGGCCCATCGCCACCACCCGCCGCCCGCCCCGGGACGCGATCCAGCGCAGCGCCGCGTACATCAACAAGGCCCCGGCTGCGCCTGCCCGGGCCTGCGGCTCGACGGTGAGCAGCCGCACCTCGAAGACGTCGGACTCGTCCAAGAGCGGAAGCTCGGCCCGGGTCAGGTACTTGTCCAGCCCGTACCTTCCCACCCACGGCGGCGTCACGCTCACGAACCCGACACGGTCCGCACCCCGAGCCACGACCAGGTAGACGTTGTCACCGTCCAACGCGTCGACCAGCCGCCCCTCGCTGTTGGGCGTGTGCTGGCCGAGCTCCTCCGCGTAGACGCGGTGCCGGAGTTCATGGATCCAGGTCATGTCGTCGGCATCGGCGGAGCGCAGGGTGAGAGGACGGCTCATCGAAACCTCTTCGTACCGGGGGCAAGGCGGTTCAGTGTGACGGCGACCGGTCTCTGAGGTGCAGGGGAGAACAGCTCGGACGGCTTGAGTACGCGTACTCAGGCGCTCACGCCCGACACAGCCCAGCTCGCCGCGCTCGCCGCCCTGAAGCGCCGTCTCCCGCCCCGGTGACCGGGCGCGCGACAAAGGGCCCGAAGGGGATCGACCCCGCGCAGGAAGACCAGTGGCAGCCCCTGAGCGGCTGACCACTCTGATAAGTCGTGGCTGCGTACGTTTCAGCGAGGTGTCGTCGTGGACGGGAATGGAGTGCGCTTGTCACAGGAGGTACGGATCCAGCATGCGTGGACGCGAATCACCAAATGGTCGCAAGAGAATGCGCCGCGCCATGCTGAAGCAATTTACGCCAGCAACCTGTCCCGCTCCGCCCTCGTGACACGCCTCGACGCCTCGACCATCCGATCGAGCGATCACTTTCCCGTCACTCATGCGGGCCAGTCGGTTGAGTGTCCGTCCCGGCCGGTAGCGCGGCTGGGCGCGCGTGCGCGAGGCGACGGGACAAGGGGGCGTGCAACGGGTTCAACGGAAGTGGGAGGCCGTTGCGGTTGAACCGGCACCGGGACGGGGGTCTTTGTTCCCGTTCGGTGCTCTTGCTGCCGTGAGGACTGCCGACGGTGGAGCGATGGGGGCATACGGCTGTCGGCCGTGTCGGCCGTGTCGGCTTGACGATGTCTCAATTCATCGGTGACCAACATTTGTAGTATTGCTGCTACTGGTGGTCACCGAAATGCTGGTTACGGCTTCTCGGGTCGCGCCGCATTAGTGCTGCCGTCGGCCCCGCCGCCCCTCCACCTACCGGAAAGCAGGATGACGCCGACCATGCAGACTCCAGTCCGCCTCGTGGCAGCCATCGCACTCACGACCGCCGCCATGCTGACGACAGCCGCCCCCGCCTCCGCCGACGCCTCGATCCTCCGAGGCCAGGGCCGCGACGCATGCACCCGCAACTACGTCTGCCTCTACGACAACTGGGACTACAACGCCCCCACAAACGCCCGCCTCCTGCGAACCACCGAGGACAACACCCACCTCGACGACTACAACTTCAACGACGTCACCAGCTCCGTCGTCAACAACAGCCGCTTCTTCGTCCGGATTTACCCCGACTACGACTTCAAGGGAGTGCCTGTGACACTCCTGCCGGGTGAGTCCATCAGCTTCAACCGGGGCAATGGCTTCAACGACGTGGCCTCCTCCGTCCAGTTCCTCCCCTACACCATCGGATAACCGCAGCGTGCCCCTCCCCAGGTGTTGCGCGCCGGGCGGGGCCGCTACGCCCGGCCGTTCACACCGACGTTCTCGCGATACGCGGCGATCAGCATGGCCACGCAGTTCAGGTGTCCGCCGCGTCCGCGGCCCGGCACGGCGTCATCCGATTCCAGCCGCGCGACGTCGCATCGAGGGCGCCGGCGTCGCCGAACCCGAGGCGATCCCGGACGACCTGCAGTGGGTGGAGTGGCGCGGCGGTCCTGCCCACAAGTTCAGCGTCGCCTGACGTCCGAGCGGCGGCAGCGGCCGGGCAGGGTGATCCTGCCCGGCCGCTGTGACTCCTCCTAGGGCGCTGAACAGGCGCGGGAACGTTGTCCCGGGTCATGATGCTGCTCCCTTGAGCAGAGGAATCGAGGACGGCGGACACCTGTGGTGGTGTCGTCCGCGTGGGGGTGGTGAGCGCCTCGCGGTCGGCGGTCCTGCGGCTCTGTGCTTGCGAGCGTCCCTGTGGGGCTTCGGCCCTGGCCCAGGGTGGGAGTCAGGAATCCGAGCGCGGGAGTCCCGTTGCTTCCGTACCTGCCGCACTCGACCTGCCTCATGCCCTGGTTGAGTGAGTGACGATGCTTATCGTCACCCGCGAGGGTGGCCGTCGCTGCGAGCTCCGCCGCACCAGCGTGCGCTGGTGAAGCCGGCGCACTCGCCTCACCCGGGCGGTTCTCGCAGGTCACGTACCCCAACGCGTCCCTCGTCACGGACCTGCCGTCGGATCCGATGCAAATAAGTCACGTCGGAGGGGTTGCCGTACGGTTGCCTCATTACTTAAATCAAACCCTGAACTAAGTAGCTGCGTACGACCGTTCACACTGCCCGGGCCTTCCGGTCCCGGTCGGGGAACGCCCTGCGGCGCGCACCCGTTCGGGGAGTTTGTCATGCCTCGATCACGGTGAACGCCGACCCGCTCTCCTTCACCCGCACGGAGTGGACCAATGAGATTCAGATCCTGGGGGATCGCGCTCGCCACAGCGGCGGCGCTGGTGACCATCCCCGCCCAGACGACACCCGCGAGCGCGGCCGAGGTGCCGCTCTCGCAGGGCAAGACCGCCACCTCCTCCTCCGACGAGAGCGCCGGGACCGCCGCCTCGTACGCCGTCGACGGCAACACCGGCACCCGCTGGTCGTCGGCCGGCACCGACACCCAGTGGCTCCAGGTGGACCTCGGGGCGACGGCCAGCCTCACCAAGGTCGTCCTGAACTGGGAGACCGCCTATGGCAAGGACTACAAGATCCAGGTCTCCGGGAACGGAAGCTCCTGGACCGACCTCAAGACCGTCACCGGCGGCGACGGCGGCACCGACACGCTCGACGTCTCCGGACAGGGCCGCTACGTACGGCTGTACGGCGTCTCCCGCGCCACCCAGTACGGCTACTCCCTCTGGGAGTTCCAGGTCTTCGGCGACGCGGGCGGCACACCGCCCGCCGACTGCGGCACGGCCAACGCCGCCAAGGGCAGAACGGCCACCGCGTCCTCCACGGAGAACGGCGGCACGCCCGCCGCGAACGCCTTCGACGGCGACACCGGAACCCGCTGGTCGAGCCAGGCCTCCGACCCGCAGTGGGTCCAGGTGGACCTCGGCTCGTCCCAGGACATCTGCAAGGTCGACCTGAACTGGGAGGCGGCCTACGGCAAGGCGTTCAAGATCCAGGCGTCGGCCGACGGCCAGAACTGGACGACCCTGAAGGACGTCACCAACGGCACCGGCGGAACCGCCTCCTACGCCGTGAGCGGCTCGGGCCGCTACGTCCGTGTCCTCGGGACGGCACGCGGCACCGCGTACGGCTACTCCCTGTGGGAGGTCGCAGTGCACACCGGATCGGGCGGCGGCACCCCGCCCGTCGAAGGCGGCGGTGACCTCGGGCCGAACGTCATCGTCGTGGACCCGAGCACGCCCAACCTGCAGGACAAGTTCGACCAGGTATTCAGCAAGCAGGAGTCGAACCAGTTCGGCTCGGAGCGCTACCAGTTCCTCCTCAAGCCCGGCACGTACAACGGCATCAACGCCCAACTGGGCTTCTACACCTCGATCTCCGGACTCGGCCTCAACCCGGACGACACGAAGATCAACGGTGACGTGACCGTCGACGCGGGCTGGTTCAACGGCAACGCCACCCAGAACTTCTGGCGTTCGGCCGAGAACCTGTCGCTCAAGCCGGTCAACGGCACCGACCGCTGGGCCGTCGCGCAGGCCGCGCCGTTCCGCCGCATCCACGTCGAGGGCGGCCTCAACCTCGCCCCGAACGGCTACGGCTGGGCATCCGGCGGCTACATCGCCGACTCGAAGATCGACGGCACGGTCGGCCCGTACTCGCAGCAGCAGTGGTACACCCGGGACAGCTCCGTGGGCGGCTGGACCAACGGCGTGTGGAACATGACGTTCTCCGGTGTGCAGGGTGCGCCGGCGACCAACTTCGACAGCGGCCCGTACACCACGCTGGACTCCACCCCCGTCTCCCGCGAGAAGCCGTTCCTGTATCTCGACGGGAACGACTACAAGGTGTTCGTGCCCGGCAAGCGCACCAACGCCCGCGGGGTGTCGTGGCCGGCCAACGCGGGCGGTACGTCCCTGCCGCTGAGCCAGTTCTACGTCGTCAAGCCCGGCGCGACCGCCGCCACCATCAACGCGGCGCTCGCCCAGGGGCTCAACCTGCTGTTCACCCCCGGGGTCTACCACCTCGACCGGACCATCGACGTCACCCGCGCCAACACCGTGGTCCTCGGCCTCGGACTGGCGACCATCGTTCCCGACAACGGCGTGGACGCCATGCACGTCGCCGACGTCGACGGTGTGCGGCTGGCCGGCTTCCTCATCGACGCCGGACGCACCAAGTCCGACACCCTCCTCCAGATCGGCGGGGCCAACGCCTCGGCCGACCACGCCGCCAACCCGACCACCATGCAGGACGTGTTCATCCGCATCGGCGGAGCCGGCCCCGGCCTCGCCACCAACTCGGTGGTCGTCAACAGCGACGACGTCATCGTCGACCACACCTGGATCTGGCGTGCCGACCACGGCGAAGGCGTCGGCTGGGAGACCAACCGCGCCGACTACGGTCTCGTCGTCAACGGCGACGACGTCCTCACCACCGGCCTGTTCGTCGAGCACTTCAACAAGTACGACGTGCTCTGGAACGGCGAACGCGGCCGGACGATCTTCTTCCAGAACGAGAAGGCCTACGACGTGCCCAACGCCGCCGCCGTGACGCATGACGGCATCGTCGGGTACGCCGCCTACAAGGTCGCGGACAGCGTCAACACGCATGAGGCGTGGGGAATGGGCAGCTACTGCAACTTCACGTCCGATCCGACCATCGTCCAGCAGCACGGCTTCCAGGTCCCGGTGAAGACGGGCATCAAGCTGCACGACATCCTCGTCATCTCCCTCGGCGGCAAGGGGCAGTACGCCCACGTCGTCAACAACACGGGAGCACCGACCTCGGGATCGGACACCGTACCTTCGAAGATCACGCTGTTCCCGTGACACCTTCGCCGACCGGCTGAACCGCCGTCGCGCGGTGAGTGACCTGTGGCCCGCCGCTCTCGCGGCGGGCCACATCCGTGCCCGGGGCGGGGGTCGGCGGCTCCGCGCCGGGGTTCACCGCAGGTGCGCGGACGGCCGTCACGGGCGCCGGTACAGCGACGGGTCCGGGTGGTCGGTGAAGCCGAGTGCGCGGTAGAGCGGCTCCCCGTCGGGAGAGGCGTACAGGTCCACCCGGGTGACCTCCCGTTCCCGGAACCAGTCCAGCAGCCCCCGCATGATCGCCCCGCTGTGACCGCGCCGCCGGTGCGCGGGATCGGTGACCACACCGATCACATGCCCGATCCGCCCGTTGCGCAGGTGCGGCCCGGGCAGCCGTTGCTCGATCGTCCCGATGCCGCAGGCGGCGAGACCGCCGCCGCCGGGCGCGACGAGGATGCGCACGGCGTCCGACGACACCTGGTCCCTGAGGACGGCGGTCAGGGCGTCCCGCCAGTCCAGAGCGTTCGGTGTGCCCCGGCGATCACGCCTTCGGTGTCGCCGGCCGGCATTCCGCGCCGGCCCCAAGAAATTCCTGTGAATCCGAGGGGCGGTTGAACGGACGCGGGTTCGCCTCCGTACAGAAGGTGGCCATGCCGGCCCGGCAACGAAGCGGTAGGAGTACTTCCTTGGGACGCAATACGCGAAGACGCCCAACGGGTGCACGACGCGCCACCTTTGCGGCGGTCGCCCTGATGCTGGGCGGAGGCGGACTGGTAGCGGTGAACGTGTACGCCACGGCCAGCGAGGGGGACTCGGCGCAGCCGGGTCAGAGCCGGACCGATCAGGTGCTGGCAGCGGGAGCCGCCACGATCGACTGCCCGGACGTCGGCAGTCAGCTGACGGCGACGCCCGAGCAGGCGAGGGCCGAGGTCGACAGGGAACTCGCCCTGCTGGACAAGCAGATCACCGAGGCCTACCGGCAGTTGCAGGACGCGACGCGGGACGGGCAGCAGGACGGTGCCTTCGCGGACAACGCCATCATGACTCCGCTGAAGGAGAAGCGGGCCGCGACGATCGAGCGGATCGCGGTCGCGATCGACCGAGTGGGCGACCGCCCGGCGGGCCTCGAAGCCTTCGCGCCCTGCACGCTCCGCGCCTCCGGAAACCAGGACGGCCAGGACAACGGCCAGGCCGGCGACCGGAGTTCCGGAGGACAGGACGACAACGGCGGCCAGGACGGCCAGAACCAGGGTGACGGCGAGGGCGGACAGCAGGGCGGCAACGGCGGGCAGGCGGGCAACGGCCCCGTGGCCGCCGACTTCCAGGACATCAGGACCGTCCAGCCGAACGTGCGGAACCCGAGCCCGCAGGGCGGCGCCTCGCGCGGCACCTTCGGCACCAGCTGCGGCGTCAATGCCAACGGCCTGTTCAACTCCGACAACGTGATCGTGGCCCCCGGCGTCTCCAACGGCGCCCACCACTTCCACGACTACGTGGGAAACCAGGCCAACAGCGCCTTCGCGAGCGACGACGACCTCGCCAACGGTGACACCACCTGTGCGGACGAGGGCGACAGGTCCTCGTACTTCTGGCCCGTGCTGCGCGTGCAGAACGGCGCCCAGGAGCAGGACGCGAACGCGCCCGGCGGCGGTGTCGAAGGCAACGCCGGCGAGATCGTCACGCCCAAGCAGGTCACGATGACGTTCGTGGGCAGTCCGCGCGGCGAGGTCACGGCCATGCCGAAGCTCCTGCGCATCATCACCGGGGATGCCAAGGCGTTCGTCAACGGAACCGCCAACGCCAACGCGTCGTGGAGCTGCGCCGGGTTCGAGGACCGGCAGTTGAAGGACAAGTACCCGCTGTGCCCCGCGGGCAGTGACGTGGTCCGCACCTTCAAGTTCCAGAGCTGCTGGGACGGCCGGAACATCGACAGCGCCAACCACCGCACGCACGTGGCGTTCGCCGACGCCGAGGGCAACTGCGGCAACGGCTTCCGGGCGATCCCGCAGCTGGTGCAGCGCATCGTCTACGACGTCGACGCGCCCAGCCTCGAGGACGGCGGGCGTACGACCCCCCTGTTCGGGGTGGACTCCTTCCCCGAGCAGCTGCACAAGCCCGTGACCGACCACGGCGACTTCATCAACGTCTTCGACGAGAAGCTGATGCAGGAGATGGTGGACTGCATCAACGACGGACGGAAGTGCGGCGCGGGAGCCGGCTCCGGTGCCGGCGAGGACCCGGGGAACACGCCGAAGCCGACACCGGCGCCGAAGCCCCCGACGTCGAAGCCGACGTCCGAGCCGGCACCGGCGCCGTCCTCCGAGGCCCCCTCCGGCGGTGACGAGCAGGACGACGACCCGGCGGACACCGGGAGCGAACCCGCGCCCGAGCCGTCCGGCGCGGAGACCACGAAGCCGGCCGGCGGAGCGGGCGGCGACCGCGAGGACGCGACGCCCAAGGCCGACGCGACGCCCAAGGCCGACGCGACGCCCAAGGCCGACACCTCACCCAAAGCCGACGTGACGCCCAAGGCCGACACCTCGCCCTCGGCCGTCCACCGCGACCCGGTCACGACGGCGGACGACCCGGGCGCCGAGGAGAGTGCCGTTCCCGGACCCGAGCCGACGCTGCCCGCAGACGGTGATCAGGCGAGCGGTTCACTGACCGGGCCGCAGGCGACCACGGGCGGGCTCGCCGACACCGGAGCCCAGCTGTGGCCGGCGGCGGCCGGAGCGGTTCTGCTGATCCTCGGCTTCGTACTGCTCCGCCGTATCAGCCACCGGTAGGCGGAGCGACGCCCGCCGGGTGGGGCGACGCCCGTCGGGTGACACAGGCCCGAAGGCGACCGGGACCGCGTTGGGCGGCCCGGTCGCCTTCGGCTGTGCGGACACGGACGGGCGGGAACGGCCGACCGCCCGGAAAGCGCCGAATCCGTGATCATCCGATTGCCGGCCCAAAAGATGTTTGAATCAGCGGTTCACATGCAGAACACACCTAGTGGCACCATGGGCCGCATGGATGTTGCGAGTAGGAACAATGTCGTGGTCACCGGCCGTGAGGACGGGCCGGTGATGATGCTGGCGCACGGCTTCGGCTGTGACCAGAACATGTGGCGACTGGTCCTGCCCGCCCTGGCCGAGCACTTCCGCGTGGTGCTGTTCGACTACGTCGGTTCCGGCTCGTCGGACGTGTCCGCGTGGAGCGAGGAACGCTACGGCACCCTGGACGGCTACGCCCAGGACGTGGTGGACATCTGCGAGGAGCTCGACCTGCGGGACGTGACGTTCGTGGGGCACTCCGTCAGCTCCATGGCCGGCGTGCTGGCCGCGGCGCGGGCCGAGGAGCGGTTCGCGAAGCTGGTCCTGCTCGTGCCCTCCCCTCGCTACATCGACGACGGCGACTACAAGGGCGGCTTCAGCGAAGAGGACATCGACGAGCTGCTCGAATCGCTGGATTCGAACTATCTGGGCTGGTCGGCGGCGATGGCGCCGGTGATCATGGGCAACCCGGAGCGGCCGGAACTGGGGGAGGAGCTGACGAACAGCTTCTGCCGAACCGATCCCGACATCGCGCGTGTCTTCGCCCGCACCACCTTCCTCACCGACAGCCGGCCGGAGCTGGCCTCGGTGAAGGTGCCGACGCTGGTCCTGGAGTGCTCCCAGGACGTCATCGCCCCGCAGGGCGTCGGGGCCTACGTGCAGGCGTCCATCCCCGGCAGCCGACTGGTCACGCTGGACGCGACCGGTCACTGCCCGCAGCTGAGCGCACCCGAAGCCACCGCCGAGGCCATCGTCACCTTCGCGGCGCCGCGAAGGTGATGTGCCGCACGGACCAGGATCCGGAATCGCGCAAGCGCACGGAACAGGACCCGGAGAGCAACGGGACGACAAAAAACGTGCGTCCGTCCGACGCGGCGTTCAACGCGCTGCTGGAGGACGACGTGGAAGACCTGTACGAGAACGCCCCGTGCGGCTATCTGTCCACCCTCCTCGACGGACAGATAGCCAAGACCAACACGACCCTGCTGCGCTGGCTGGGCCGCACCCGCGAGGAGACGGTCGGACGGCTGTACTTCTCCGACCTGCTCACGGTCGGGGGAAAGCTCTACCACGAGACCCACTTCGCCCCTCTCCTGCGCATGCAGGGCGAGGTCAACGGCATCGCCTTCGAGCTGAAGGCCGCCGACGGGTCCAGCCTGCCCGTCCTCATCTCCTCCAAGGTGAAGGAGGGCAGCGACGGACAGGCCCTGCTGATCCGCACGACGATCGTCGACGCCCGGGACCGCCGCGCCTACGAGAACGAGCTCCTGCGCCGCCGCCGGGAGGCCGAGGAAGCCCGCGCGGAGACCGAACGGGCCCGCCGGGAGGCCGAGCGCGACAAGGAGCGCCTGCAGAGCGTGCTGGCCGTCCTGCAGCGCAGCCTCGTCCCGCCCTCGCTGCCCCAGGCGCCCGGGATGCAGACGGCCGCCTACTACCACACGGCCTCCACGGACCAGCTCGGCGGCGACTTCTACGACGTGTTCGCGCTGGGCGACGGCCGCTGGGGCTTCTTCCTCGGCGACGTGTGCGGCAAGGGCCCCGAGGCGGCGGCGGTGACCTCGCTCACCCGCTACACGCTGCGGGCCGCCGCCATGCACGACGCCGACCCTGTCGCGGTACTCAAGACCCTGAACACCGTCCTCCACCAGCACTACATCCGGGGAGACCCCCGCTACTGCACGGCCATCTTCGGCACGCTGACCCCGCACGAGGCCGGCGTGACCGTCCGCCTCGCCAGCGGCGGCCATCCCCCCGCGATCCTGATGCGCGCAGGCACCGACGCCGAGTACCTGCCCACTCCGGGCGGTCTGCTCGTGGGAATCCTGCCCGAAGCGCCCTTCAGGGACGTCACCCGCGAGCTGACGGCGGGGGACACCCTGCTGCTCTACACCGACGGCCTGACCGAGGCACGGATCGGTCCCGAGGGCGCACGGTACGGTGACGAGGCCCTGCTCGAATTCACCTCGGGCCTGGCACCCGCCAGTCCCGACAAGGCCGTATCGGCCGTCACCACTCTGCTGGAGAGTTTCGGCGACGGTCTGGACGACGACACCGCCGTCCTAGCGATCGGTATCCCCGCACCCACCACGACCGACGAAGAACAGACGTGACAGATCTGACCGCCATCACCCGCAACACCCCGGCCGGACCCGTGATCACCGTCAGGGGCGATCTCGACCACTGCAGTGCCGGAACGCTGCGCGAGACCATCCGCGACCTGGCGCTGCAGCCGGGCCAGCTCCTCGTCCTGGACCTGCAGCGCCTGGCTTTCTGCGACTCCAGCGGCATCTCCGTCTTCGTCGCCGCGCACCGCCAGGTCCTGGCCGCCCAGGCCCGCATGGCACTCGTCGCCGTTCCCGAGATGATCATCCGGACCCTCGGGATCGTCGGCCTCGACCAGGTCCTCGACATCCACCCGGACCTCGACCACGCGGTCAGGTCGAGCTCCGCCTGACGCGCGGACGCGACCCGGGGCACCCGTCAGAGCCGGGTGAACGGCTCGGCGTACCCGAAAGTGCCGTGCAGCGCGGGGTCGTACGCCGACAGGGTGCGCACCTGGAAGTACGTGCCCCAGGCGGGGTCCGGCGGGGCGATCCGGTGGTCCGTGGCGGTACGGAAGCCGTATCGGGAGTAGTACTCGGGGCTGCCGAGCAGGGCGACGAGTGGCTCGCCGAGCGCGTCCGCAGCGCCGAGCACGGCGTGCATGAGCGCGAGCCCGACCCCGCGCCGCTGATGATCGGGACGGACGCTGAGCGGACCGAGACCGAGGGCCGGCGCCGTGCCGACGTGACCACGCGTGCAGACCACATGGCCGATGACCTCCTCCTCGCCGTCGTCCGCCACGAGCGACAGCGCGGGCAGCCAGCCGTCGCAGTCACGCAGGGCGTCGAGGAGCGTCACCTCCACGGGGACCGGTGTGTCCGGCTTGGCGAAGGCGGCGGCCGTGACGGCACGGACGGCGGGAACGTCGGCGGGAACCTCACGTCGGATCAGCACCGGCACAGTCTGTGGCAGCGGGGAACCGGGGCGCAAAGCAATTCGGTACTCACCCGCCCGGCGGAGCGGCGCGCGGGTGAAGACGGTGACCCGGGCCGCGCACCGGCATCCTGCGGCCCACCCGGTGACACGCCGACGCCTGACCCTCCCTCATGTCGTGGCGCGCGCTGCCGCCTTCGATGGGGTATGCTCGATCTTGAGCGCGCAGCCGGGTTTCTCGGTGCCGCGTCTCGCGTCGATGGTCCAAGGAAAGGCGCCCCGCTTCCTGCGGGGAGATGCAGGTGCAAGGCCTGCTCGGCGCTCGACAGAACCCCATCCCGGTCCTCCGGGGTGGGGTTCTTCGCGTGCCGGGGAGCGGGACTCTCCGTGCGAGCGGCCCGCGCCCGGCCCCGCGGACGCCTTGCGCCACCGGCACTTTCGCGTCGTCCTCCGGCATTCAACAGAATGCGCGGCGCACCGTTTGGGCAACGGGCGGCAGATGAGTGCGGTGGACACCGTGCCGTTCGCCCTGGGGTGCGCGGCCGGGCAGGAGTTCGTCGCGGGTTCCGGACGCCGAGGATTGCCGGTCAGCCGAGACCGTGAGGCCAGGACCTAGGGCTGCGACAGGGCCTCCCGGACGGCGTCGATGCCGAGGGCCAGGTCCGCATGGAAGCTCTGGTGGAGTTCGAGGTCCCGGGTCATGTCGACGTAGTAGCCGTCCGGCAGGGTCGACTCGGCACGCGAGAGGTCGCTGTGCAATTCGTCGAGCTGGTGGATCATCCGGTGGGTGTCGCTCAGGCACTGCGTGAGGGCCTCGGTGAGCGGGCGGCCCGACTGAGGGGGAGTGTCCGCTCCGGGCCGGTGCGCCGCGCGCAGCGCCGCCCGTACTGCCGCGCGCCGGAACTGGGCCAGGGCGAGAGACGCTTCGATCCCGTCGTAGGAGACCTCGTTCGTCCAGGGGTCGTCATGGGCGAGGCCCGACGCCAGGAAGCCGACGCGGCGCGGGACGTCGAGGTCCTTTTTCACCGTGTCGAACATCGGCGCGGCGAGCGCGGCGTCCTGCGCCAGTGCGACCGCGAACGCCCGGGCGTCCTCCCTCCGGAACTCGTCCCTGGTGGCCCGTGTCCCGGAACTCTCGGCCTCCCGCCGGAACCGCTCCACGTGAAGGGCGAGCACCGCTCCGAGCCGTACAGCCGCCAGTTCGGCCGCGGGGAAGCCGCCGAGTGCGGCCTCGCGGCCCCGAGCGTCGCACCGGGCGAGGCCGGCCGCGTATGCCCGTACCCCGGACGGCGCGGGCTCGGCGAACGAGTGCAGGACGGGTGCGCCGAAGGGCGGCACGGGGAGCGAGGGGCCGAGGTTCCACAGCGGCGGTACGGGGGCGCGGCGGGCGGTGGCCCCGTCCGCACCGGTGGAGTCGCTCACCTCGTCCAGCCCGGCCCGCAGGTCGAGTACGGGATCCAGCGCGGCGGTCAGCTCGCCCAGCAGTTCCGCGAACCTGACGTCTGCCTCCGCGGACCCCTCGGTCGCCCCGGATTCCCCGGCCTTCCCCGGCGCCTCGGCACCTCTGGCCTGCCGCGCCCCCGTCTCCGCTCCGAGCAGCTTGCCGACGTGGCGCAGGGTGCGGTGCACCGTCGGCATCGACAGGCCCAGCTCGTACCCGATGGCTCCCGGCGCACAGCCGGCCAACCGAAAGGCGGTGACGTTGAGTTGGCGCTCGTTCAACTCTCTCAGCTGGGCGAGTGCCACCACCGTCCGGGCCTGCACCAGGGCGTCGGTGCTGCTCTTCCCCAGGAGAGCGGGCACCGTCCCGCGCGCAGGGCGGAACGCCCCGCAGCCGCCGCCGACGGTCATCCGGCACGTCCAGGCCCGCAGTGCCTGGGCGGTGACCACGGGCGTCCTGGTGTCCTCCGCGGCTCCGGCCGCGTTCGCGCCCAGCAGGTCCATCCACCGCCGGGTCACCGTCATCGAGTCCTGGGCGAGTCGCGCCGCCTCCACCAGGTCCGCGCCCCGCAGCAGCGACAGGGCGACGAGCGGCCCCGCATGCGCCCGGTAGTAGTCCCCGAACCCGACCCCGCTGACGGACGCAGTATCCGCCGGATCTGTCGCCATTGACCCAACTCCCTTGTGTTCATGGTCACTTGTGATTTCGCCGGAGCTCAAGGTTATGGCTCGACGCGCGAGGACGGCTGCCCCGCCCCCTGGACATTGGCGAGGGCAGTCGCGTGGGCGATGCGCGGCGCAGCGGGACCCGGGTCAGCCACCGGCCGCGTGGCCGCGGGCAATGCGACCGACAACGCCTCGTACTCCGACATGGTGTACGGCCTGTTCAAGATCCTCGGCTGCAACTTCGGCCCGCGGTTTCGCGACCCGGACGACCAGAGGTTCCGGCGGGCCGCGATGCACGGCGTCGAGAGCGCTGTACCGAGGTTCCCCGAGGCCGTAGCCGCTGGGACGCAGGGCGGCACACCGCCGCCCCGGGGGTCAGGGGGACTGCCGGCCGGTGGCGCCGCCGGTGAGGGCGAGCAGGACCGTGGTGCGCTTGCCCGCCGGGGCCGGCTGCACGTCGTACTTGAGACAGACCGCCAGGACTATCTCCAGCCCGTGCTGGCCGATGCGGGCGGGATCGGGCTCACGGGGGGTCGGCAGGGCCGGGGCGCCGTCCCACACGGTGATCTCCAGGCTGCCGTCGACGACCCGCAGATCCAGCCGGGACGGACCGGGGGCGTACCGGCAGGCGTTGGTGATCAGTTCGCTCACGACCAGTTGCGTCATGCCGAGCGCCCGGGGTGAGAGGGGTACGCCGTGGTCCATGTGCACGCGGGTCAGATAGGCGGTGGCGAAACGCCGGGCGGCACCGATGCAGCGGGTGTCTCCGTCGTAGGCGGCGCACGCCGCCGGGGCGGAACGTGCACGCGAAGCCTTCTGTTCGCTGTAGTGCGCGGTCTGGTCCATACGGTCGCCTCGCGTTGCCTTGGTCACATGGCCCCGTTGGACGCGTACCCCTGAAGCGTGCCTCCACGTGACTGTCTGGCCGGTCTTTCGCCTCGGCGGCGAGGCCGCGGATCGGTCCAGGCTGATGGTGAGATTAACAGGCGGCCGGTTGACACCAGCGCGACAGTTCCGTTTGCGTGGACGCAAGCATCAGCGGATCCGCCGCTGGAGACGATGAGGGAGATGGCATGAGCGCCGCCCGTCTGGTCATCTCCCGCCACGTCACCCCACAGGGCGTGAGCGTTCTGAAGATGGCTGGAGAGATCGATTTCACCACCGTGGGGGAGTTCCGCGAGGCGCTGGCCGACCGTGAGAACGCCCCCCGGCACTGCACGGTCGTGGACTTCAGCGGGGTCACCTTCATGGACTCCAGCGGGATCACCGTCCTGGTGGCCGCGCACCGCGACGCGGCCGCGGGCGGCGGCTGGCTCCGGCTGGCCTGCCTGCCTGCCGGCGTCCACGACGTCCTGCACATCGTCGGCCTGGACGAAGTGCTTCCGCTCTACCCGACGCTCGACCTCGCGCTGACGCCCTGAGCCCCGACCGGCGCGCGCGGGTCCAGGACGGACACTCCGGCCGCCGCCGCGGCAGCACCGGGACGGCGGGGGCCACCTCAGGCACCGGGGCGCCCGCCGTCCCCGGCCGGCGGACCAGGGCGGCGTACGAAGCGGGGCGCGGTGCCGGCGGGCGCCCCGGCCCCTTGCACCGCCGGGGCGCGGCGCCGCGATCAGTCGGACCGGAGGTTGTCCAGCGTCGACTTCGTGTCGGTCTTGACCCAGCCCGCGACGTCGGTGACCTCGGCCGGTGTCGTGCCGTAGGAGGACGCGTACGCACTCCAGTTCATCTGGTACGTCATCCAGCCGTCCCGCACGGCGAGGATGACCGACCTGCTGCCGCTGGTCGATGAGCCGGACGTGGTGTCCTGGGTGACGAGATAGGCCTCGTCGCCGAAGCCGCTGACCTTGTCCACCTCGTAGTCGTCGTAGCGCTGGTCGTACTCGGACCACAGCGCGGTGAACTCGGCGGCGGGGTCCGTCTCCTTGTGCAGGTCCATCTGGACCGAGAGGTAGGCGTCCGAGTAGGACGAGGCGGAGGACTTCTTCAGTGAGATGCTGCAGTAGCTCTGGTCCAGAGCGTCGGTCTCCAGCGAGTTGTGGGTGGGGGAGGAGTCCTCCTCGGTGTACTCGGTCCTGACCGACGAGTAGTCGACCGCGGAGCAGAGATTGGCCTTGGACCGGTACCCCGCCAGATCCGGCGTGTCGCCGTCGCCCAGGTCCAGCAGGAACACCCCGCCGGCCCACAGGGCGGACGCGATCAGCGCCCCCACCGCCGCCCACGCGAACGCGTGCCCCGCCCTGCCTCTTCCTCCGCCCGGCGGTGGCGCGGCGGGCTGGACGAAGCCCGGCCCGCCGTAGGGGTGGTGCTGTGTCGGCACGGAAGCGGGAGGCGGCCCGAAGCCGCCCGGCTGCTGGAGGGCCGGGTCGGGATGGACGGCCGGTCTGGGCGGTGCCGCCTGCCGCAGGGTTTCTGGCTGCCCTCCGGGTGCGGGCTGAGGCGCGGGCACGGTGGGGCTGCCCGGGCTGCCGGTGTCGGCGGGCGGGGCCGACTGGGCCTGGGGCTGGGCTTGGGGCTGGGCTTGGGGTTGGGCCTGGGGCTGGGCCGGAACGTCGTCGGGCCGGTCCTTCATCATTTCGCTCCTTCTCCGTGGTCGGTGGAGATGCACTGAGCCCGGGGTGTGACTTCTCGGGCCGCGTTGCCCGCCGTCGCGCGGACGCGGTCGGCAAGGTCGGGACGGGCGGGGATCGGACCGGCTCGGACGGCGGAGAACATCTCCGGTGGGCTTCGAAACCCGGTGACGGAGCCGGGGTACAACAGGCGCGGATCGCTCAACCAGGCGATTCTAGAGGGAAGTTCGCCAGGAGGCCGCGTTCCGGAACTGTTCGCCCGCGGCATCGCCCCCGCCCCTCGGGCACCCGTCCCGTACGGAACCAGGTCCTCGGCAGCCGAGTGAACGATCCGGCCGGGGCGGCGGCGGAGCGGGCCGGGCGGGAGAGCCGGGGACGGAACCGGCGAGGCGGGAATGCGACGGCCGGAAGTGCTGTTACACCGGACAGCTGACATGCGCGAGTCAAGAACCGCGGATGTGGGCGGAAGGAGGACCCTCATGGCACGCACCAGCGAGCGCCCCGTCGTCACCCTGAGGTCGACGGCCGGGACCGGCGCCACCTATGTGACGCGCAAGAACCGCCGGAACGACCCCGACCGGCTCGTACTGCGCAAGTACGACCCGGTGGCCGGCCGGCACGTCGATTTCCGGGAGCAGCGCTGAACCACGGCCGCCGCGACCACGCGAACAACCCCGAGGAAGGACACCACATGAAGCCACGCATCCACCCCGAGTCCCGCCCGGTCGTCTTCCGTGACCGCGCCGGGAACGTGTCCTTCCTGACCCGTTCGACCGCGCAGTCCGCCAGGACCGTCGCATGGCAGGACGGCAACACCTACCCGGTGATCGATGTCGAGATCTCGTCGGCCAGCCACCCGTTCTACACCGGGAACTCGCGGGTGCTGGACACCGCAGGTCGTGTGGAGCGCTTCGAGCGCCGCTACGGCCGCGCGGCCGCGGCCCGCCACTGACCGCCGGCCCGGCCCCGGGCGAGCGGCCCACCGTTGACCGCCGGCCCGGCCCGGGCGAGCAGGAGGAGAGCAGAGCGATGAAGGTGCGCAGGTCCCTGCGCTCACTGAAGTCCCTTCCCGGGGCTCAGGTTGTCCGCCGACGCGGCGCAACCTTTGTGATCAACAAGAAGAACCCGCGCTTCAAGGCCCGCCAGGGCTGACGCCGGTCGGCACAGCCCGGATCGACGGTCCGGGGCGCCCGTGACGGAGTGCCTGAACCCAGCGGGGTTCAGGCACTCCGTCATTCCCGCGGATCCCGCACACCACGTACCACCCACCCGGCAACTCCCGCCGGGCGCCCCGGAGATGCGGACGTGATCGCGTTGTCAGTGGTCGCGTCAGCCGGCCGACGGGCGCACCGGCCCTCGCGGCCGCCATGAGCGGCTGCCGCCCGTCGCGGGGAGACACCGCGAAGGCGGCACCCGTGGCCCAGGGCCCGCGACGGCGGCACCCGTGGCCCAGGACCCGCGGCGGGACGCACGCCAGGACCCGCGGGCGCGTGTGCGCGGCCGCGGGTCCCTCGGCGGTCCGCTCAGCCGGTGGCGCAGGTCTTGCCGCTGAGGCTGAACGCGGTCGGAGCGGTGTTGGTGGCTCCCTTGGTGCCGGTGAAGCCGAGGGTGACGGATCCCCTGGCGGGCACGGTGGAGGTGTAGGCGGCGGGGGAGACGCTCACCGCGCCGCCGTTCTGGGTCGGGGTGCCTCCCCACATGTTGGTGACGGTCTGGCCGTTGGCGAAGGCGAAGGCCAGCGTCCAGCCGTTGATGGCGGTGGTTCCGGTGTTGCGGACGACGATCTCCCCCTGGAAGCCGCCGGGCCACTCGTTGACGACGCGGTAGCCCACGGAGCAGCTCACGCCGGGTGTGCCGCCGTCCTTGTCGGTGGTGACCTTCACCGTCGCCGAGCGGGCGGAGCGGTTCCCGGCCGCGTCGCGGGCGTACACGGCGAACGTGTAGGCGGTGTCCGGGGTGAGACCGGTGACGGCGGCGGTGTTGGTGGCGGAGGCCGCGACCGCGGACTCGGTGTCGCCGCTGACGCGGACGATGTCGTAGCCGGTGACGCCGACGTCATCGGTGGCGGCGGCCCACTTGAGAGTGACGGAGGTGGCCGTCACGGCGGAGGCGGTCGGGGTGCCGGGCGTGGTCGGGGCGTGGGTGTCGCCCTGGTTGCCGCTGTAGACGGTGGCTTCCCGGGAGGTCTGGAGGATGCCGTTGGCGCCGTGGAAGATGCGTTCGCCCCAGGAGCTGAGCCGGTCGGGATCGAAGTCGATCGCCAGGTCGAGGATCGGGTCGGTGTTCCCGCTCCAGGACCAGGCGAGGTAGCCGAGCCGGAGCTGTTCGGCGGCGGCCATCATGGTGTCCTCGTCCGGGTCGCCGTACTGGTCGGGCGGCCCGCCGAACTCGCCGATGAGCAGGGGCAGTCCGGCGTTGACGAAGGCGTTGAGGTAGTCGGTGACCTTCTGCGCGGTGTTGTAGACGCTGTACATGTGGATCGAGAAGATCAGATCGCCGGTCGGGTCCGCGTCGTAGACGGACTGGGCGTTGGCGCGCATGACGCCCTGCCAGTCCTGGCCCCAGTTGGGCGCGTCGACCATGATCGTGTGCTTGAACCCGGCGTCGCGGAGCTTGTGGACGGCGGCGATGGTGGGCGCGGTCCAGCCGGCGGGGTCGGTGTTGCCCCAGGGCTCGTTGCCGATGTTGATGATGACGTGGTCCTCTTCGCCCTCGAGCACGTCTTTCAGGCTTGTCCAGTAGTCGGCTGCCTGGTCGAGTGAGGCGGCCGCGCTCTCCTCGCCGTAGCCGGTGGTGTCGTGGACCTCGAGTACGCAGATGAGCCGGTTGGCCTTGCACTGGGCGATGACGGCGGTCACGTCCGCGGCGCTGTTCCTGGTCCAGCGGTGACCGTTGGACAGGACGACGCGGACGGTGTTGGCGCCCAGCGCCTTGATGTCGGCCAGGGACTGCGTCTCCCCCGGGTACCAGGTGTGGGCGTGGTTGACGCCACGCATGACGAAGTCGTTGCCGTTGCCCTCCAGGAGGCGGCCGTCACTGATGTGGAGGCCGGTGGCGAGGGCGCCGGCCGGCTGGGTCTGCGCCCGGGCGGGGACCGGGTTGAGCGCACCGAGCAGGACGAGGCCGAGCACGGCGGCCAGTCCGGTCAGCAGTGCCTTGACGACGTTCCTTCGTGCCGTTCTTCTTGTCGGTCTCACTGCGACTCCAGGGAGTAAGGATCAAGAACCAGAGCACCGGCCCATGTGTGGGAGCGCTCCCATGAAGCCACTCGGTCAGGGTCACGTCAAGATGTCGCGCACGGGTGACGGATCCGCGGTCGCGCGCCGAGGGTGTCGGCACGAGGGCTGCCGGACGCGCTTCCGCTGGTACCAAGGCCCGTGCCCGGCCGGGCCCGCGTGCCCGTAACTTCCTAGAATTCGTCCGTGACGAACAGGACGGGACGGCGGCGGGGCCGCAGGCCGGGAAGCCCCGACACCCGGGCGGTGATCCTCGCGGTCGCGCGGCGCCGTTTCCTCGAGGACGGCTATCACGCGGTCACACTGCGGTCCGTCGCGGCCGAGGCCGGGGTCGACCTGGCACTGGTCAGTTACTACTTCCGTTCCAAGAAGGGGCTGTTCGGAGCCGCGCTCGCCCTGGGTGCCAACCCGGCCGAGGTTCTCGCCCGACTCCTCGACGAAGGAGACCTGAGCACGCTGCCGGAACGGGTCGTGCGGCAGGTCGTCGCCGTCTGGGACGATCCGGTGTCCGGTCCGCCGTTGCTGGCGATGCTGAGGAGCGCGGCCGCTGACGAGGCCGTCGGAGAACTGCTGAAGGAGGCCGTGGAGCGGGAGATCGTCGACCGGATCGCGGCGCTCCTGCCGGGGAGGAACGCGCGGCAGTACGCGGGCGCCTTCACGGCCGTGGTCGCCGGACTGATCACCACCCGCTACCTGCTGCGCCTGGAGCCGATCGCCTCCATGAGCGCGGAGGACGTGGTCCGTCGGGTGGCACCGCAGGTGCGGCTGGCCCTGCGCGGTTCGCCGCGCCCGCCTGTCGCGGCGCGGAGTGTGCGATGACCGTTCGGCACGCCTTCGGCGTCCGTCGTGTGCGATGACCGGTCCGCACGCCTTCGGCGTGCCGTCTCTGGCCGCCGTACTCGAAGTTTCGCGGCGCATCCGCCGGACGCGAGCCGCCCGAAGCCGGTGCCGCGCCTGTACGGAGCCGGCCGGTGCCTCCCCTGCACCGAGCCGGCGCCGGGCCGAGCGGGGGAGACGCCGGCCACGACTACTTCACCGGAACGAGTGCTGCTCCCGCGCGGTGGCCGTGCCGGAACCCTCCCCGGCAGGAACGGACTTCGTGTCCTCGTCGGACGACGAGAGGCGACCGGGTGAACGGAGCAGTACGGCGACGGCGAGGGCGGCGAGCGCGGCTGCCGCGGCGGCACCCAGGAGCGCCACGCGCATGCCGTCGGTGAACGCGTTCGTGGCCGGGCCTGCGACCGCGTCACCCATGGTGTGCGCGGCGGCGAGGGAGGACCGGGCGGCCTCCACCGCGTGCTGCGGCAGCCCGGGCAGTTCGAGCCGGTCCCGGTAGGCCGCGCTGAGCAGGCTGCCGAGGACCGCGATTCCCAGTGCCCCGCCGAGTTCACGCGCCAGGTCGTTCATGGCGGACCCGATGTTCTGCAGGGAGCGCGGCAGCGCGTCCGTGATGCACGTCGTGGCAGGCGTCATGGCCAGCCCCATGCCGGCGCCGAGCGGTACGAGACCGGTGGCGATGAGCCAGTACGGGCTGGACGCGTCCAGCAGGGACAGGACCCCCATGCCGGTCGCCACGGCCACCAACCCGGCCGTCCACGGTCCCCGGAGACCGAACCGTGCCACCAGACGAGGTGTGGCTCGGGCGAGCGGGATCAGGCACACGGCCATCGGCAGCATCGCCACCGCCGCCATGAGAGCGCTGTCGCCGCGCACCAGTTGCAGGTACTGCATCATCACGAAGATGAAGCCGAAGAAGACGAAGAACTGGAGCGTGATGGACAGCGAACCCGCGGTGAAGTGCCGGTTCAGGAACAGCCGGGGGTCCAGCAGAGGATGCTTCTGGCGCAGTTCGAAGAACACGAAACCGGCCAGGACCAGCAGGCCGAGCGCCATTCCGCCGAGCGTCGTCGCGCTGCCCCAACCGCGGGTCGGAGCCTCGATCACCGAGTGGACAAGGACGACCAGTCCCAGGACCGCGAGGAGTGCGCCGCCGATGTCGAGGGGCGGCTGGTGCGCCTCGGCCGACTCGGGCACGTACAACAGCGTCCCGACCAGGGCGGCCAGCGCCAGAGCGACGTTCAGCAGGAACACCGAGGGCCACGACCAGGTCTCCAGCAGCGCACCCGTCGCGAACAGGCCCACGAGTGCGGCGGCTCCCGCCACGGCGGCCCAGACGCTGACCGCGCGGGCCCGCTGAGCGCGGGGGAAGGTGCTGGTGATCGTGGACAGGGTGGCCGGCATGACCAGCGCGGCACCCGCGCCCAGCACGGCCCGCAGGCCGATCAGCATGGCCGGGTCGGTCGTCAGCGCGGCGGCGGCGGACCCGCCGCCGAAGAGGGCGAGCCCCGCGAGCAGCGCCGTGCGGCGGCCGAATCGGTCGCCCAGAGCGCCGGCGGGCAGCAGGAGAGAGGCGAAGACGAGGCTGTACGAGTCGATGATCCAGGACAGTTGGGTCTGCGTGGCGTGCGTCTCGCGGGCGAGGTCGGGCAGGGCGACGTTGAGCGAGGCCATGGCGGCGACCACGGTGCCGAGGGCGAGGCACGTGACGATGAGAACCAGTTGGTGACGTACGGCTGGAGCGGGTCCGGCGGCGTGGGCGCGCGTGGACGACATGTCGCTCTTCTTTCGTCGAGGCGTTCCGGGAGATCCCGATGTCCGGGGCTACACAGTCAGCCGTACGCCCGCCGATTTCCACGCTGATGAATTAACGGAACAGCGGAGGGACAGCCGTTGCGGAACGGCGTCCGTCGGGATCCAGGACCGGACAGTCCTGGCGGGAGCCCCGCAGCACAGGATGCGGAGGCCGGCTCCGTACGGCGGTCCGTGGGCCGCCGCCCCCCAGGCCCCTGACACGTCGGGCCGGCGTTGAATTCACGCGGCCGGCGGTGCGGAGACCAGCGGCGGCACCCACCGGGACCCGGCCCGGGTTCAGGGCTTCCCCGAAGATGTCCCGGCGAGCGGGGACCTTCCGTTCCACCGGACCTGAGCGTCCTGAACTCCGCAGGGCGCGGACTGCCCGACGGCCGACCGGGGTGCGGTGGTGTTGTCAGAAGCCTGGCCCGGGAAGCTACCTGCCGGTATACAAGCGACGTAAGCCTGTGGGGCGGGAGTTCTCCATGTCACGGCGGTGTCGCACGCACGCGTGCGTGCCGCCGTAGAGCACCGCCGGCCCACAGTGCACTGTCACCGCTTCAGGGGAGGGGCACGATGGATCACGACCAGCACGAGGACGGCGCCGCGCCGAGACGGCGGCGCGCCGTCGCACTGGGGGCCGCTTTCGGCAGCTGCGCCCTGGTGGCGGGTCTCGCTCCCGCCGCCTCGGCCACGGCCGGAGGTGGGCACTCCGCGCACCGGACGGACTATGTCGCGCTCGGTGACTCGTACACCTCCGGTCCGCTGATCCCGCGTCAGGTCGACGCCAACTGCGCCCGCTCCGACAGTAATTACCCCTCGCTCGTCGCCGCCGCCCGCGAGGTGGCCACATTCACCGACGTCAGCTGTGGTGGTGCGACGACCGAGGAGATGTGGAAGGCGCAGGGGACCAACGCGCCCCAACTGGACGCCGTGGGAGGCGACACCGACCTGGTGACCGTGCAGATCGGCGGCAACGACATGGGCTTCGGCTCCATCATCGGCACCTGCGCCGCCCTCAGTTCGAAGGACCTGGCCGGAAATCCCTGCCAGCAGTACTACGGTTCGTCCGGCACCGATCAGCTCACACTCAACATCCTCCAGACGGCGCCCAAGGTCGCCCGAGTGCTGCGAGCGGTGCACGCCAGGGCGCCGCACGCGCGCGTGGTCCTCGTCGGCTACCCCGATCTGCTGCCCGAGGACGGCAGCGGGTGCTACCCGTCCGTTCCGTTCGCGGCGAAGGACTTCCCCTACCTGAGGGACACCGGCAAGCGGCTCAACCTGATGCTGCGCACGGTGGCGCTGCTGAACCGGGCCGAATACGTCGACACGTACAAGGCGACCATCGGCCACGACATGTGCAAGGCGCCGGCCGACCGCTGGATCGAGCCGCTGCGCCCCGCCGCGCCCGCCGCGCCCGCGCACCCCAACGCGAAGGGGATGGAGGCCATGGCGGGAGCGGTGCTGGCGCGTCTGGGCAGGCACGGGGGACACGGCTGACCGCCTGCCGGGGAGCGGGGCGCCTCCCGCGGCGCCCGCTCCCCGGCAGGCGCGTTGTGCGCGGGGGATTCCCTCGGTGGCACCAAGTAGGTACCATCGAAATATGCCATCGCTCAACGTGTCCTTCACCGAAGAGGAGCTCAAGGGCGTCCGGGCGGCCGCCGCGGCTGCCGGCAAGAGCCTCAAGCAGTACCTGCACGACCTCGGGGTGCGGGAGATGCAGCGCAAGCAGTTCGTCGACGGCGCGGGCGTGTGGGCCGAGCGGCTGCGCGGCGAGTTCGACGCCGCGTTCCCCGACGAGGTGCCGCCCTCCGAGCGACGTGACGGCGCTGCGGCTGCCTGATGCACTTCTACGTTGATGTTGCCTGGCTGCTCGACGTCCAGGAGACCGCCCTCCTGAGCGAGGACATGTCCGTCGCGGACTACTCCGCCCTGGTGGCGGCGGTCGCCCGGCACCGGACGAAACTGCCGACGCTCGCCGCGGCCGACCCGGACGCCGCGTGGCGGGCGGCGGCGCTGATGCACACCATCGTGCGCCTGGAGCCGCTCCCGCACCGCAACAGCCTGTTCGCGGCGTTCGTCGCCGCCCAGTACATGGATCAGTCCGGAGAGGGCATCGACCCGCCCTACGGCGGTCTGTCCGACCTCGTGCGCAAGATCCGTGACACCCGCCTCGGGATTCTCGACGTCGCCGAACAGCTGCGCTCCTGGAAGGTCTGAGCCCTTCCGCCGTGGGGTCCCGTTGCCGTCGCGAGACGTCGCGGTGTGTGCCCGGCCCCTCGCTCGGCGAGGGGCCGGGCGTCGTCAGCGTTCGGCAGGGCGGTCCAGCAACCCGGTGACGTGCTCACGGACCACCTGCCAGGCCGGGGCGTGCAGGGCGCCGACATCCGTACGGCCCAGCGCCTCGACGACCTCTTCGGCCTCGGTGCCGATGTCGTAGGCGGTGCTGTCGCCGAGTACCTCGTAGCCGTCACGGACGGCGACGCGGACGCGGGCGCGTGCGTCACCCTCGGCGTGCACCGCGGCGGCGACGACCAGGGGTGGCGCTCCACCCGCTTCGCCCTCCAGCTTGCGGTAGCCGCTGACCACCGGCTCGCGCCAGCGCAGGCCGAGCAGCAGGGGACGCTTGCTCACCAGCTCGGTCAGGTCGGTCTCGTACGCCCCGTCCGTTGTCAGTACGCGTGCGCGGGCGTCCAGGACGAGCGCCGCCGGCAGCAGGCAGCGCAGCGTGCTGCCGACGATGTTGCCGCCGACCGTGGCGGTGCGGCGTACGGCACCGGTCCCCACCGAGGCGGCCGCCCGGCGCAGCACCTCCGGGACCCGGTCGCCGATCCGGTGCAGCACCACGGCCGCGCCCAGCGCGTCGCGTTCGACCACGGTGGCTTCGGGCAGACTGCTGAGCGACATCGCCAGGTCGGGGAAGCCGTCCCGTTGCCAGGTCGCCCAGACCAGCGTCGCCCCGCCCACCGGCACCGCTCCCTCGGCCAGACACTTCTGCGCTTCGGACACGGACGTGGGCAGACGCAAGTGCACGGCAACCGACCTGCTTTCCTGGGACGTGGGGTAGGGGAGAGGCGGGATCTCGGCCACATGGCGTCGACGTGGCGCATTCTGCCCAGGTCTGCGGGGGCGCGTACAGGGCTCATCACGTCACCGTGTGCGCCCCTCCCGCAGGGGCGTACGCAGTGACGCGCTGCCAGGCCGCGTGCGTGTCGGGGTGACGTTCCGCCTGCGCCGACCGCGGGCGGCTGACGCCGTCGGCGACACCGCAGGAAGTCGATCCTGATCTGCTCACCGGCGTGCACGCCGTTCACGTCGCTCACCCGGCGCGCGCGTCCGGCGCCGGCACGCGCGTTCGGCGCCGGAATCGCGTTCGGCCGCACCGACGTCCCTCCCGATCTCGTCGGCGCGGACCTGGACGAACGGCGCCCGGCCGTCCAACTGCTCAGCCCCGGCATGCTGCATCCGCTGACCGCACAGCACGCCGTCGCCGCGACGCCGGTCCGGCTCACGAAGGTCGCCCGCCGAACTGCCAGGTGTGGACCTCGACGGCGGCGTACCGGTCTGTGGCCAGGACGCCTCGTGCCGTGTCCGGATCCGGTGCCCGGACCAGCGCCGCGGTGCCGAGGCCGGTGGTGGCGTCGTCGGACAGCAGGGGTCCGTACGCGATCAGCTCGTCGCGATCGGACGGCACGGCGAGGTCGACGGCGTCCTGCTCGGGGCCGAGGCCGAGCACGAGGTACCGGTTTCCGCCGGTCCGGCCGCCCGGGAAGTCCCACATCGTGCGCCCCAGCACGTTGCGCCAGCGGCGCAGCAGTACGTCCCGGTACACGCCGGCCTGGTAGTTGGGCTCCTCGAAGGCGAACGCGCGAGCCGCGGCCGGATCCGGCAGGTCGACCATGTGCACGCTGCCGGTGGGCAGCTCACCGTCGTCGGTGAGCGTCGGGCCACGGGCGATCATCTCGGCGGCGTACTGGTCCATGTAGGACCAGTGCGCTTCCAGCAGCCTGTCGCGGGCGGCGACGGAACCAGGACGATCGCGGTGGAAGCAGAAGAACTCCATGGCCCGACTCTGTCCGACACGGGACGGCATCTCAACGGACTTTGCCCCACGGCGTCCATTGAGGAGCAGCGGCTCGGTCCGCACGCAGTACGCGGAAGCCGACGGGACACACCGACGACCGCCGAGAGGCCTCAGCTCACTCCGAAGTACTGGAATACCCCTGCTACGACGGCCCGGACGATTCGACTAGGGAACAGCGACAGCCGTCTTGGGCGCGGCGGCCAGCCGCAGGCCGACCGCGACAGGGGTCCACCCGAGGCGGGTCCGGAGGTCCCGTGGGCGACGGGCCGCGGCGGCGAGACGATACGCGTCGGCTTCGGCACGGAGTTCGACGGCACGGATGTGGTGCAGGGCGAGATGGGTCTCAGGGAGCATCGGGCTGTTGCCTCTCATTCCGTGGTGAGCGGGAACGCGCGTGTGTGGATGCGTACCTGCGCGGTGCGAAGCGGACGGGTTCCCCAATTCCTGGAGGAGCCTCAGCAGGAACCCACTGGCACTCGGGGCACATAAGGGACGATCTGCGACGGGTTCATGTGGGGCGTCCGCCGTCGAAGCCCCGGTACCTCCAGCCAACACCTCCAGACGCGAACGTGGGCGGGGGGGGGGGGGGGGGGGGGGGGGGGGAGGGAGGAGGGGGGGGGGGGGGGGGGGGGGGGGGGGGGGGGGGGGGGGGGGGGGGG
>NZ_JBWKDS010000043.1:0-74843 GCF_056435845.1 Streptomyces sp. NPDC043867 | reverse complement strand
CGACTCCGCCAAGGTCGTCTGCGGCAACGTCAAGACCGCCAACGCCAACGTGAACATCATCGACACCGTCCTGATGCCCAAGAGCTGACCGGCGGCCGCTTCCGGCGCCGCCGGGACTCGATTCCCGGCGGGCCACACCAAGACCTCCCGTGACGGGGAGATGCAGGGGCGGGCGGGACACCCCGGTGTCCGTCCGCCCCTGTTCGTGCCCGTGGACGGTTCACCAGGGCAAGGGGTCCTTCGCGTCGAGGTAGCGGCCCGTCGGCCCGTCGGGTCCGGTCTGTGCCGTGCGGACAATGATCTCGGCGCCCTCCTCGACGGTCTGCGTGCCGGTGTTCCCGCGGTGCTGACCCGGGCAGGCGAGGCCATTTACCGGTTCAGCAACCGCACGATCCGTTCGGCTGTCTTCTCGCCCGCGCGCTGTCTGATCAGCCCTTCCTTGGCGGCGGCCCGGAGGTGTACGCCGGTGCCGTGCGGTCCGTCGGCGTTCAGGCCGGCCGTGACCACCACCGGGTTCAGGCCGCCGAATCCGCCGCCGGCCAGGACGCGCAGCGTCGCCCGGTCCGGTCCGGACTCCACGGGCCACGGACTGTTCCCGCCGGCGGCCTCGGCCAGTGCCCCGCGCACGCGGTCCAGTGCGAGGGCGAAGGGCAGCGGCACCAGCAGGTAGGCCTCACCGACGTTCTTCCTCAGGCGCTTGGCCGTGAATTTCGCGCCGCGGCGACCCGGCCCCGCGAGTGCGCCCAGCGCCTCTTCCAGCAGTGTGTCCTCGGACTGCTCCCGCATCCGTTTCTCCCCCCGGGCTCAGGTGTTCAGGCAGTGGGCGTCGGGGCGATGTCCGCGATCAGGTCTTCGACGAGGGTGCGGATCCGGTCGCGGATGGGCCGTACGGCTTCGATGCCCTGGCCGGCGGGATCTTCGAGTTTCCAGTCGAGGTATCGCTTGCCGGGGAAGACGGGACAGGCATCGCCGCACCCCATGGTGATGCACACGTCGGATGTGCGGACCGTGTCGACGGTGAGCATCTTGGGAGTCTCCCGGGAGATGTCGATGCCGACCTCGGCCATCGCCTGGACGGCGGCGGGGTTGACCTGGTCGCCGGGCGCGGAGCCGGCGGAGCGGACGTCGATGCGGTCGCCGGCCAGGTGGGTCAGCCAGGCGGCAGCCATCTGGGAGCGTCCGGCGTTGTGGACGCAGACGAACAGGACGGACGGCTTGCCGGACGTGTCGGGCATGGAGGAGCTTCTCGTTTCGTGAGTCGGTGACCGGCGGGCCGGAGGGCTCGCCCCGCGGTCGGAGGAGAGGTCAGGGGCGCGCAGCGAGCAGGGCGGACATGGCCGCCACCACGGAGGGGGCGACCTGGTAGTAGACCCAGGTGCCACGCCGCTGGGAGGTGAGCAGTCCGGCCTCGCGCAGTTTCTTCAGGTGGTGCGAGACGGTCGGCTGTGAGACACCCACGTCGGCGATGTCGCAGACGCATGCCTCGCCGCCCTCGTGTGAGGCGATCTTGGAGAAGAGCCGTAGCCGTACCGGGTCGGACAGTGCTTTGAACATGGCGGCCATCTTCTCCGCGTCCGCCTGCGACAGCTCGGCCGAGGTGATCGGCGGGCAGCACGGGAGGGCCTGCTCCGGTTGCAGGACCGGGAGCTCCACCACCTGAGAATTCGACATGCGTCTATGTTGACAGTCATCGATACCGGTGGCAAGCTCCGGGTATCGAAAGACATCGATAGATGTCGAAACAAGAGTCCGGCCGGCCCGACGCAACCGGCCGAGCCCGACGCTAGCCGCGACACCCGTTGTCGGCCGGAGTCTTCGTGCCTCGCCCGCCATCACCTGCGATACGAACCGCGTACCGACCCGCGTACCGACCCGCGTTATGAGGAGACCCGCCGTCATGAGTGAGCAGCAGCTTCCCGTCGTCGTCATCGGAGCCGGCCCGGTCGGCCTGGCCGCCGCCGCGCACCTCCTCCAACGCGGTATCGAGCCGCTGGTCCTGGAGTCCGGTCCGGTGGCTGGCTCCGCGGTGCGGGAGTGGGGCCATGTGCGGTTGTTCTCCCCCTGGGGTGAGGTGACCGACCCGGCCGCGGAAAAGCTCCTGGCCCCGACCGGCTGGGTGCGGCCGGACGCGGCCCGGTACCCGACGGGCGCCGAATGGGCCGAGCGGTACCTGCGGCCGCTGGCCGATGCCCTGGGCGGGCGGGTGCGTTACGGCGCGGAGGTCACCGGTGTCTCCCGCGCCGGCCGTGACCGCATCGTCGACGCCGACCGCGACGCCCAGCCCTTCGTCGTCCACATCACCGGCGCCGGAGGCGCTGAGGAACGTGTGTTCGCCCGCGCCGTGATCGACGCCTCGGGTACCTGGGACCTGCCCGGACCGGCCGGTGCCGGCGGCCTGCCCGCCTTGGGGGAGCAGGCGTCCGCCGACCGGCTCACCTACCGCGTCCCCGACCTCGACGACCCGGCCGTCCGCGCCCGGTACGCGGGCCGGCGCACTGCCGTGATCGGTTCGGGCGCGTCGGCGTTCACCGCGCTGGCCGGGCTCGCTTCGCTGGCCCGGGATGAGCCGGGTACGCAGGTGGTGTGGGTGCTGCGCCGGGGGATCAGCGGTTCCACCTTCGGCGGCGGCGACGCCGATGAGCTGCCGGCCCGCGGGGCGCTGGGCCTGGCGGCGAAGGCGGCCGTCGAGCACGGTGAGGCGGAGGCCGTGACCGGTTTCCGTACGGAGGCACTCCAGCGGGCGGCCGACGGACGGCTGGTCCTGGTGAGCGAGGACGGGCGCCGGCTCGAGCCGGTCGACGAGGTCATCGTGCTGACCGGCCTGCGCCCCGACCTGTCCTTCCTGTCCGAGGTCCGCCTGGGCCTGGACGAGCGTCTGCAGGCGCCGGTGGAACTTGCGCCGCTGATCGACCCGAACCAGCATTCCTGTGGCACCGTCTACCCGCACGGCCACCGCGAGCTCGCTCATCCCGAAGCGGGCCTCTACCTGGTGGGCATGAAGTCCTACGGTCGTGCCCCCACGTTTCTGGCGATGACGGGCTTCGAGCAGGTCCGATCGGTGGCCGCCGCGATCGCCGGCGACCTCGCCGCCGCGGACCGTGTCGAACTGACCCTCCCCGAGACCGGGGTGTGCGGCGGCGCCGGCCTCTTCGACGATCCCACCGCACCGGCCGAGGGCGGCGGCTGCTGCGCGCCGGTCCCGCAGCGCGTGCAGATCGACGCCCCCGCCGCCGGGCAGGCACCGTCCGGTGGCTGCGGAGCCTGAACCACCGGTGCCCGGCCACCCCGGCCGGGCACGTCGTCGGTGTCGGCGGGGCCACGCCGCCGGATGGCCCATACCGCTGGATCCGGACCCTCGGCGTCATAACGTGCACGATATGAGGAAATGTCATATCGCACCCCTGGCGTGCGCCGCGGCGCTGCTCGGGACGGCCCTCGGCGCCGCACCGTCGGCTGCCGCCCACCGAGTCCACCTGGTGAAACCGGGGGAGTCGATCCAGAAGGCGGTGGACTCCGCCCGGCCCGGCGACGTCGTTCTGCTGGCGCGCGGCACCCACCACGAGAGCGTCAACGTGACCACGCCCGGGCTCACCCTGCGCGGCATGGGCCGCGGCACGGTGCTCGAACCGGAGAAGGGCACGAGCACCTCCACCGCCAAGCCGAGCACCTCCACCGCCAAGCCGAGCACCACCACCGCCAAGCCGAGCACCGGATCTGGCGCCGCAAAAGCCGCCGCCGGCTGCGCCGCGGCCGGGAACGGCATCTGCGTCGCGGGCACCAAGGACCACAACGTCGACTACGTCACCATCGCTTCCCTGACGGTGACCGGCTTCAGCAAGACCGGCATCTACGCCAACGAGGCCGACGGACTGACCGTGCGGAACGTCACCGCGGTGAAGAACGGCGTATGGGGCATCGCCACGGAGCACTCGGTCCATGGGCTGTTCCGCGACAACACCGCCCGGGACAACGGCGACGCGGGCCTGTTCCTCGCCAACACGGTCAAGGACGAGCAGGGCGCCACGGACACCGAGGGAACGGTGGTGGAGCACAACCGGCTGGAGGGCAACCGGATCGGCGTCACCGTCCGCCGGCTGCGCAACCTGACCATCGTGGACAACCACCTCACCCGCAACTGCGCGGGGGTGTTCGTCGTCGGCGACGAGAACAAGCCCAAGACCGGCTTCGTGACCGTGCGCGACAACCGCATCGAGCGCAACAACAAGTCCTGCCCGAAGACCGCACGGCTGGACGCCCTCCAGGGGTCCGGCATCGTCCTGACGGGCGCCGACGACAACCTCGTCACCCACAACGTGATCAAGGACAACGCCGGCAAGTCCCCGCTGTCGGGCGGCATCGTCGTGTTCAAGAGTTTCGTGGGCGCGACCAGTGAGCGGAACCGGATCGTCGACAACCTGCTGCGGGACAACTCCCCGGCAGACCTGGTCAACACGGACCCCGGCAAGGGCAACACGTTCCAGGACAACTCCTGCCGGTCGTCCAAGCCCGCCGGCCTGTGCTGACCGCCATCGCCCTCCCCTCCGTGCACCCGGGAACACCACGCACGCCCAGTGATTCCCGTGCTTCACGTGACCCGAAAAGAAAGGAAGGCGGCAGATGACAACCGCTCAGTCCGCCCCTCCGCCGTCCATGCGGCTGCGGGAACTCGCATTCGGGGCGGCATGTGCCGCCGCCCTCCGTGCGGCCGCCCGGCTGGGCGTCGCCGACGCTCTCGGTGACGACCCCATGGCCGTGGAGGACATCGCGGCCGCCGTGAAGGCCGAACCCCGCCCGCTGCGAAGGCTCCTGCGGGCCCTGTCCTGCTACGGGGTCTTCGCCGAACGCCCGGACGGGACGTTCGCGCACACCGACGTCTCCCGGCTGCTGCGCGAGGACGACCCCGACAGCCTCCGCGCCATCTCGCTGTGGTGCACGGAACCCTGGACCTGGGACGTCTGGCCGAAGCTGGACGAGGCGGTGCGCACCGGCCGCAACGTGGTGGAGGACCTGTACGGCAAGGAGTTCTTCCCCTATCTCAACGAGGACGCCCCCGAGTCGGCCGACGTCTTCAACCGCGCCATGACGACCTCCAGCGTGCAGTCGGCGCGCGACGTCGCACAGTTCCTCGACCTGACGGGGAGCGCGTCCGTGGCCGACGTCGGCGGCGGGCAGGGGCACGTGGTGGCGAGTCTGCTGGACAAGTACCCCTCGATGCAGGGGACGCTGCTCGACCTCCCCCGCGTGGTGGAGAACGCGGTGCCGAGACTGCGTGCGGGCGGCGACCTGGCGGACCGTGCGCGCGTGCTGCCCGGCGACGTCCGCACGGCCGTCCCGGTGAAGGCCGACGTCTACGTCATCAAGAACATCCTGGAGTGGGACGACGAGAGCACCGCCCGCACGCTCCGCAACGTCCGCGAGGCCGGCGGCCCAGGGACGCGGGTCGTGGTCATCGAGAACCTCGTCGACGACTCACCCTCGATGCGGTTCAGCACCGCGATGGACCTGCTGCTGCTCCTCAACGTCGGAGGAGCGAAGCACACCACCCAGAGCATGGTGGACCGGCTGACCGAGGCGGGTCTGGTCATCGACGACATCAGCCCGGTCAACCCGTATCTGCACGCGTTCGACTGCCACGTCCCCGGCTGATCCGACCGCATCCGGCGGACCCCGGTGATCCCGGGACTCCGCACCCGCAGACCGCCGGTCGCCGGGTCCGCAGCGTCGCGGACCCGGCGACCGGTGAGGGCCGGCGGCGGTCAGCCGGACGGCTCGCGCTCCCAGAGGTAGAAACGCTGCGCCATGGCGTCCTTCGGGGAACGCCAGGTCTCCGGGTCGTACGCGCTGACGTACGAGGCCAGCCGTTCGCTGACGTCCCGGAACTCGGGATGCCCGGTGATCTTGGCGATGGCGGGCCCGGGCTCACGCTCGGACTCGATCAGGTGCATGTACACATCGCCGAACTGGAAGAGGCTGCGCCGGGTCACGCCGACGAGTCGCGGCAGCTCCCCGCGGTCGGACTCCTCGAACACCTTGGCGATGTCCGGTGCCGACCCCGGGGCCATCCGGGCGACGATCAGAGCTTGGTGCATGGGCTTCTCTCCGTCCGGCTCAGTCGGTCAGACCGGCGGTCGCACCGCGCTCCGCCGACATCTTCTCGATGCGGTCGCGGATCAGGCCCAGCTGGACCTTGGAGTTCCGGTTGATGTTGTCGGTCATCCACTCGTCGTCGACCGGCGCCTGCGGCTTCATCGCGAAGTCCTGTGTCCAGACCATCCGCGTGCCGGCCGGTACCTCCTCGTACCGCCAGTGGATGTCCATGTGGGCGAAGGGCCCCGTCTCGATGCGGCGGGCCTTGACGGTGAGCGTGTCGCGGTCCGGCTCGCGCTCCGAGACCCAGCTCCACACGGTGCCGTTCTCGTCCGGATGCATCGTCAGCCGGAAGGTCGTCCTGTGGCCCTCCCGGGAGAGGATCTCGACGGAGGCGTACTCGCTGAACAACCGCGGCCAGTTCTCCAGGTCGTTGGTCACCTCCCAGACCAGGTCCAAAGGCGCCGCGATGGTGATCTCGTTCTGTGTGTGACCGGTCATCTCACGCTCCTGTCATGAGGGCACTGTTGACGAGGTCGAGGAACTGCCGGGGCGTCTTGGAGCGTTCGGCGTCGTTCGGCATCGGTGCGCCGTACCGGTTCTCCAGCTCGCCCACGATGCCCAGCAGGCCGAGCGAGTCGACGCCCATGTGCTCGAAGAGCGCCCCGTCGCGGTCGAGTTCCTCCGGAGTGACGGTGGCGCCGGCGCACTTCTTCATGAGTTCGGCCAGCTCTTCCACAGTGATGCGGTCAGTCATGCCATTCCCTTCCTCTGCTGCTCCGCGGCGCCTCGCTACGAGGCGTCGGTGGCGCCGTGCCGCAGCACCAGCGCCGAGTTCGACCCCATGAGTCCCCGGCTCAGAACCAGCGCAGTGCGTACCTCGGCGGTACGCGCCTGGCCGGTCACGAGGTCGAGGTCGTGACAGATGTCGAAGACATTGGGGGTGGGCGGAATCAGGCCGTGCTCCATCGAGAGCACCGCGGCCGCCGTGTCCATCAGCGGCGCCGCGCAGTAGCCGCGCCCGATCCCCGTCTTCGGCGCGGTGACGGGCACACGGGTGCCGTGGGCTCCGAGGACGTCGGCGATGGCCAGGGCCTCCGCGCGGTCCGCCTCCGGTACCCCGAGAGCGTCGGCGAAGACGACGTCGATCTCCTCGGGGGCGCAGCCGGCCTCCGCCAGGGCGCCCCGGATGGCCTGGGCGAGCCCCTCCCTGGACTCCTCCCAGCGGGAGGCTCCCGTGAAGGTCGCCGCGTGTCCGGCCACGTGGGCCCGCACGCGCGCCCCCCGCGCCCGGGCCGCGCCCTCCGCCTCCACCACGATCATCGCGCCGCCCTCCGCGGGCACGAAACCGCAGGCCCCGGACGTGAACGGGCGGTAGGCGCGCGTCGGTTCCTCGACCGTGCTGAGTTCCTGATAGCCGAGCTGGCAGACCACCGAGTACGGCGCGATCGGTGCCTCGGTCGCCCCCGCCACGATCACGTCGGTGCCACGCAGCACGGCCCGTGCCGCGTGGGCGAGGGCGTCCAGACCGCCGGCCTCGTCGGCGGCGACGACGGAGCAGGGACCCTTGAAGCCGCGGCGGATGGAGATTTGGCCGGTGCTGGCGGCGTAGAACCAGGCGATGGACTGGTACGGGCCGACGTAACGGCTGCCCTTGCCCCACAACTGCTGGAGTTCGCGCTGTCCGAACTCACCGCCGCCGGACCCGGCCGCGGTGACCACGCCCACGGAGAACGGCGCGCCGTCGGTCTCGGGCCGGTGGAGCTGGGCGTCGTCCAGCGCCAGGTCGGCCGCGGCCATCGCGAAGTGCGTGAACCGGTCGGTCTGGACGAGGAAGCGCTCCTCGATCGCTGCCGACGGGTCGAAGTCGCGCACCTGGCCCGCCACCCGTAGCGGCAGATGTTCACAGCCGTCCCGGGTGACCCGGTCCAGGACGCTGATGCCCTCCCTGGTGGACTTCCAGAAGGTCTCGGTGCTGGCTCCGTTGGGCGCGACCACACCGATTCCCGTGACGGCCGCGCGCCGTGGGCGGGGTTCGCTCATCGTGTCTTCTCCCTCGGCCGGTTCAGGACCACCGCGGACTGGAAGCCGCCGAACCCGCTGCCCACCGAGAGCACGCCCGCCAGCTTGCGCTCGCGGGCCACGCGCGGGACGTAGTCCAGGTCGCACTCGGGGTCCGGTGTCTCGTAGTTCGCGGTCGGCGGTACGACCTGGTGGGTGAGGGCCAGCACACAGGCGACGAGTTCGATCGCTCCGATGGCGCCCAGCGAGTGGCCCACCATCGACTTGATGGAACTCATGGGGGTGTCGTAGGCGTGCGGGCCCAGAACCCGTTTCACCGCGGCGGTCTCGTGACGGTCGTTCTGCTTGGTGCCCGACCCGTGCGCGTTGACGTAGTCGATCTCCGTCGGGTCGAGACGTGCGTGGTCGAGGGCGTCCTCGATGGCCCGGGCCATCTCAAGACCGTCGCTGGTCAGGCCGGTCATGTGGTAGGCGTTGCCGAACGTGGCGTATCCGCTCAGCTCGCAGTACACGCGGGCGCCGCGGGCCCTGGCATGCTCGAGCTCCTCCAGGACGAGTACGGCGCCGCCCTCGCCCATGACGAATCCGTCACGGTCGGCGTCGAAGGGACGCGAGGCGTGGGCCGGATCGTCGTTGTTCGGGGAGGTGGCCTTGATCGCGTCGAAGCACGCCATGGTGATCGGCGAGATCGGCGAGTCCGAGGCGCCGGCGATGCAGATGTCGGCCCGGCCCTCCGCCACGGTGTGGAAGGCGTACCCGACCGCGTCGAGCCCGGAGGTGCAGCCCGTGGAGACGGTCTGCACCGGACCACGCGCCCCGAACCGCTCCGCCACGGTGGAGGCGAGTGTGCTGGGCGAGAAGGCCCGGTGCAGCTCCGGGCCCGCCTCCCGGTGGTCCACGTCCCAGCGCTGCCCGCCGTGGCTGACCAGGACGTAGTCCTTCTCGAGCCGGGTGGTGCCGCCGACCGCCGTGCCGAGCGAGACACCGACCCGCCAGGGGTTCTCGGCCCCGAGGTCGAGACCGGAGTCCCGTACTGCTTCGTCCCCCGCGACCAGGGCGAACTGGATGTAGCGGTCGCCCCGTTCCACGTCCCGCACGTCCAGGCCGTGGGCCGCGGGGTCGAAGTCGCACTCGGCGGCGATCCGGGAACGCAGACCGGCCGGGTCGAAGAACGTGATGGCCCTTGTCGCCGTGCGCCCGGCCGTCAGGAGGTCCCAGAACGCCGGTACGCCCGTACCACCGGGAGCGACGATGCCTATGCCGGTGACGGCCACTCGTCTCGTCATGACCGGACCTGGCGTCGCTGGGCCGCCTCGGCACCGACCACCGCGGACTCGGCGTCGGTCTCCTCGGTGTCGACGTGGCCCAGCGGCGGGCTCGGGGCCAGCGGACCCAGGTGGAAGACCATCCGGGCCTCCACCTTGCCGACGTTGCGGAAGCGGTGGCGCACGTTGAGGGGGATGAGCAGCCCCTGCTCGGCCCGGAGCGGGTGCGGCTCACCGTCCAGGTCCACCTCCAGCTGCCCGCACACCACGTACACGAACTCCTCGGAGTACGGGTGGTAGTGCTCACCGATGCGGTCGCCGGGCTGGATGAGGGCTACGCCCATGAAGCCGCTGGTGGCGCCCACCGCGGTCGGAGTGAGCATGGCGCGCAGGTCACCGCCACGCCGGGTGTTGGGCTCGATCTCGTTGAGGTCGATGATTCTGTGACGAGAAGTGATCACGACGTTCCTCCGATGATGTACTGCACCGGTGCGGGAGGGACGGGGCACCGCCCCTCCCACGCGATGACGAATCAGGCGTCGGGCGACCGGCGGTCGGTGACGAGATCCATGCGCGCCAGTTCGAGGAAGCGCGCGAGACTGCCGTCCTTCGACGCGGACGCGTTCGCCTCCGCGGCGTCGTCCAGGAGCGTCGTCAGCTCGGCCACCTGCCCCGGGTCGGACAGACCCAGAACCTGGGCGGGGTCGCCGGTCTCGAGTCCGCCGCGCACGTCGATCAGCCGTACGACGACGTCGTCGCGCTGGAAGATCGTGCTGCGCAGGACCGGGCTGCGCGGGTCGTCCGCGGCCGCCTCGTCCTGACGGGCCAGGAGTTCGGCCAGCTTCATGCCGCGGTCCGGCCGGGCCGGGTAGTACAGGGCGTACCGCTCGGCCTGCGTGTTCTGCCGTTGCGCCGTCACGTGGTGGACGGCCGGCAGCGCGGCCCTGGTGAAGAAGACCCGGGCGGACTCGGGGTCGTTGAGGTCCCGGTCCTGCTCCAGATGGGGGTTGATGGCCTCCTCGACCGCACGCACCTCGGGCTGCCGGGCGACATGGCGCAGCGCGGCCAGCAGGTCGCCCCGCACCTCGACGGCCCGCACCACCCGGTTGCCGTGCATGAACAGCGAGGTGCGGCACAGCCGGGTGGTGTCGTCGACCCGCGGCTCGGGCGAGGCGTAGTCGGCGAGGATCTTGGCGACGATCTCCTCGCTGCCCGGCTTGACGGTGAACGTGAGCGCGTGCCGGATCACGCCGTCGCCGATCCTGGGTGCTGTCTGGAGCCGGCGCTGCGTCTGGCCGGCGCCTGTCGCCGGGCCACCGGTCTCGCGGACGACGTGGAAGCGCAGTGACCGGGTGTCGCGCACGCAGCTGTGCAGCGGCTCGACCATCCGTACGTGCTCCTCGCTGTTGACCCAGGCGAGGAACGGCGGGGCGCTCTCCCACTCGCTGGTGATGAGCCACTGCGAGGGGTTCTCGATCGACTGGCACAGCTGGTCGCTGACATGCCCGGGGACGGACGCGACCTGGTTGCACAGCTGTTCGTAGGCCTCGAGGAACTCCTGCTGGGCCCCGTCGTGGACGTCGACCAGAAGGACGACGCGAAGCGGGGAACCGTCGAACACGGACTGAGACACATGGTGCGACGCCTGTCGCGCCCGCGAACCTGCAACACGTTCGGACGTGGTGGTCATCCTGCGCACATCTCCTTCGCGGAGGGGGAAAGTGAACGTTGGCCGCGGTGAGGCGACGTCAGCGTTCCTCGATCCTGTGCCCGTCCCCGGCCATCGCGCGACTTGGATGAAGTAGGTGAGTGACTGGGCGGGTGGCCGTCGGTCCGAATGAGCGAAGACGACCAGGACATCCGCTTGGTCCTCAGCCTCCGGGCGCTGCCTGCGCACAGGCGACGCCCGCGTCTGCGCCGGCCTCCCACCGGTCGCCTCGACGCGGCAGCGGCGTCAAGGCGACCGTTCCGGTGATCACACCGTTCGCGGACAGCCACGAGGCCGAACGCGATCTGCCCGCAGTCGCCCGGGTCTCACACCACTCGGGCGTGCGGACGGACGAGTGGAACCCGCGGTCTCAACAGCACTCGGGCGTGCGGACGGACGACCCGCGGGGGTTCAGGCGACTGCCAGCCCCGTCCTCAGGACCCGGCGCAGCACCGCCTCGGCATCCGCCTCCGGGCCCTGCGACCGCCATACGACGAACCCGTCGGGCCGCACGAGCACGGCGCCCCCGGACACCGTGCCGTGGCGCTCGGCCCAGTCGGCGGCGTTCTCGGGCACCAGGTCGGCCTCGGCTCCGGTGCCCACCCGGTACGACGTGAGCGGGAGGGCCAGCTGGTCGGCGAGGCGGAGGGCGGCCTCGTGCCATCCGTTCGGCTCCACGGCGTCACTGAGCAGCACGAGGGACCGCTCGTAGAGGTCGAGCGTCGAGATCCGTTCGCCCCCGCGGCGCACCCACAGATGAGGTGCCCTGCTGCCGGGTCCCCCGGTCAGGTCCAGGTGCTCGGGCACCACCGGGACCGCGGGATCGGCGCCGACGACCGCGCCCTGCGGATAGCGGTAGCCGAGAGCCACGTTGAGGATGCCTCGCTGGGGACCGCCGCCGCCCGCTCCGGGCGGCGGGGCGAATCCGGGATGGCTGTGTTCGGCCGATCGGGCGGCGGCCCGCGCACTGGTGGCCTCGGCCACGGGACGGCGCTCGGCGTCGTAGGTGTCCAGCAGCTGCTCGCCCGCCCAGCCGTCGAGCACCGCGGCCAGCTTCCAGGCGAGGTTGTGCGCGTCCTGGATGCCGGTGTTGGATCCGAAGGCCCCGGTGGGGGACATCTCGTGAGCCGAGTCACCGGCCAGGAACACACGTCCCGCCCGGTAGCTGCGGGCGACCCGCTGAGCGGCGTGCCAGGGCGCCTTGCCGGTGATCTCCACGTCGAGGTCGGCGACCCCGACCGCCCGGCGGATGTGCTCGACGCACCGCTCGTCGGTGAAGTCCTCCAGGGTCTCGCCCTGTTCGGGGTGCCAGGGGGCGTGGAAGACCCAGTGCTCGCGGTTGTCCACCGGCAGCAGGGCGCCGTCGGCGTCCGGGCTGGTCAGGTAGCAGACGATGAAGTGACGGTCCCTCACGACGTCGGCGAGCCGGCGGGAGCGGAAGGTCAGGCTGACGTTGTGGAACAGGTCCCCGGGTCCGCTCTGGGGGATACCGAGCTGCTCACGCACGGGACTGCGCGGGCCGTCCGCGGCGACGAGATAGTCCGCGCGGATGGTGGTGTGTTCACCCGTCTCACGGCTCTTGACGACTGCGGTGACACCGGTGGGGCCGTCGTCGAACGACATCAGCTCGGTGGCGAAGCGCAGATCGCCTCCGTGCCTGCGGGCGTGGTCGAGCAGGACCGGCTCGAGGTCGTTCTGGCTGCACAGGCACCAGGCGCTGGGGCTGAAGCGGGCCAGTCCGCCGCCCGGGTCGATGTCCCGGAACAGCCACTCGCCCGCGTCACCGACCAGGGTGGGCGTCTGGAGGATGCCGTGGTTGTCGGCCAGGGTGGCGGCCGCCTCCTGGATCGCCTTCTCCACGCCCGCCACCCGGAACAGTTCCATCGTGCGGACGTTGTTGCCGCGGCCTCGCGGGTGGCGGGAAGTGCCCGCGTGGCGCTCCACCAGCACGTGTGGTACTCCCAGCCGTCCCAGGAACAACGAGGTCGCCAGACCGACCAGAGAGCCGCCCACGATGAGGACCGGGACGCGGATGGTGCGGGGGTCCGTTTGTTCGGCTTGTTCGTTGAGCACTCTCGCCTCCAGCACGTCGATGCCGCCGACCCGGCCGGATACGGCGGAGATCCTCATGCATGCCCCATGGAGGTGACGGCGGCTCAGGCTTCACCCGCCTGCTCCGCGGGGTCCGGGGACCGTCCTCCCGGGCGGTCAGGGCAGGGGCCATTCCGGGGAGGCGCAGGCAACGACGTGTGCCCCGTACCCCCGGGGCGGGGGCAGCTCGGGCCGGGGCGGTTGTCAGCCCGCCGTCGCGTACCGTCCGGCGGGGCGCGGGAGACGCAGGTGCCCGCGCAGCGTGGTGGATGCGTACTCCGTACGGAACACCCCACGCCGCTGGAGCTCCGGGACCAGACCGCGGGTGATCGCCGTCAGATCGTGCGGCAGGGTGCCCGGGCGCAGGCGGAAGCCGTCCAGGCCGGCCGAGCGCCAGTCGAGCAGCAGGTCGGCCAGTTCGCCGGGCGTGCCGGTGAAGATCGCGGCGTCGGACGTGAGCTCGGCACCGGCGGTCTCGTTCAGGCGGGCCAGTCGCCGGGAGGCGGCACCCGGCTCCTCGTCCAGGAGGACGAGGAGGTCCGCGAAGGTCCTCAGCGGCCGGTCCACCACGTCCCGGCCGGACCGCTCCACCGCCTCGGCGACCTGGGCGAGGATGGACGCCGTGCCCGCCCTGTCGTGCGGCGTGATGTGGACGACGTCGGAGCTGAGAGCCGCGAACTCGTACGGAGTGGACGCGTGCGCGAGGCTGACCACGAGCGGCTGGCCCTGGGGGCTGCGAGGGGTGATCGACGGGCCCTTGACGCTGAAGTACGTGCCCTGGAAGTCGATGTGGTGGACCTTGTCCCGGTCGATGAAGCGACCTGTCGACGCGTCCCGTATCTCCGCGTCGTCGTCCCAGCTGTCCCAGAGCCGCCGGGCCGCCTCCACCACCTCGGCGCCCTCCGCGAAGAGTTCGCGCAGTCGCTTGGCGATCAGTTCCGGGTCGCTCACGTCCTCCTCGGTGAGCTGGGGTGTGGTGCGGCGGCCGAAGTGGGCGGCGTCGGCCGCGCGCGACGATATCTGTGGCCGCCAGCCGGCGCGCCCCCGGCCGGCGTGGTCGAGCGTGGCGATGCCGATGGCCACGTGGAACGGTTCGGTGTGGGTGACATTCGTCGTTGGGACCAGCCCGATGTGACCCGTCACCGGCGCCAGGTGCGCCGCGAGCAGCACCGCGTCCAGGCTGCCTCTGACCTGGTCGGTGCGGTCGTCCGGCCGGTGGAAGGCGGCGGACTGGAGTCCGAGGGCGTCCTCGATGGTGACGAAGTCGAGCAGCCCCCGCTCGGCCTCCACGACCAGGTCCGCCCAGTAGGCGGCGGTGAGCAGCTCGCCGGGCCGGGCGTCGTCCTCGCGCCAGGCCGCGGGATGCCAGCCCGCTCCGTCGAGGGCGACGGCGAGATGCAGTGGGGCGCCGGGACCGGCCGTCGTGTCGTGGGCGCGGGTCGTGCCGGTCATCGGGAGGTCTCCTTCTCGTGGTGCCCGGCGCGCACGCCGGTGCCGCCCCACCCGGCCGGGCGGGGTGCCCCGGACAGGCCGAGGTGGTCGCGGAGCGTGGTGCCGGTGTAGTCGTCGCGGTGGACGCCCTTCTCCTGGAGCAGCGGCACCACGCGGTCCACGAAGTCGTCCAGGCCGCCGGGGACGAGATGCGGGACGAGAACGAAGCCGTCGGCACCCTGGGTCTGGACGAAGTGGTCGATGGCGTCGGCGACCGTACGCGGGCTGCCGACGAACGTCTGGCGTCCGCCGACCTCGACGACCAGTTCCCGGATGGAGAGGTTCTTTTCCTCGGCCAGCTTGCGCCACTGCCGCGCCGTCTCTCCCCGGCCCTTCCGGAACACGGAATGGCCCTTGAGGAGGTGCGCGTCGTCCGTCGGCTCGATGTCGGGAAGCGGTCCGTCCGGGTCGTAGGCGGACAGGTCGCGGCCCCAGACCGCCTCCAGGTGGGCGATCGCGGTCTGCGGGCTCACCAGCTCGCGGCTGATCTCCGCGGCGTAGGCGGTGGCCTCCTCGTCGGTGTCGGCGACGACCGCGTTGGCGGTGGGGAGGATCAGCAGATCGTCGGGACTGCGGCCGTACCGGGCCAGGCGCCGCTTCACGTCCTGGTAGAAGTCACGGGCGGCGTCGAGTTGGTTGTGTTTGCTGAAGATGACCTCGGCGTCGGACGCGGCGAACTCGCGTCCCGCGTCGGACTCGCCCGACTGGATGATCACCGGGTGGCCCTGCGGGCCGGGCGGGGTGGTGAACCGGCCGGATATGCCGAAGTGCGGTCCGTGGTGGGCGAAGCGGCCGGTCCCGGCCCTGACGAACTCTCCCGTCGCCGCGTCTGCGCGCAGGTCGCCCTCCGTCCAGCTGTCCCACAACTCCCGTGCCGTGGAGAGGAACTCGGCGGCCCGGGTGTAGCGGTCGGCCTCGGGCAGGAAGCCGCCCCGGCGGAAGTTCTCCCCGGTGAAGGCGTCGTAGCTGGTCACCACGTTCCAGGCGGCCCGGCCGCCGCTGAGCCGGTCGAGAGTCGCGAACCTGCGGGCCACCTCGTACGGCTCGTTGAACGTCGTGTTGACGGTGGCGGCGAGGCCGAGGCCGGTGGTGACGGCGGCCAGCGCGCTCAGCATGGTCAGGTTCTCCGGGCGTCCCGCGATGTCCAGGTCGTAGACCTGTCCTTTGTGCTCGCGCAGCCGCAGGCCCTCGGCGAGGAAGAAGAAGTCGAACTTGCCGCGTTCGGCGGTCTGCGCGAGCCGGACGAAGGAGTCGATGGAGATCTGGCTTCCGGAGCGCGGGTCCGACCAGACGGTCACGTTGTGGATGCCGGGCAGCTGTGCCGCGAGGTGCACCTGCTTCTTACGGGTGGCGGGCACGGTGCGGTCTCCTCCTGCGGAGTCGGTCGGTGTGTGGTCGGTCCTGGGGACGCGGTGGTGGCCTCAGCGTGCCTGGGCCGGTCCGCGCCTGCCCAGTTCAACTGGCCTTACTTAACGAGGTGTTCATGCCGCCGGAGCAGGCTCGGGTGCCTCCGCGGAGGGGGCCGGGGCCGCACCCGGGGTGGTGGACGGCGCCGGAGAGACGTACCGCACCTGGTTCTCGAAGGCGACGCCGTGGCTCGTCACGTCGACGGCGATGCGGTCGCCGTCGGCGATCCGGAACCCGTCGTGGAAGCTGGCCTCGTCGGCGCCCAGGAGTACGTAGTTGACGAGTCCGGGCCGCCGCACCGCCGGGAAGGTGAACAGGTGGTCCGCCATGTCCTGCACGCGGTAGTACAGGGCGTCGTCCCCGCAGTCGAAGGCGCCTTCCCAAGCGGCCGCGCCGTCCCGGGAGATGGTGACCCGGCCGGTCACCGTGCGCGGCGGGGGGCCGAGGAAGAGCCAGGGGGTGAGCGCCGTGTCGCACAGCTTGCAGTACGGGTTGTAGCCCGGGTCCCGGCGGTGCAGACCGATGTCGCACAGGTCGTTGCCGAAGGTGTAGCCGGCGTAGTGGGGCGTGCCGTCGGCATCGTTGACGTAGACGAGAGCGACCTCCGGCTCCTCGATGAGGGCGACCGGGTGCGCGGGAACGTTCAGCACCTCACCCGGCAGCCGCACCCAGTCGCCGAACCCCTTGAAGAACCACTTCGGCGGGGTGAACTCCGCGCTCTCAGGGGCCGTTTCGCCGCCCCACTTCTTCTTGTGCGTGCCCATGAAGCCGCTCAGCAGGGCGTTGCCCGTGGCCGCCGGCAGCAGCGGAGGCAGCAGGCGCAGCTCCGGGTCGTCCGCGGTGACGGTGACCGTCGCCGCGCCCTCGGTGAGAGCGGTCCGCAAGGCCTGTTCCGAGCCGTCCGTGGCGATGAAGGCAGCGGCCGTCCGGCCCTCCTCCACCCGGTACAGGGTCAGCGGGGCGCCGTCCTCGGGGCGCCCGAAGCCGACATGGCGCTCACCGTGGTGGAGAGCCTCGAACAGCACGGGCAGGTGGGGGTGGGGCATGGTTGACTCCTCTGTCGTGTGGGTGAGTTGGGGTCAGGAGTGGGAGATGGAGGCGGACAGCTCCGTGCCCGTGAGCCAGGCCAGGACCTCGCCGACCCGGTCGACGGACTCCCGGATCCAGGGCAGGGCGAGCGGGTCCGCCGCCTCCAGCGCGGCCGTGCGCCGTACGTCGGTGTCGCCGTAGAGGCGGCTGGTCGCCGCCCGGATCCGCAGGGGGCGCCCCGGCTCCCCGAAGGCGCTCGCCGGCAGGACACCGACCCCGTGGCGTTCGGAGAGCAGCCGGACCAGGGCGTCGCCGTCGTGCACCCCGTGCGTCCGGGCGAGGCTGTCCCGCAACGGCTCGAAGTCCGGGTAGAGGTAGCAGGTGGCGGCGACGGGAGCCAGTTCCGCGCCCACGGCGGTGAATTGGGCCGCGACGGCGCGCACCACCCGCTCGTGCAGCCGGCGGCTCGCCGTCACCCGGCCGGTGACCTCGGGCGGCTCGGTGAACGCGTACGCGGCCGCCGTCTGCACCGGCGCGGGCGGGCTCGACCAGATCTGGCTGGCGACCGCGACGAGCCGGGCGTGCAGGGTGCGCCCTTGCTCGCTGTCCGGCAGCCGGGCCACTCCCGTGCGCCAGCCGCCCAGTGCCAGGTTCTTGGTGAGTCCGGTGGTGACCACGGTCCGCTCAGGAGCGAGCCGGGCCGGGGAGACGGCCGGCGCGGAGGTGTCGTACACCAGGTCGCAGTAGATCTCGTCGGAGACGATGAGCAGGTCCAGTTCGCGTGCGGCCTCGGCCAGTTGCCGCACGGTGTCGGCCGAGGCGAGGGTGCCCGTGGGGTTGTCCGGCACGGTGACGACGACGGCGCGCGGGTTCTGCCCGGCGGCCCGGGCGGCGGTGACGGCCTCGCGGAGCCGGTCCGGGTCGGGCACCCCGCCCTGCCCCGGCAGGATCGGTACGGGGATGGACCGGGCGCCGACGAGCCGGGCCTGAGCCGCGTAGCTGACCCAGCTCGGCACCGGCACGATCACGTCCCCGCCGATGGCGAGGAACAGCGCGAACAGCAGCGCCTTGCTGCCGGGGCCCGCCACGACGAGCCCGGGGTCAACGGCCAGCCCGCGGCGCTCCCAGTATCCGGCGACGGCGGTCCGCAGGAGCGGACTCCCGGCGACGGAGCCGTACGCGTTCTCGGCGGCCGCGGCGGCGAGCCGTTCCCTGAGCGCGGGGAGGACGGGCAGGCCGATCTCCCCGGCGGCCATCGAAAGGACCCGCTCCCCGGCCCGGCGCCGTCGGGCCAGGGCCTCGTCCGCGGCCAGCGTGGCCGACATGGAGACCGGTGTGGGTTCGGGCATGGCAGCTCCAGCTCTCGGGGCGGACAGGGGCGGACAGGGGTGGTCAGGACGCCGGCGCCGTCGAGGCGAACCGGTCGCGCAGCTCCGCCTTGCGGACCTTGCCGGTCAGCGTCTTCGGCAGAGCCGGGACCAGCTCCACCCGGTCCGGCAGGAAGCGGGGGTCGTACCCCGCCGCCGTGACGCGCGCCCGGACCTCGTCGAGCGACGGGCCTTCCCCGCCGCGACCGACCACGACGGCGACGATCACGCTCCGGGCACCGCCCGCTCCGCCGTCCCGCGGGCCGCGTTCGGCCGGCTCCAGGCCGACCAACGCGGCTTCCGCGGCCTTCGGGTGGCTGCCGATCACCGCCTCCAGCTCGGTCATCGGGACCACGTGCCCGTCCCGGACGATCGCGTCCCGGGCCCGGCCGACGATGCGGACACCACCCCGGCCGTCGTCGCGGGCGAGGTCGCCGGTGTCGAACCAGCCGTCCGCGTCGAGTTCGGCCGCGAACGCCTCCGGACGCCCGTGGTATCCGAGGGCGAGCGACGCGCCGCGCACCTTGAGCCGTCCCACCGAGCCCCGCATGCCGGGTGCCGACGGGGCTCCGAGCGCCTCGGCGGTCTCGATGCGGGTCTCCATGGCGTCGATGGCGCGCCCGTTGCTCCGCGCCGCCCAGCCCTCGGGGTCCTCCGGACGGGTGGTGGTCACGGGGCCGTTCTCCGACATGCCCCACAGGGAGTGGGCCCGGGCGCCGAGCGTCTCGTGCACCTCGTCGGCAAGCTCCCGCAGCACCGGCGCCGAGCCGATCACCACGTGCCGCAGCGTACGGGTGTCGCGCTGCTCGGCCCGCTGCGACGCTGCGACGTCGGCGAGGGTGGCGGGCGGCCCGTACAGGAGGGTGGCACCGTACCGCTCCACCAGGTCGAGCAGTGCCTCGTTGCGGCGTACGTCCTGGAAGGCGACGGTGCCGCCGAGCATGACACCCGCCAGGACACCCTGTGCGAACCCCGAGTAGTGGACGAGCGGGGTGGAGACCGCGGCCACCCAGTCGTCGCCCGCCCCGAACGCGTCGGCGTACCCGCGGACGGCCGAGTGGACCGTGTTCTGGCTGTGCAGGACGCCCTTGGACGGGCCGGTGGTGCCGGAGGTGAACAGCACCACGAACGGGTCGTCCGCCCCGAGCGCCAGGCCCTCCAGCCGCGCGGCGGCGCCCTCCTGTTCCTCCCGCTCCGCAGCCACGAAATGCCCGTGGAAGGAGAGGGCGCCCTCGGGCACCGGGCCGTCGACCACCGGCACATGCGCGAGGGACGGGAGTTCGTCCTTGAGCCGGACGACGATCTCGGCGAGCGGTGTGCCCGACCATTCGGGGAGGGTGACGCACACCCGGGCACCGGTGAGTCCGAGGCGGTGGCGCAGTTCCTCCTCCGTGCAGATGGGCGAGATCGGGATGACGACGGCGCCGACCCTGATCGAGGCGAAGATCAGCGGCACCATCTCCCAGCGGTTGGGAAGCTGTACGGCGACGAAGTCCCCGCGCTCCACACCCAGTTCGAGCAGGGCCAGGGCGAACCGGTCGGACAGCCGGCTCAGCTCGGCGTAGTCGAGCGTGTCGGTGCGGGACTCCGCGAGGCGCCGGCCCGCGACGGCCAGCCGGCGCGGGTACAGGCGGGCCTGGCGGTGCAGGTCGTCGAGGAAGGTCTCGTCCCGCCACCACCCGCGGCGCCGGTACTCGGCGGCGTCCTCCCGGGGGGCCGGGCTCGCCGCCTCTCGCCGACCGGGCCGGGACAGCCCCCCGGCGGTGGTGGACCGTGCCGAAGCCGCCGTACTCATCGGCGGTCCTTCCGGCGGGCCGCGAGCAGCTCGGGAAGCGGATCGCCCGCCCGGGCGGCCCCGATCTCCAGCAGGTCCCGGGTGTTCCGCCGCACCCGGTCACCGACCCAGTCGAACACCCACGCCTTGCGCGCCTCGGCCGGCAGGCCGAACGGGACGACCCGGGTGACGGCCAGGGCCGCCGAGGCGGCGCCGCCGATGTTGGCGATCACGCCCGGGACGAGGGCGGCCCCGGATGCGGCGACCTTCTCCTTCGCCACCGCACTGGAGGCGAGGTTGGCGCCCTCGACCACCAGACCCGCCCGCAGACGGTGGGTGTTCTCGGCGGTGAGCGCGTACTTCTGCGCCGCCAGGATCAGGATGTCCGCGGCGACGTCCAGCCACGCGTCCGGCCCGCTGGAGAGGGTGACGCCCTGCGGCAGGCGGGTACGGTCGATGCGCCCGAACTCGTCGGTCACGGAGACCAGTTCGGCCACCGGCAGGCGGTCCGCGCTGATGGTCCCCTGGACGTCGGCGACACCCACGATGATGTGCCCGCGGTCCTCCAGGAACCGCGCCACCGCCCGGCCCACCGCGCCGAAGCCCTGCACGACCACCCGGGCCGGCTCCGTACGGCCGCTTGCCTCCAGGGCGGTGACCGCGGCGACCCCGACCCCATGCCCGGTGACGTCGATCAGGGGCTCGTAGTACGTCCGCCAGTCGATCGGCATGTCCGGGGCGCCGAGGCGGTAGCGGGGGTCGTAGCCCGCCTCGGCGAAGAAGACGGCCCGGTCGGCGGGGGTGACGCCCATGTCGATGCCGAGGTGGATGCCGCCGTGCAGGAGCGGTTTCACCGTGCGGCCGAAGGTGCGGAAGGTCTCCTCGCGGTCGGCGCCGTCGGAGACGATCCCGGCCTTGGCGCCGCCGATGCGCAGTCCCGCCAGCGTGAACTTCTCGGTCATGTCGCGGGCCAGGCCGGCGACTTCGTCCTCGGTCACCCCGGCGGTCATCCGGGTGCCGCCCATGGCCAGGCCGTCGACGAGCGTGTCGACCACCACCCAGCCCTTGATGGTGCCCCCGCTGCCGTTGAGGTGGACGGTGAGGGCGGGGTCCTGCGGGTCTTCCGGTGCACTCATGGCGTAGTCCTTGGGTCTGGTGTGTCAGCGGTGTCGTGGGTCGGCGGACTGGGGCAACCGGGCCGGACGCGGCTCACTGGTAGAGCTGCGCGAAACCGCGCAGGATCTCCAGACCGTCCCTGCGGAACTCCAGATGGGCCTGGGAGCCGAGGATCCGGCCGTCGTCGGAGCGGAGGAACTCGACGGGCGCGTGCTCGGAGCGGCCTATCGAGCGGTAACCCGCCGGAGCTTCCCTGAGGTAGAGGGTGTGCCGGTGGAAGACGGTCACCGTCGGCTTCACATGGGCGAAGAGCGGCTCCTCCGTGTCGACCTGCGCCTCGTGGCCGCCGACCCGCTGCGGCCCCTCCACGAGACGTCCGCCGGCCGCCACGGCGAGTATCTGCATGCCGCCGCAGATGCCGAAGACCGGCACGTCGGCGTGGGCGACGAGGTCGGTCAGCGGCTGGTAGTACTCGCTGTCGTACGCGCGCACCTTCGTGCCGCTCAGCACGATCGCCTGGTAGCGGCCGTCCACCCGGGCGGGTACGGACACGGCGTCGGACACCTCGGTCTGCGACCCCAACTCCTCGAAACGGGAGCGGAGTTGCCGGAGAGAGAGTGTGCCGTTGTCGACGACCAGGACACGGGGCCGCGTCATGCGCTCGCTCCTGACGTGCGGGTGGGGGTCTGGGTGCCGGTGATGAGCGTGCCGGTACGGCCGTCCAGCAGTTCCGTGACGGCGGCGCTGCCGATGACGACCCGCTCCACGCCGTGCTCCAGGGCCTCGCCGGCGGCTCGCAGCTTCTTGCGCATGCCGCCCTTCGCGCCTCTGTCGCGGAAGGCTGCCGCGTCCCGGCCGCTGATCCGGCGCACCGGTTCCCCGTCGATCAGGAGGTGGCCGACGTCCGTGACCAGGACCAGGTCTCTCGCGCCGGTGGCCCCGGCGATCGCGGCGGCGGCCCGGTCGGCGTCGGTGTTGACCTCCTGGCCCGCCGCGTTCCGCGCGAGAGGGGTGACGAGGCGGGCGTGGCCGGGCCGGAGGTCCGTCAGCGGGGCCACGTCGACCCCGGTGATCGGTCCGACGAGGTTGTCCAGCTCGACGAGCTGCCTCTCCCGCCACCACCAGCGCTCGCCCTGGCCCGCGCTCACCAGACCCTCGCTGCCGAGCAGCCGCTCGGCGGTGATGCCCCGGTCCTTCAGCCGTCCCAGGACGTCCTCGGCGAGTTCGGCGCTGACGGCCTTGATGTCGTCGATGACCTCGGGAGTGGTCCACCGGCTCTGGTTGCCGTACCGGTCGCGCAGCATCGCCGACGGTGCGCCGTAGCGGGCGCTGACCTTCTTCAGCGGTTTGGACCAGCCGTGCACGAGAACCAGGGGGTGGTCCCGGCCGTGGCGGGCCAGGTCGTCCCACCAGCCGCCGTCCAGATCGTCCAGGCAGCTCCCGCCGAGCTTGACCACCGTGGGCGCGGAACGATGTGTGCTCATGCCGGCATCACCGGCTGCTGCGTCAGCCCCGTCTCCTCCGGCAGGCCGAACCTCAGGTTCAGAGCCTGCACCGCCTGGCCCGCGGCGCCCTTGACGAGGTTGTCGAGTGCGGCGAGCACCACGATCCGGCCGCCCTCCTCGTCGTGCAGGACCGTCACATCCGCGAAATTGGAACCGAGGACGACCTGCGGGTCGGGCACCGGGATCAGTGTCTCGTCGTGCCGCCGCACCCGCACGAACGGCCGCCCCTTGTAGAAGCGCAGGTAGGCCCGCGACAGCTCGCGCTGGTCCACCTTGTCGTCGGTGAAGACGTACGAGGAGGTCAGCAGCCCGCGTACGTTCGAGACGCCGTACGCCGACATGGACAGGCTGCCGATGCCGCCGGGCCTGCTCCGCTCCAGGAAGTCACCGACCTCGGCGGCGTGCCGGTGCCCGGTGGGGGAGTAGGGAGCGATGGCGCCGGCCCGGAACGGGTGCAGGTCGGAGGTGCGCAGCTGGAGTCCGCCGCCGCTTGACCCGCTCTTTCCGTCCACCACCACCGTCTTCAGCGCGAGACCGAGGCCGAGGGTGAGCGGGGCCAGGCCCAAGGTGATGGCGGTGGCGTAGCAGCCGGGCAGCGAGATCAGGGCGGCGTCCTTCAGCCGGTCGCCGACCAGCTCCGGTACGCCGTAGACGAAGCGGTCCGTCAGGTCGGCTCGCCGCTTGACCTTCGGGTACCAGCGGTCGTGCAGCTCCGGGGTGCGGATGCGGAAGGCACCGCTGAGGTCGATGACGGCCGGGATCCGGTCGGCGAGCAGAGAGGCCAACTCGGCCGAGACCGTGGCCGGGGTGGCCAGGAAGAGGACGTCGACCTGGTCCGCGACCTCCTCGGTGACCGGCTGCACCGTCAGGCCCTGGTGGATGCGCAGGCCGGGGTGCAGCTCGGAGGGACGCCTGCCGATGCTGGAGGAGCCGCCGAGGAACGTCAGCTCCAGGCCGGGGTGCTGGCTGATGAGTCGGATGAGTTCGCCGCCGGCGAGCCCGGAGGCACCGACGACTCCTGCACGGATCATGCGAGTAGCTCCTGCACGTAACGGCCGATGGCCGACGGGATGTCCGCCCCGGTGGCGGAGGCCACCGCCCGGAAGCCGGGCGCGTGATTGACCTCGTTGACGACGTGGCCGTCCGGGGTGCTGAAGAGGTCGACCCCGTAGAGCCCGGGGCCGAGCACACCCACCACACCGTCGATGATCTTGAGTACGTCGGGGTCGTGGGCGACCGCACGGTTCTTGTTGCCGAGCGCGGCGTTGTTGCGCCAGTCGCTCCCGCCGCTCTCGAACTCCGCCGCGCCGACCAGCTCGCGCCCGACGACGAGGCAGCGCACCGAGGTGCCGCCGAGGTACGGCTCCACCACGCTGGCCTGCTCGAAGGCGTGGGCCAGGTCCTCGATGTAGTCGTACACGGAGTGGGCGGTGTCGGCGTGCCGGATGAGCGTGACCCGCTTGCCCATGCCGCCGAAGACGGGCTTGAGGACGAGGGGCAGTGGCAGATCGGCGAGCGCCTTGTCGAAGTCCTTGCGGGACAGCACGAGCCGGTGGTCCGGCACCGGCACGCCCGCCGTGTGCAGCAGGGCGCGCAGGGCGGCCTTGTTCTCGCAGGCGTGGATGGCCCGGGCGGTGTTCAGGGTGGGGACGCCGGCCGCTTCGGCGAGGGTGGCGATCAGTCCGCCGCGGGTGTAGCTGCGGCTGCGGATCAGCAGGGTGTCGTACCCCCGGACGGCCGGGGCGTCGGGGTGGCCGAGGGAGAGGGACTCGTCGTTGACCCAGTCGATGCGGAGCCCGAAGGCCGGCCCGGCCTCGATGATCAGGCGTTCCTCCCAGGCGATGCGGTCGGCGACGACCGCGACAGTGCGATGACCACCCATGTCACTGACCCCAGTCGCGGAGTTGCACCTCGATCATCTCCAGCGTCAGCCGGCCGTCCTCGACGGCCTCGACGCGGAGGGTCAGGATGCACTCGGGGCAGGAGAGGGTCTCGCCCTTGGTGACCGGGGGCACGGTCAGGTCGGTCTCGCACTCGGGGCATACGCCGGTCAGGGTGGCGGTGGACATTGTCAACTCCGTTGGAATGGGCGGGACATGGGCGGTGGGAATGTCAGGCGTGCACGGGGCGGAAGTCGATGGCGGCCTTGCGGATCGCGTCCCGGTCGAGCAGCGGGCGGCCGTCGCGCCTCTGCCGCTCGGCCAGCCACGCGGTGAAGGCGCCGACGTCGACCTCGAGGTCCGAGCCGGTCAGGGCCCAGGCGACCAGGGCGCCGGTCAGCCGACTGCGTACCCGCAACTCCCGTGTGTTGCCGACGAGTTCGGCGGGGAGTGTCTCGTACGCGTGCGGGTGGTTCAGCTGGCCGGGCAGTTCGTAAGCAAAGGCGTGCGGGGTGGTCGGACCGGACTGGAAGGCGTCCCCGAGGCCGGCTCCTCTGAGGGCGATGCGTGACAGCTCGGTGAGATGGGTCAGGTCGAAGCGCGTGTCGCCGTGGATCACGCGCAGCGAGGTGAGCAGCTCGGCGAGCGGGGCATTGCCGCCTCGCTCCCCGATGCCGCCGACCGTCGCCGAGATCCACTGGGCGCCCGCCCGGACGGCGGCGAGGGAGTTGGCGACGGCCATCCCCAGCATGTTGTGCGAGTGGATCTCGATCTCGGAGCCGTCGATCGCTACGACGTCCGCGATGACCTCTTCCATCTGCCACGGGGACAGGTGGGCGACGGTCTCCGCGAGCCGGAACCGGTCGGCACCTGCCGCGAACCCGGCCTCGACGTAGGGAACCAGCCGCTCCCTGGGGGTGCGGGCGCCGTCCTCCCCGCTGAACGTGACGTGGAAGCCGCGCTCCTTGGCCTGCGTGATCGCCGAACGCGCCAGTGCCTGGAGGAACTTGGGGCTGGCCGAGTCGAGTTTCAACTGTGCGTGCTGCTCGGAGGTGGGGATGGAGTACATGATGTGGCGCACGCCCAGGCGCTCGGCCTCGTCGAGAGCCCGAGCGACCTGACGGCGGTCGCGCACCACCAGAAGCGTCATGCTGCGGTCCGGGCCGACGGCCTCGTGGGTGGCGAGGACGAGGTCGGCGTCCCTGGAGTCGGGGCCGGAGACCATGCCCACCTCGACGAGTTCGGCGCCCGTACGCACCAGCAGGTCCGCGATGGCGGCGGCGTCCTCGGGGCCGAACTCGACGCCCGCCATGTGTGCGGAGTCCCGCAGCGTCGCGTCGGATATGCGGGGAGGCCTTTCCAGTTTCTCGGGGCTCTCTGCTGCTGGCATTTTTCTTCCACTCCTTGTTCCCGACAGGGGTGCCCGACAGGGGCTGCATTCCCGAAAGGGTCTGTGAATCGGAATTCGAGGGTGCCTCGGCGCTGATCGCTGATCCATATCCTTCGTGCCGCGGCCGGAAAGAGCAACATCGTTCGTTTCAGGGCTGTGTGGTGGAGTGTCAAGTAATGTCAGAAGGGAAAGGGACTGCAAGAAGGGTGTGGTGCGCTTGCCAAATAGCGCACGGAGCACGGTCGTTGACGGGACCCGCGCCCTACGGTGCGGACATGGATCTCTTCTCGCTGCCCCGGCTGGGGCTCGTCGTGCCGCCGGAGAACCCCACGGCGGAACCCGAGTTCAACCATCTGCTCGGTACCGGGATGAACGTGTACACCTCTCGTTTCCCGGTGACCCCCGGAGCCGGGCTCAGGGCCATGCTGGAGATGTACAACGAGGTGCTCCCGGGGCTGCTCGGCAGCTTCGGCGCCCTGCGTCTGGACGCCACCGTGGTCGCGTGCAGCGCGTCGCACTACTTGCTGGGACCCGAGGGCGACCGGGCTTTCTGCGACGAACTGTCCGAGCGCGCCGGCTTCCCCGTGCAGTCCTCCACGCAGGCGATCCTCGCGGCCTGCGAGACGCTCGGCGTGAACCGTCTGACGCTCGTCTCCCCGTACCAGCCGTGGCTCACGGACACCTCACGCGCCTTCTGGGAGCGGGCAGGACTGACCGTCGACAACGTGGTGCTCGTCCCGGTCGATCCGGGCCCGGCGGGGCCGGCTGCGGGCGACGCGCACTACGACCCGTACGAGGTGACGACCGAGGCGATCCTGCGCCGCCTGCGGGAGTGGGAACTGCCCGCCGGCACGGCTCTGCTGTTCACCGGGACAGGCATGGGCACGCTCGCCGCGCTCACCGAACTGGTCCGGCGGGAGCCGGGACGCACGCTGCTGACCTCGAACCTCGCGTCGGCCTGGTGGGCGCGCCGGGTGGCGGGCGACACCGGCGGGGCGAGCCACCCGCTGCTGCGGAGGCTGGAGCAGGCGACGGTGTGACCGGCACGACCGACAGGGCCCCGGCGTGGCGGCGTGACCGGCACGACGGAGAGGGCCCCGGCGTGGCGCGCTCCCCGGGGCCCTCGCCTGCCGGCCCTCAGCCCGCGGACGATTCGGGCATGCGCCAGGCGTACCCCATGCGGTAGCCGACGCCCCGGACCGTGATGATCCAGCCGCTGCAACCGAGCTTCGCCCGGAGACTGCTCACATGCGTGTCGATGGTGCGACTGGTGTGCCCCCAGTCGCTTCCCCAGACCCGGGCCATCAACTCCTTGCGCGTCACGACCGTTTCGGGGGTGGCGGCCAGGGTGTAGAGCAGCTCGAATTCCTTCGACGTGACGCTGACGAGCCGGTTGTGCAGACGCACTTCCCGCAGCCGGGGATCGATATGGAGAGGGCGCAGCGAAATGGCTTCCGGGAGGGTCTGACGGGGCCGGGCCCGGCGCAGGACCGCTCCGATACGAGCCCCGACCTCACGGAATCCCCAGGTTTTCACCACACAGTCGTCGGCGCCCGCGTTCAGGACGAGGACCCGCCCCAGTTCGTCTTCGGCGTCGGTGACGGCTATCAGTGCCGTGTCGGCGTTCCTGCGCAGTTCCCGGCACAGTTCCAGACCGTCGATGTCCGGCAGCTCCAGAGAGAAGAGCACCAGATCCGCGTCGCCGTGCACCCGCAGGGCCAGCTCTCCGGTGCCGACACTGCGCGCGGTGAACCCCTGCCGCCGGAGATCGCTCACCATGGTCGCCGCGACCTCGCTGTCCTGCTCCACCACCAGCACCCTCACGTGCCCACCCCCACTCCTCGGCTCCACATCAGGTCAGGGCGCCGGCGGGCGCCGTGAGCGGTGCGGGGGGCGGGTCCGGCGGCGGGGTCGCCCGGCCGGGGGAGCCGAACAGGTGCTGGTAGGCGTAGGCGGCCGAGGCCATGGTCATGTGGTGGTGCCAGCCGGGGAACGAGCGGCCTTCGAAGTCGAGGACCCCGAACCGGCGGACGAGTGTGCGCATGGCCGACAGTGCCGAGGTGTGGCCCCGGGCGAGCCGGAGGGTCTCCTCCACCCGGCGCTCCGTGAGCGTGGTGAGCCAGTACCTGGCCGGCTGCCGGCCCTCCGGATCCGGCCGTTCCAGCGCGCGGTACGCGCGGGGCCCGGTGTCGTCACCGTTCGCGGTTCCCGGCAGCGCCACCATGCCCGTGTGGGTGTGGACGAGTGCGCCCCTGACGCGGCCGCCGGAGCTGTGGCGGAGGAGCACATGCGTCTGCCGGGCGCGCCGTACGTCCATGAGCGCGCTCACGGTGGTCAGGACGGACGCCTGCCCGCCCGCGAACACCGGCTGGTCCGGGGAGATCTCGCACACGACGTCGGCACGCAGCCGGGCGAGCCCGGCGAGGACCCCGGCCACGTCGTCGCAGCGCGTGAGATCCAGCACCCAGGGCAGCCGCGGAAGCCGGGGCTGCGCGGCCACCGCGGCGGCGTACCGGACGATCTGGTCGGCGGCGGTGCGCCCGGCCTCGGCGGCCGGGACGCGCGCACGGCGCCTGCGCTCCTGGTCCGAGTCCCACACGCCGCCGAGTACGAGACTCCAGTCCACCGGGTAGCTCTCGGTGCCCGTGACGAGGAAGAACCCCAGCGCGCGCTGGCAGTTGACGGTACGTCCGGTCGCGGCGTCGATCCGGCCGTGCACACCGACCGAGTGCTCGCCCCGCTTGGGGATGACGAGTTCGGCGACGGTCCAGGCGTGCGGTCTCGTACGGGCGGCCACCAGCAGCGCGAGCCGGCGGCGCACCGGCACCCAGTCCCACGGGCTGGCGTTGATGAACTGGTGCAGGCCCCGTGCCGCAGCCGCGGGTAAGGGGTTCGCCCGCGCCATGCGCCGCGGTGTCTTCCTGCCGGACCCGTGGACGAGCCCCCACAGGTACGCCTGCGCCCAACGGCGCTGCTCGGAGCGCTGAAACGTGGGGAAGACGTCGTCCATGAACGTCCGCATGCATGCGCCGCCGCCCGGCTCCCCCGCGCGTACCTCACTTGACGACATCTGACGCTACGCCCCCTCGATACCCGTCACCGAATACATCCGAGTGGATGCATGGCACATACGTACGAGGTGAAAGTACCGTCCTGAACGGAGTTTGCCCGGATCGGCCGTCTACTTCGCCAATTCGCAGGCTGACCTGCGTAGATGCCCGTCGGACAGGGCCGCCCGAGGGGCCCGACCGGAGCGCGGAACCGGCTCTACCAGTGGTGAAACCGGGTCACGGACATGTCTGATGAAATATTAACAAGTCGTGAAACCATGATCCAGCGTGCTGCCGGGCGACCCCGGCGGGCCCCGGGTGACAAGTGACGCACCGCGACCGCCGGGGGTGAACCCCCTCCGGCGGTCGCTCGGGGCGACGCCGCGTCGTCAGGCCGCCGGCTCCGCGGACTCGGCCGCGGCCACCGGCCGACGGGCGGGGAAACCGGCACGACGGGCGTACAGGACGACCGCGATCACCGGCAGCAGGAGCAGCAGTACCGTCCAGGGAAACGACTCGCTGCCAGCCGCGTCGAGCAGGATCCCTCCGATGATGCCTCCGCCCGCCATCGCGACGTTCCAGAGCGTCACGAGCATCGCCTGAGCCGCGTCGGCGGACTCACCGCCGGCGTCACCCGCCGCGGTCTGGAGCACCGTGGGCACCCCGCCCCAGCCCAGACCCCACAGCACCGCGGCGACGTAGACGAGTGCGGTCGAATCGGAGAGGACGGCGAGGAGCGCGGCGGCCGCGGCGACGAGCACGGCGCTGCCGATACTAAGGGCGCGCAGCCGGCGGTTGATCTGGGCGCCGGTGATCCAGATGCTCGCCAGCGACGCGGCGCCGAAGACGAGGAGCACCAGGCCGGTGCTGTCGCCCAGACCCAGGTCGTCGAGGTACGTGGCGATGTACGCGTACAGGATGGTGTGCGCCAGGACGAAGACGAGCGTGACGAAGAGGACCGGGGTGACTCCCGGAACACGCAGGGTGCGCAGCATCTTCGGCCGCTCGCCGCGCCCCTGGCCGGGGAAGTCCGGTACGGCCGCGACGATCCACCCCAGAAGCAGCAGCGTGAGGCCCGTCATCGCGAGGAACGCCACGCGCCAGCCGAGCCAGTCACCGAGGAAGGTACCGGCGGGGACGCCGAGCGACAGCGCGACGGGAATACCCGCCATGGCGATGGCGATCGCCTTGCCCTGGAGGTGCACGGGGGCCATGCGCCGGGCGTAGCCGGCGAGCAGGGCCCAGGCGAGACCGGCCGCGACACCGGCGACGAACCGCGCCGCCATCGTCAGCTCGTAGACGGACGACACGGCCGTCACGGTGTTGGCGAGGGCGAAGCCCGCCATGGCGGTGAGCAGCAGCTTCCTGCGCCGCCAGCCCGCCGTGGCCGCGGTCAGCGGGATCGCGGTCAGGGCGGTGCCGATCGCGTACACCGTGACGGTCTGACCGGTCGCGGACTCACTCACTCCCAGGTCCCGGCTCATCGCGGGTAGCAGACCGGCGGGGAGGGTCTCGGTGAGGCTGGTGATGAAGACGGCGGTGGCCAGGGCGAGCAGGGCGAGGAGCGGCAGCTTCCGCTGTCCCTCGCCTTCGCTCTGCGGATTCGTTGCCGCCGCGGCTGAGGGCGCCGTGTCGGGTGCGGTGCTCATGGCGAGTGCTCCAGGTTTTCCGGATGGGGATGAGGGACGTAGGGGCGTGCGGGGACGGTGGCGGCCGGGGGGTGACCGGTCACGGGGAGCCGAGCCCGCCGTCGACGGGCAACCGCACCCCCGTGGTGAACGTCGCCTCCGTGGCCAGGAAGAGCGCGGCACGGGCCACCTCCTCGGCGGCGCCGAGCCGGCCCAGCGGAGGCAGGGGCACGGCGCCGGCCCCCGGCGCCTCGATACAGCCCGGGGCGACCGCGTTCACGCGGATGCCCCGGGAGGCGAGTTCGGCGGCGAAGGCCCGTACGGTGTCGGGACACGGGGCCGGGGCGGTGAGCACGATCGCGCTGCCGTCCACGAGGTGCGGCAGCAGGGCACGCGCGGTGGGGACGGCGTCGGAGAAGAGAAGATCGACGCAACCCTCGCCGGTGCCTTCGGATCCGGTGGCCGCCCGTGCGGCCAGGACGGCCTCGACGGCGGACGGAGCGACGACGCGGGCGGCGGAACCCAGTTCGGCGACCGCGCGGGCGCGTTCGCCGGCGGTGCGGGCCGTCAGTACGACCGAGGCCCCGCCCTCCACGAGCCGTTTGGCGACGGCCAGGCCGATGCCGCCGGCCTCGCCGACGACCAGGGCCCGCCTGCGCGCGTACTTGGCCATGGCTGCCGCTCCCTCCGCAGGTGTCCGTTCCTCGCCGGTGGGTGCTGCCACCCACGGAGACGACTCTGCGCCCGGGCGCTTCGGGGAACCTTCCGGAAACCTTCGGACCGCCTGACGGCCGGCCGGCGGTGCCGCCGAACGGCCGCCGGGTGCGCCTTCCGGGGCATGTACGGTGGTGAGCATGCGCTTTGGGGTGCTCGGGCCACTGGTGGTGTGGGACGCCGAGGGACGGGAAGTAACGGTCCCCGAGGCCAAGGTCCGGGCGCTGCTGGCGAACCTGCTCGCGAACGACGGGGGACCGGTCTCCGCCGACCGGCTCATCCACGACCTGTGGGGCGACGTCCCTCCGGGACGACCTCAGGGTGCCCTGCAGGCGAAGGTCTCCCAACTGCGCCGGGTCATCGGCCGCGACCGGGTGGTGCGGCAGCCGCCCGGCTACCGGCTGCGGCTCGACCACGGCGGGGACGAGGTGGACGCCCAGCGCTTCCACGCCCTGGTGACCCGGGCCGGATCCGTCCGGGACCCCCGCGCCCGGGCCGCGTTGCTCACCGACGCCTTGGACCTGTGGCGCGGGCCGGCGTACGCGGACTTCGCGGACGGCGGGTTCGTACGGGCGGCCGCGCAGCGTCTCGCGGAGCAGCGGCTGTCGGTGCTGGAGGAGCAGGCGGAGGCGCGCCTGGAGGCGCAGGACCACGCTCTCCTCGCGGGGGAGCTCGCCGGCCTCGTGGCCCGCCATCCGCTGCGGGAGCGGCTGCGCGCCCTTCAGATGAGGGCCCTGTACGCGGCGGGGCGCCAGAACGAGGCGCTCGCCTCGTACGACGACCTGAGGTGCCGGCTCGTCGAGGAGCTGGGGGTCGACCCCAGTCCCGAACTGACGGCCCTGCACGTGGCGTTGCTCCGTCAGGATCCGGAACTGAGCACGGACGTCTCCGGGAGGGTGACGACGGCCCGCGCGCCCGCGACGACTGCCGTGGACACCGTGCCCGGCACGGACACCCCGGGCACCGGGGACGCGACGGACGGCGCGGGGCCCGGCGCGTGCTCCAACCTCCCCGTCCCACTCACCCCCCTCATCGGCCGCAGGCAGGCCCTCGACGAGCTCGCCCGACTCCTCGCGGAGAACCGGCTGGTGACCCTCACCGGCCCCGGCGGCGTCGGCAAGACCCGGCTCGCCGTGGCGGCGGCCATCGCCGAGCGGGACACCAACCCGGCCGGTGAACCGGCCGACGGCGTATGGCTCGTGGAGTTCTCCGGCATCCGCGCCGGCACGGCCGCCGACCTCGCCCAGGTCGTCGCGGCCGCCCTGGGCATCCGGGACGACGCCCCACGGTCGGCGCCGGGCACCGGCAGCGCCACCCCTTCCCTTCCGCACCGCCTCGCCGCGGTCCTGCGCGACCGCCGCACCCTGCTCGTCCTGGACAACTGCGAGCACGTCGTCGACGCCGCCGCCGAACTCACCGAGCTGCTCCTGCGCACCGCGGCCGGCCTGCGTGTCCTCGCCACCGGGCAGCAGCCGCTCGGCCTGGCGGGCGAGGCGATGTTCTCCGTCGAGCCCCTGCCGCCCGCGGACGCCGTCCGGATGTTCATGGAGCGGGCGGCCGCCTCCACCCCCGGCTTCCCGCGCGACCCGGACGCCCCGGACGAGGCAGAGCGCCGCGCCGTCGCAGAGATCTGCCGCCGCCTCGACGGCATCCCCCTCGCCCTGGAACTCGCCGCCACCCGCGTGCGGGCCCTCGGTGTGACGGGCCTGGCGGCCCGGCTCAGCGACCGCTTCCGCGTGCTGACCTTCGGGCAGCGGGGCGCGCCCCCTCGCCAGCAGACACTGCGGGCGGTCATCGACTGGAGCTGGGAGCTGCTCAGCGCGCCCGAGCGCATCGTCCTGCGCCGCCTCGCCGCGCACAGCGACGGCTGCGACCTCGACGCCGCCGAAGCGGTCTGCGCGGGTGACGGCGTCACCCCGGAGGAGGTCCTCGACCTCGTCACCCGGCTGGTCGACCGTTCCCTGGTGGTCGTGGTGGACGGGCCCACCGGCCCCCGCTACCGGCTCCTGGAGTCCGTCGCCGCGTACGCGACCGAGCAGCTCCACGAGATGGAGGACTTCACCGCCGTACGGGACCGGCACCTGCGCCACTACCGCGCTCTCGCCGAACACGCCGAGCCGCAGCTGCGCGGCGCCATGCAGCGGCCCTGGCTGAACCGCCTGGACGCCGAGGCCGGCAACCTGCGCACGGCGCTCGAGGAGGCGCTGCGCCGCGCGAGCGCGGGTGAACCCGAAGAGGCGGTCCGGCTGACCACCGTGCTGGCCTGGTGGTGGCTCCTGAGAGGCCGTCTCACCGAGGCCCGCCGCAGCCTGGGGTCGGTCCTGACCGCATACTCCGACACCTGTGCCCCTGCCGAACTCGTGCTTCTGCACACCGCGTTCGCTCTGCTCACCGGCGATCACGCGGCCGCCGCCGCCGCCGCGAGCACGCGCGCCGCGAGCACGCGCGCCGCGGGGGAGGGCGCCGCCGCCGTGGGAAGCCGCCTCACCGCCACCGGCGACGCCGTCCCCGACCCCGTACGCCGCGCGCGGGCCCTGTGGCTCTGTGCGTACGGCCTGTTCAGCGCGGGTGACACAGCCGAGGGCCACGAGCTGAACACCCGTGCCCTCGCCCTGTTCACCGCCGCGGAGGACCGGTGGGGCACCGCCGCCGCGCTCGGTCTCCGCGCGACACTCGCGCTCGTCTGCGGCGACCTTGCCGCACTCGGCCGCGACGGGCTGCGAAGTGCCCTTCTCTTCCACGAACTGGGCGACCGCTGGGGCGAGTTGCAGACCGTGTCCCCGCTCGCCGCGCTCGCCGAGATCAAGGGCGCGTACGCGGACGCGGAGCGCCGCCAGCACGAGGGACTGCGGATGGCCCGGGAGCTGGGTCTGGAGGCCGAGGTGTCCGCGCGGCTCTCCGGGCTTGGCCGCCTCGCGCTGCTCGCCCGCGACTTCGACCGCGCCCGTGACCTGCACGAACAGGCACGCCGGATCGCGGCTGAGCAGGGCTACAAGTACGGCGAGATCCACTCCGAAATGGGTCTCGCCCTCGGTGCGCGCCGCTCCGGCGACCTCGACCGGGCGGAGGCGCACCTGCTGCACATTCGCGACGGCTACGCCGACGTGTCGTCCCGGGCCGGCGACCACCTGCTCCTGGCCGAGCTGGGCTTCGTCGCCGAACTCCGCGGCGACGCGCGCGGGGCGGCGGCCCACCACCTGGAGGGGCTGGACGTCGCCCGCGCCCTCGCCGAGCCCCGCGCGCTGGCTCTCTCCCTGGAGGGTCTCGCGGGCGCGGCGGTCTCGTCCGGTCAAGGGCCCGCCGCCACCTGCGCGGCCGTCCTCCTCGGCGCGGCGGCGGCCGCCCGCTGCCGGGCCGGAGCCCCACTGCCGCCCGCCGAACGCGCCGACGTCGACCGGATCACCGCTGCGACGCGGACGGCCCTGGGTGACCGCGCGTTCGCGGAGGCGTACGACCGTGGCTCCCGGCGGTCCCCCGAGGAGGCGGCCGGCGACGCCCGCACGGTGCTCGCCCCGGCCCGGGACTCCGCCTCCGCATGACGTCCGGTCGGGGGACGGGCTGAGCCGCTCGCCGGTCACGATCCGGCCCGGGCCGTGACAGCGGGCTCGCGGTACCGGACGCTCCGAGTCGTCCCGCTCGACTCCTGGGCCCGGGCGGCAGTCCGCTGCCCGAACCCGGCCTGGTTCTCGAGCCTCCGGGCGGCGGTTCGGCAAGCGGTCCCGGCATGCGTCACGCGCAGGCGGCCGGACGTCGACGTGCAGGCCGGATCAGTCCTGCGCCGTCGCACGTATGCCGGCGACGGCGGTGAGCCGGAGTTTGGACTCGTCCTCGCTGCCGGGCACCGCGGTCATGATGACGATCTTGAGTTCGGAGTCGCCGTCGGTCAGGGTGTCGCAGTCCACCGTGACCGGGCCCACCGACGGGTGGTGGATCGTCTTGTGGTCCTCGCGGTGCGCGGCCACCGCTCCGGTCGCCCACAGCGCGGCGAACCGCCTGTTGCCCGCGCTCAGATCACGGATCAGCGCGGCCAATCGGCTGTCCTGGGGGAAACGGCCGGTGGCGCGGCGCAGGTCGGAGACGACAGCGGCGTCCGTGGCGTCGCGGTCCGCCTCGGTCACCGGCCACAGCGCGAGACGGGCGGGGGAGCCGTCCACCGGGAACCTGTCGCGGGCGAAGTTGCGCAGCCGCGGCGGCGTGGCCGAGGGGTCGCCGAGCAGGGCGGCCCACCCGCGGTTCCACCACACCAGTCGCCAGTCCGCCGCGAACACGGCGACCGCGACGTCCCCGAGGCGGGCGAGCACCCGCTGCACGCCGGGCGGGAGATGGTCGGAGACCGCGCCGCCGGTCGGCGGTACGATCCCGGCCAGCCGGTACAGGTGGTCCCGCTCGGCGGTGGACAACTGCAGGGCACGCGCGAGGGACGCCACGACCGAGGCGGAGGGTGTCGTAGCCCGCCCCTGTTCCAGGCGCACGATGTAGTCGACCGACACCCCGGCCAGGTCAGCCAGTTCTTCGCGCCGCAGCCCGGCCGCCCGGCGCCCCCGGGCCGTCGGCAGCCCGGCGGCCGACGGAGGCAGCCGGTCCCGCCACGTGCGGATCATCGCGGCCAGTCCGGTTCCGGGTGTCGTCGGCATGACCTCCATCCTCCGGCATCCCCGATCGTGGGGGCGGGCGCAGGGTGGTACTGGTCTTCCTACCGTCGAAGCGTCCCTGGCCCCCCTCCGTCGTGGCGGCCAGTATCGAACGCATGACGATCACCTTCATCACCGGAGCCAACAAGGGTCTCGGCCGCGAGACCGCCCGCCGCCTGATCGAGAAGGGGCACACCGTGCTCGTCGGGGCCCGCGACCGCGAGCAGGGCGAGGAGGCCGCCGCCACGCTCGGGGCGCGCTACGTCCCCATCGACGTGACCGACGACGCGTCGGTGGCCGCCGCCGCCGCGAACGTCGCCGAACACGAGGGCCGGATCGACGTCCTGATCAACAACGCCGGCGTGCACGGCCCCCTCGGCGATCCCAGCGACCTCACCGCCGCCGACGCCCTCGCCGTCCTCGACGTCAACGTCATCGGCGTCATCCGGACCACGACGGCGTTCCTGCCGCTGCTGCGCCGCTCGGACGACCCGGTGATCGTCAACGTCAGCAGCGGCATGGGCTCCCTCGCCCTCACCCACGACCCCGGCAGGCCGGAGTCGCACGTCGTGGCGCCGCTGTACACCTCCTCGAAGGCGGCCCTGACGATGTTGACCACGCAGTACGCCAAGGGCCTCAAGGGCATCCGGGTCAACGCAGCCGACCCCGGTTACACCGCCACCGACCTCAACGGCCACAGCGGTCCCCAGACCGTGACCGAGGGAACGGACGCGATCGTCGCCCTCGCCACCGAGGGGCCCGGCGCCGGCACCGGACGCTTCGTCTCCCGGCACGGTGAGGTCGCCTGGTCCTGACACCGCCGTGGCCCTCGTCATCGTCGATCCGCCGGACCTGCTGCCCGGAGCCGGCCGGGTGGTCAGTCCCGTGCGGGGCGTGTGCGGCGTGCGGTGTGTGCGGGCCGCCCGACTGCGGCGTACCAGACCAGGGCCGCACATATGAAGGCCGTCGCCGCGGAGACCAGTGACCTTGTGAGGGTGTCATTCCGTGCGCCGGAGACGAGGGCGACGGCCAAGGCCAGCGTCAGGGTGATGAGGGGCAGCGCACGGGGGCTCCGCGTGGCGTCTGGCACGGCGGCTGGCGTCAGCAGCCAGGTTGCGAGGCCGTAACAGACACAGGCCAACAGGGTGGCTCCCAGCACTTCGCTGGGCCGGTGGCCGCCCATGGTCGCGCTGGCGGCGGCGATGCAGGCGAGCCACAGCACACCGGCCGTGGCGACGTAGGGGCGGATGCGGGGGGAAACCACGAGGACGGCGGCGAGGGTCAGCGCGGCGGGGATGGCCGTGTGCCCGCTGGGGAAACCCTGATCAAGGAGATTCTCCGGCGCGCCCACCAGATCGGGGCGGGGCAGGATGGTCGATTTGAGCACCTCCTTGCCTACGGTCGTGAGAATGACGACCCCGAGCGCCGCGCACCCCTGCCGCCAGCACCGCCGCACCAGGGTGAGGACCACGATGACGGCCAGGCCCACCATCACGGTGGGCTTGGCGCTCAATTCCATCGGCGGCAGGGGCGTCGAGCCGTAGGCCGCTCCTGACAGGGGGTAGATCCATGCTTCTTCGCCGCCCTGTTCACCGAGACCGAACAGGGCGTTCTCAGCTCGTTGCCCCCACGGGGTGCAGATGGCGAGCAGGTAGACCGTCAGGAACCCCAGGGTGTACAGCAGAGCCGGCATCCACAGCCGTGTCGTACGCGACGGGCTGGGGTCGTCGGGGGCCTCGGGGGCCTGCCATGAGGCCCCCGGACGGTGCGCGGGCAGGGACTGAGAATCGTGCTGAGTCATCGCTCTGTTTCTTCCGTTGGGGGGAGTTCGATCACGCACGTGTTGCGGCACGACGTGGGCCTTCCGGGCTCGGCCGGCCCACCGGGTGGTCCGCTCCTATTCGGCGAGTGCCTGCCCCTGTCGGCGCTGGGCGGCGATCGCCAGGGCGGGGAGGGGTGCGATCAGCATGATGAGGACGACCAGGTCCGGAAAGGACTGCATGAACGCGTCCGGCCGGACGACGATCGCCTGCGTGCGGACGATCGCGAACGCCGCGACGGGGATCAGCCACCGGTGGTCGCCGGTGGCGGCCGTCGCCACCCACGCGGCAATCAGCGCGGCGACTTCGAGGACGAACAAACCGCGCTGGAAAGCCGGACTGACGGAGATGATGTGCAGGCCCCCGGCCACGAACATGGCGAGCGTGACGGGGGCCAGCCAGCCGTACGAGCGGCGTCGCAGACGGCTGGGACGGCAGAGCGCCAGTACGGCGCACGCGGCGCACAGTGCCCCGGACAGCACCAGGTCACGGGCCGTTATCGGGGCGCCGAGACCGTAGTAGCCCAGGCCCGCCTTGCCCTCGTCGCCGAAGAGGGTGCGGCCGTGGGACGTGGCGCCGGCCCACATCATGGCTGCCGCGGCCGGCAGCGCGATCCACGGTCTGCCGCGCAGCAGGGCGATCAGGCAGCCCAGCGGGAGCAGCCCGTAGGGCAGCAGCCGTATCCGCGTGGGACCTTCGGCCCACGGGTACCAGCCGGAGAAGCGGAAGGCGATGGCATGCTGTCCGGGGTCGATGTGCAGTGCCCAGTGCCACACATCCTGCAAGTACGGAACCAGCGCCAGCGCGGCGAGGGCCAGGGCGGCCAGATGGATGCCGTCCAGCCACCACGGCCGGGCCGTGTCGTCGACGACGGCACGGGCGCGGGCCTGCACCCCGGCGCGCACCAGGGCGGCGACTTCCCGCGGCGGGGGCCAGGAGCGGCCGGGATACGCCTCGGACAGGCAGGCCAGCACCTCCTCTCCCTGCCGGGAACGGTAGGGCTCGGGATAGGCCGCAAGCAGCAGACGATTCATGCCGGGGCCGCTCCGGCGTCCCGCGAGTGTCCGATGACGACGGCCGCCGCCTGCTGCATCCGCAGCGCCTCCCGGCCGAGCGCCTCGGTGCCGTCCTCGGTGAGCCGGTAGTAGCGCCGCGCCCGCCCGTCCACGATCTCCTCATGGCCGGCGGCCACCAGCCCGGCCCGCTCCATCCGCTCCAGCGCGCCGTAGAGAGTGCCGACAGCGATCCGGAGCCGCCCGCGGGTGGCCTGCTCGGCAGCCTTGATGATGCCGTAACCGTGCAACGGACCATCCATGAGTGCAGCGAGGATGAAGTACTGCGGTTCCGTCAAGGGCGGATTCTGTCTGGTCATGCTTCGAGTATATATCGAGCTACGAAATATATCTGCCTGTGTGATCACCGGCGGCACTTCCACGCCTTCGGCGAGCGTCACCTCGTCCTGGCCGGCGGGCGCGACGGCGATCTCCTCGACGCACCCGTGAGGCGTTGGCGGATGCTCACCGCGACCTGGTCCGGGCCGAGCGGAATGTCATCGCGATCGTGCTCGACAACTCGAGCAGGGCAGCATGATCCGTCGCTAGATCATCTGGTGAAACAAGCACGCCGCCGACGAACGCCTCCGCGAGGTCGTGAACAGGGCGAACGTCGCCTGATGCGGCACTAGCTGTTCTGCCTCGGGCGGTTCTGCCCCGCGGGCAGCGCGCAGGCCGGTGTTCCCCCGGGCAGGCGTCCGCGATGGTTCGCCACGAGGCGGTAGGCGCCGTGAGCGACCCAGCGCGCCGGGGGAAGCGTCAGCACGGCCCCGGCGACAGCCCAGACCCCGCCCGCACTCATCAGCAGTTTCGCCACGGCCCGCACACCCCCGTACACCTCGCCCGCCGGGGTCACCCACAGAGCCTCGTACTGCGCCCGGCGCCGGTCGGTGCCGAGTGCGGCAAGATCCGCACGCTGCCATGGGACGACCGCGCAGCGCGGCCGCACCAGGTGCTGGAGACGGTCCACGGCGGTCGTACAGAAGCCGCAGTCCCCGTCGAAGACAAGCACAGGTCGGGTACGCACAACCTCCATGGTGCCGCACGCGGCCCCGGCACTGTCTCCTGCGCCGCACCGAGCGCCGCCGGCCTTGTCGCGGCGTTCCCGGGCCGGGCCGGCCTGGTGGGGGAAGGCGCCGTGGAGTGCGTGGGTGGCGGTGGAGGACCTTGTGGTGTGCGGGCCGGACGGGTGGCTGGGATCCGGCCCGCACGTGAGGGCGGGTCGTCAGCGGGCCTTCAGCGCGGAGATGCCCCAGCCCAGGTATTCGCGAGCCCGAGCAGGTCGGGGAGGGACTGGAGCGTCCACCGGTCTTCAACTGCCGTACCGCCGAACCCAGTTCCCTCCCCGGGCAGGTGCCCGCTGTGCGCCGTCGATCGCCTCAGGAGGCAGCGGGCCGTGGGCCGCCGGGACCGCCGAACTCGCGGTCCGCCACGAGGCCGCCGTCCTCGTGGCCGCCGTCACCGAGTGGTGGTGGCGTACTGGTCCGACGACAACGCGAACACCCGTACTCGCCGACCGGAGGCGGGAGCGACGGTCTCACGGACCGGCTGCATCCCCAGCTTGACCATGATCCGTTCAGAGGCGTCGTTGCCCACCTGGGCGATGCTGACGATCCGCTCCAGCCCTCGCTCCTCGAACCCGAACCGTACAGCTGCCACAGCGGCCTCGGTGGCCAGGCCCCGTCCCCAGTGGGAACGTCCCAGCCGCCAGCCGACCTCGACCGCCGGCAGTACCTCCGGCAGGAAGTCGGGCACCGAGAGGCCGGTGAACCCGGCCAGTTCGCCGGTGGACCGGAGCTCCGCGGCGAACAGGCCGAAGCCCCGTGACTCCCACTCGCTCTCCCATGCCCGGATCGCGTCGCGGGTCTGCTGTTCGTCACGGATGCTGCCGTCACGGATCCACCGCATGACCTCGGGGTCGGCGTTGACGGCGGCCATGGGCGCGACGTCTTCCTCGCGCCAGCGACGCAGGATCAGACGGGGAGTCTCAAGCGTGACCACCGAAGCATTCTGGATCACCGCTCGGCTCTTCGCCAGCCACTCCCGGCCACGGAGTCGCATCCTGGCACAGCGACGGCGCCGGGTACAGAGGATCCCGGCGGGTGTGGACCGCGGCGGCCCCCGGGGCGTCGGCCGGCCCGCCGTCCTTGTCGCGTTGATGGCCGGGTCCCTACGGTGACGACCAATGCCGGGCAGCCCCGATGCCGGGTGTCCTGTCGACCGGACAACGCCGTACGGCGGGCCCGCGACCGGCAGGTGCCTTCTCCCACCCAGCGGTGAAGTGCGCGGATCCCGAGTCGGCTCGTGACGGTTAAGGACGGTGCCCGTTGAGTGTGAACCGCTTCGATGACGAGAACGGCCGCTTCCTCGTCGTGGCCGGCGACGAGGCGCGAACATCTCCGTGGCCGGTTCTCGCCGAGGTGCCGGCAGCCTGGCGGGTGGCGGCCTTCGGCGAGGCGGCCGACGCCGAGTGCCCGCAGTACGCCGAGCAGAACCGGCCCCACCTGCGCCCCAGGAGCCCGGAGGGGGTCATGGCGGCCAACTGAACACCGGCCCCCGCCACGCCGGAAGGTCGTGGAAGCCCCCTCGGCCGCCGCTGTGATCGCCCACGTACGCCGGGCGCGTGGGTCGGCCCCTGGAGGCCGGCTCGGCTGCCTGCCGAACGGCTCGAACACCGGATGTGCCGGCACTCGCACCGCGGGGGGAGTGCCGGCGACGTGGGAACCAGTGGACGCCGCCCGCGGGAGCAGCTCGAAGACCGGCCCTCGCAACGCCCGCAGCCGCGACAGATGACCGTACAGGAGAACCGTCGATGATCCCGTTGTCCTTCGCCCAGAGCCGGATGTGGTTCCTTCACAAGCTGGAAGGCCCGTCCGCGACCTACAACGTCCCGTTCGTGCTGCGCCTGGAGGGGACGCTGGACACGACGGCCCTGGCCGCGGCGGTCACGGATGTCGCGACGAGGCACGAGAGCCTGCGCACCCTGGTCGTCGAGAATTCCGACGGCACGGGGGAGCAGCGCATCGTGCCCGTGCGGGAGGCGGTGCTGCCCTTCCGGGTGGTCCGGGTGGCCGCGGACGCGGTGGACGCCGCGGTGCGCGAGACCGTGCGCGAGACGTTCGACGTGGTGACCGAGCTTCCCCTGCGCACGACCGTCTTCCAGGTCGCCGCGCACGAGTACGTCCTGGTGTTCGTCTTCCACCACATCGCCGCGGACGGGGCGTCGATGGGGCCGTTCCTGCGGGACCTGATGTCGGCGTACGCGGCGCGCCACCGGGGCGATGCGCCGCAGTGGGAGCCGCTCGCGGTGCAGTACAAGGACTACACGCTGTGGCAGCAGCAGTTCCTGGGGGACGACGACGATCCCGAGAGCGTCACCGCGGCGCAACTCGCCTACTGGAAGCAGGAACTGGCCGAGATTCCGCAGCCGTTGCAGCTGCCGCTGGACCGCCCGCGGCCGACCTCGGCCAGCTACCGCGGCGGTGAGGTCCCCTTCGTGCTGGCCCCCGAGCTGCTGTCCCGGATGCAGAAGCTGGCCGGCAACCACGGCGCCACGGCTCCGATGGTGGCCCAGGCCGCGCTGGCGGTGCTGCTGAACAAGCTGGGCGCGGGGGAGGACGTGCCGATCGGCAACCCGATCGAGGGGCGCCCCGATGAGCAACTCGACGACCTCATCGGCTTCTTCGTCAACACCTGGGTGCTGCGCGCCGATCTGACGAAGAACCCCATGTTCGTTGACCTGCTGGCGCAGGTGCGGGACAAGGCCCTCGCCGCGTACGACAACCAGGACATACCGTTCGAGCGGCTGGTGGAGCAGCTCAACCCGGAACGCTCCACCGCGTACCAACCGTTGTTCCAGACGGTGTTGGGCTGGCAGTTCGTGTGGCCGGAGATCAAGATGCCGGGTCTGCGGGTCACCCCCGTCGCGGCGGTCACCGGCACCGCCAAGTTCGACCTGTTCTTCAACATCGTCCCGCAGGCGTCCGGGGGCGCGCACGGCCTGCTCGAGTACGCGGCGGACCTGTTCGACCACACCACCGCCGCCACCTTCGTCGACCGGTTCGTGCGCATCCTGGAGCAGGTCGTCGAGGACCCGTCGGTGCCGGTCGGCGCCGTCGAGGTGCTGGCGCCGGACGAGCGGGACCGATTGGTGCGCCAGCTCAACGACACCGCTCACCCGGTGGCCGCGCAGACGCTGCCGGACGCCTTCGAGGCGCAGGTGAGGCGTGACCCCGACCGGCTCGCGCTGATCGGGGAGCAGGAGAGGCTGACGTACGGGGAGTTCAACCGGCGCGCCAACCAGCTGGCCCACCATCTCATCGAACAGGGTGCGGGCCCCGAGCAGTTGATCGCGGTGCGGATCCCTCGCTCGGTGGATCTTCTGGTGGCGGTCTACGCGGCACTCAAGACGGGCGCGGCCTATCTGCCGGTCGGCACCGAGCTGCCCGAGGACCGGGTGCGCCACCTGCTGGACGACGCGAAGCCGCTGCTGGTGCTCGACGAGGCGCTCCCGGACGTGTCCGGACACCCGGAGAGCGACCCGCAACGGTCACTGTCGCCGGACAACGCCGCCTACGTCATCTACACCTCCGGCTCCACCGGTGCCCCCAAGGGCGTGCAGGTGGCCCACCGGTCGGTCATGAACATGCTGGCGTGGCGGCGGGCGTACTTCGGCATCGGTACCGCGGACCGGGTCCTGGTGAGCTCGTCGGCGAGCTTCGACGCATCGGTGCCTGAGTCGTTCACGCCGCTGCAGGCCGGCGCGGCCGTGGTGATCGCCCGCCCGGACGGGCAGCGGGATCCGGCGTACCTGGCCGAACTGATCCGGCGGGAGGGAGTGACCGGAGCCTTCTTCGTCCCCTCCCTGCTGGAGGTGTTCGTGGCCGAACCCGCGGCGGCACGGTGCTCCAGCCTGCGCTGGGTGGAGGCGGGAGGCGAGGCGTTCCCGGCCGAGTTGGCCAACAAGGTCACCGGCCTGCTGCCGAACTGTTCCGCGCACAACCTCTACGGGCCCACCGAGGCGTCGGTCGAGGTCACCGCCCAGCAGCACGTGCCGGGCGCGGACCGGCTGCCGATCGGCACGCCGGTGTGGAACACCCGGCTCTACGTGCTGGATGCCGCGCTGCGTCCGGTCGCTCCCGGCGTCGCGGGCGAGCTGTACCTCGCGGGCACCGGCCTGGCCCGCGGCTACCTCGGCCGGCGGGGGCTGACCGCGAACCGGTTCGTCGCCTGCCCCTTCGGGGAGCCGGGAAGCCGGATGTACCGCACCGGAGACCTGGTGCGGTGGAACAGGGACGGCCAGGTCGAATACCTCGGCCGGACCGACTTCCAGGTCAAGATCCGCGGCTTCCGCATCGAGCTGGGTGAGATCGAGCACGCGCTGACGACGCACCCCGGTGTGGCGCAGGCGGCAGTCGTGGTGCGTGAGAACCAGCACGGCGGCAACCAGCTCGTGGGGTACGTGGTGCCCAAACCGTATGCCGCGGCAGCCGACGCCGACGCCCAGGTGGACGAATGGCGCGAGATCTACGACGACAACTACGCCGAGTTCGACGACGGGCTGGGCGACGACTTCCGCGGCTGGAACTCCAGCTACACCGGCGAGCCCATCGAACGCGCGCAGATGCTGGAGTGGCAGGACGCGGCCGTGGCCCAGGTACTGCAGTTCGCGCCGAGGCGGGTGCTGGAGATCGGCATAGGCTCCGGCCTGCTCCTCGGGAAGATCATCGGTGCGGTCGAGGAGTACTGGGGCACCGACATCTCGGCCCCCGTGGTCGACCGGGTCCGGGCCCAGGCCGAACAGGCCGGCTACGGCGACCGGGTCCATCTGAGTGCCCAGCCCGCCCACGACATGTCCGGGCTGCCCCAGGGTGGTTTCGACACCGTCTTCCTCAACTCGGTGGTCCAGTACTTTCCGAGCGCCGAATACCTGGAACAGGTACTGCGCCAGGCCATGGACCTCCTCGCACCGGGCGGCCGGATCATCGTCGGTGACGTCCGCAACGCCGCCACCTGCCGCCTCTTCCAGACCGCGGTGCAGCACGCGGCGCACCCCCACGCCTCGCACGAGGAACTCCGGACACTGGTGGAGAAGGCACTGCTCGCCGAGCAGGAACTGGTGATCGCCCCGGAGTGGTTCACCGAGCGGGCCACCGCCGACTCCGTCGCCGTCGACATCCGGCTGAAGCCCGGACAGGCACAGAACGAACTGACCCGGCACCGCTACGAGGTGATCCTGCACAAGCAGCCGGCCGACGTGCTCGACCTGACCGGTGCGCCGTCCGTGTCGTGGGGCCGAGAGGTGTTCGACCTGGCCGACCTCGACTCCGCGGACGGGGCGGGCGGCCCGGTGCGGGTGACCGGGATACCCAACGCACGCCTGACCGAGGAGGCCGCCCTGACCGTCGGGACGGGTCTCCTCGACCCGGCGCCCCTGCCCGGCAGGCCGGTCGATCCGCAGGAACTGCTCACCTGGGCACGCGAGCACGGCCGGGACGCGATTCTCACCTGGTCGGGCCAGGACCCGCGCTACTTCGACGCCGTGCTGCTGCCCGAGCAGGCCGGGCGACGGAGCGTGTCGGGCTCGTTCGTCGCCGGCGGTGCCGGCGGGCGCATCCGGACGAACGCCCCCGCCCTGGCCAGATCGCTCGGCCCGCTGCTCGTCGAGCTGCCCGGGTACCTGCGCGGACGGCTGCCCGACTACATGGTCCCCAACGCACTGGTGCCGCTCTCGGAGCTGCCGCTGACGTCGAGCGGGAAACTGAACCACCGGGTGCTGCCCGCGCCGGACGACGCGCGGACATCGACCGGCCGGGCACCGCGCAACCAGGTCGAGGAGACCCTCAGCGCACTGTTCGCCGAGGTGCTCGGCGTGGACAGCGTCGGCGTCGACAACGACTTCTTCGCCAGCGGCGGGGACAGCATCCGCTCCATCCAGATCGTCGCGCGGGCCAGGGCACGCGGCATAGAGATCAGCACACGGGAGATCTTCGAGCACTCCACCGTCGCCCAGCTCGCGGAACTCGTCGCAGGACGCGAGGCGGAACGCGTCACCCTGGCGGAGCTGCCGGGCGGTGGCACGGGATGGGCCCCGCTGATGCCCACGGCCAAGCACGTCCTCGCGCTCGGCGGCGGCCTCGGCCGGTTCTGCATGTCCGGCATGCTGACCCTGCCCCACGGCATCGACCGGGCCCAACTGCTGGCCACCCTTCAGGCCGTCCTGGACCGGCACGATGTGCTGCGCGCCCGGCTGGTGCGGCTGGAGCCCGGCCTGCGGATCGAACCCGCCGACACCGTGCGCGCAGGCGCGCTGCTGCGCGAAGTCCCCTACGACGACGCCGACGTGCACGCCGAACTCGATGCGGCCGCGAACCGGCTGGACCCGGACGCCGGCGTGATGGCGCAGTTCGTGTGGTTCACCTCCGCCACCGGCGCCGGCCGGCTGCTGATCGTGCTGCACCACCTGGCCGTGGACGGGGTGTCCTGGCGGATCCTGGTGCCCGACCTGGTCGCGGCCTGGCAGCAGGTCCGCAACGGCGGCACCCCGGAACCCGTAGAGACGGGAACCTCCCTGCGCCGGTGGGCGCATGCCCTGGCCGACGAGGCAGTCAGTGAGCGGCGGACGGCGGAACTGCCCCTGTGGCAGCGGATCCTGCGCCAGGACGAGCCGGTGCTCGGAGCGCGGGAGCTGGACCCGGCACGGGATGTCGCCGCCACCGTGGACACGGTGCGCATCCAGCTGCCGGCCGACGTCACCAAGGCCGTGCTGGACACGGTGCCCGCCGTGTTCAGCGGAGGTGTCGACGACGGGCTGCTGGCCGCGCTGGCCCTGGCGCTGGCCCGCTGGCGCCAGGACCGGGGCGTGCCCGCCTCCTCGGCGCTGGTCCGGCTGGAGGGACACGGCCGGGAGGAGCAGGTGGCGCCCGGCGCGGATCTCTCGCGAACCATCGGATGGTTCACCGCGATGTATCCGGTGCGCCTGGACCTGACCGGCATCGACGTGGCGGACGCGTTCGCCGGTGGCCCCGCCGCCGGCCGGGCCGTCAAGGCCGTCAAGGAGCAGCTGCGGGCGGTCCCGGACCACGGCATCGGCTTCGGCCTGCTGCGCCACCTGAACCCGCGGACCGCCGCCGCACTGACCGCGGACCGGGAACCCCAGATCGGGTTCAACTACCTCGGCCGGACGTCCGGCGCGGACATCCCCGAGGAACTGCGCGGCCTGGGCTGGGCCCCCGACACCACACAGCAGGACCTGATCGCCGCACCGGACGCGGACATGCCGGTGCTGTCGGCGCTGGAGATCAACGCGGTCGCCACCGGCACCCCGCGCGGAGAGGAGCTGACCGCCTACTTCGGCTTCCCCACCGGAGTGCTCTCCCGCGACGAAGTCACCGAGCTGGCCGGCCTGTGGACCCGGGCGCTGACCGCGCTGGCCCGGCACGCCGCGACACCCGACGCCGGCGGCATGACGCCGACGGACGCACCCCTGGTCGACGTGAGCCAACAGGAGATCGACGCCTGGGAGGACCGGTTCGGCCACCTCGCCGAGGTGTGGCCGGTTACCCCGGCGCAGTCCGGGATCCTGTTCCACTCGATGCTGGCCGGCCCCTCGTTCGACGCCTATCACGTACAGCTGGTGTTCCATCTCGCCGGCGAGGTGGACCCCGAGCGGATGCGCCGGGCCGGACAGGCACTGCTGGGGCGCTACGCCAACCTCCGAGCGGCGTTCGTCAACCAGGCCGGGGGCGGTTTCGTACAGGTGGTACCCGCGGACGGAGTTGTCCTGCCGTGGCGCCACCTCGACCTGAGCGGACACGGTGAGGCGGAACGGTCCGCGGCGCTCGAGCGGTTCCTCACAGAGGACCGGGCCGCCCACTTCGACCTGGACACCCCGCCGCTGATGCGGCTGGCCCTCGTGGTCCTGGAACCCGGCCGGTCCGAACTCGTGATGACCGTCCATCATGCCCTGTACGACGGCTGGTCCACGCCCCTGCTGCTGCAGGACCTGCTGCTGTTCTACGCATCCCACGGCGACGGGGCCGGCCTGCCCGCCACCCGCAGTTTCGGCGAGTTCCTGGCCTGGCGCGCACGGCAGGACCAGGACGAGGCCGCACGCGCCTGGGCGGCCGAACTCGACGGCGTCGAGGAGGCGACCCTGCTCGCGCCGGGAGCCGCGGCCGACGACGGCCTCGACCAGATCGAGTTCGCCCTCCCGCAGGAGGTGTCCGGTGAACTCAACCGGCGGGCCTCCGAATGGGGCATCACCGTCAACACCCTGGTCCAGGGCGCCTGGGCGCTGCTGCTCGGCCAGCTCACCGGCCGCCAGGACGTGGTCTTCGGCGCCACCGTGTCGGGGCGCCCGGCCGCGGTGGCGGGCGTCGAGTCGATGGTCGGGATGTTCATCAACACCCTGCCCGTGCGGGTGCGGTACGCGCCCGGCGACACCTTCGTCGAGGTCCTCACCCGCCTCCAGAGCAGGCAGGCCGGCCTTCTGGAGCACCACCACTACGGCCTCACGGAGATCCAGCAGTCCGTCGGCCTGCCGTCCCTCTTCGACACGCTGGTCGTCTTCGAGTCCTACCCGGTCGACCAGGAGGGCATCGGCGCCGCGACCGAAGCCGCCGGCGGAATCGCCATCACCGGCCTGTGCCCGAACAACGGCACCCACTACCCCCTGGCTCTGATGGCGGCGGTCGAGTCGCACCTGCAGTTCCTTCTGCAGTACACGCCCGGTGCCTTCGACCGGGACACCGTGCAGGCGTACGCGGCCCGCTTCGTGCGCATCCTGGAACGCCTGGCGGCCACCCCCGAACTGACGGTCGCTCAGCTGGAAAGCGCGGAGTCGGCCGAGTCCGCCGGCCTCCTCGACGCGTTCAACGACACGGCCGTCCCGACTCCCGACGTCACCATCACCGCTCTCGTCGAGGCACAGGCGGCCCGGACACCGGACGAGGTCGCCGTCATCGCCGACGGGGAGTCGCTCACGTACCGCGAGGTGAACGCCCGGGCCGACCGCCTGGCGCACGAACTGGCCGGCCTCGGCGTGCGCCGGGAGACGCTGGTGGCGGTGTCGCTGCCGCGGTCGGCGGACCTGGTGGTCGCCCTGCTCGCCGTCCTGAAGGCCGGCGGCGCCTATCTGCCGGTCGACCCCAACTACCCGAGCCACCGCATCGCGGCCATCCTCGACCAGGCGCGGCCGCACCTGGTCCTGACCCACTCCACGACCGTCGCGGCACTGCCCGAACACGGCGCCCGCCGTGTCCTCCTCGACACGCTCGACCTGTCCGGAACCGCCACCGGCCCCGAACTGGACGTACACGCGCAGCAGTTGGCATACGTGATGTACACCTCCGGCTCCACGGGCACTCCCAAGGGCGTCGCCATCACCCACGCGAACGTGGTCAACGGCGTACTGCAACTCGCCCCCCGCGTCGGCATGGAACCGGGCAAACGGCTCCTGGCGGGCACTTCCGTCAACTTCGACGTCTCGGTGTTCGAGATCTTCACGACCCTCGCCACCGGCGGCATCGTCGAACTGGTCCGGGACGTCCTGGTCCTCGGTGAACGGAAGAGCTGGAGCGGCGGCATCATCTCCACCGTCCCGTCCGCCTTCGCCGAACTCGTCGACGGCATCCGCGGCGGCACCAGCGTGGAGACGGTCGTCTTCGCGGGCGAGGCCCTGCCCCCCTCGCTCGTCAAGACGGTGCGGAACGCGTTCCCCGGGGTACGGATCGTCAACGCCTACGGGCAGAGCGAGTCGTTCTACGCCACCGCCTTCACCGTTGACGGCGACACCGGCGACTGGACGGGCAGCGCGCCCATCGGCACCCCGCTCGGCAACATGCGGGCCTACGTCCTCAGTCCCGGTCTCAACCCGGTGCCGCCGGGCCAGGTCGGTGAGCTGTACGTCGCCGGGGCCGTGGGCCGCGGCTACCACGGCCGCGCCGACCTGACCGCCGAGCGATTCGTCGCCGACCCGTTCGGCCCGGCCGGCGCACGCATGTACCGCACCGGCGACCTGGCCCGCCTGAGCGAGGGCCGACTGGCCTACGTGGGCCGCGGGGACGCGCAGGTCAAGGTGCGCGGCTTCCGTGTCGAGCCCGGCGAGGTCGAGGCCGCACTCGCCGCGCACCCCGAGATCACCCAGGCCGTCGTCGTCGCCCGGCAGGCAGCGGGCAACAGCACGCAGCTCGTCGCGTACGTGGTGACGTCCGGAGAGACCGAATCCGAGAAGCTCCGCCGGTTCGTCGCCGAGCGGCTGCCCGAGTTCATGGTGCCGTCCCACTTCATGGTGCTGGACCGCCTGCCGCTGATGCCCAACGGCAAGCTGGACCGGGCCGCGCTGCCCGAGCCCGAGTTCACGGGCACCGCCTACCGTGCCCCGCGCACCGAGCGCGAGAAGGCCCTGACCGAGCTGTTCGCCGAGGTGCTCGAGGTGCCGCGCGTCGGTCTCGACGACGACTTCTTCCAGCTCGGCGGGCACTCCCTGCTCGCCACCCGGCTCATCAGCCGCGCCCGGGCCGAGCTGGGGATCGAGATACCGATCGGAAAGGTCTTCGACCTGCCGACGGTGGCCGAGCTCGCACCCTGGTCGGAGGCACCGGCCGCTCCCCGTCGCCCCAGCCTGCGCCAGATGTTCGTAAAGGAGTGAAGCGATGATTCCGCTGTCGTACGTACAACGCCGCTACTGGTTCCTGCACCAGCTGGACGGTGAGGAGACCTGGAACATGCCGACGGCGCTGCGGCTGACCGGAACACTGGACGAGGCGGCCCTCGTCGCGGCGGTCCACGACGTGGTCGACCGGCACGAGAGCCTGCGCACCACGTACGTGGTTGACGAGGGGGGCGAGCCCTTCCAGCGCATCCTTCCCACGCCGGAAGCGCTGACGCAACTGCGGGTCCAGGTGGCCGAGGTGGCTCCCGGGGCCGTCGCCGGCGCCGTCGACGAGGCCGTCGCGCACGGGTTCGACCTCGCGGCCGAAATCCCCTTCCGCCCCCACCTGCTGCGCATCTCGCCGCAGGAACACCTCCTGGTCCTGGTCGTCCACCACATCGCCACGGACGGCACCTCTGCGGGGCTGATGGTGCGAGACCTCGCCGAGGCGTACGGCGCCCGCCGGGAGGGCCGGGCGCCCGGCTGGGAGCCGCTGCCGGTGCAGTACAAGGAGTACACGCTGTGGCAGCGCGAGGTCCTCGGCGACCTCGCGGACCCGGGCAGTCTCGGCGCGGCGCAGCTCGAGTACTGGCGCAAGGAACTGGCCGGAGTGCCGCAGCCGCTGAAGCTGCCGCTGGACCGGCCGCGGACCGCGGAGTTCTCGACGGACGGCGACACGGTCGGCTTCGTCGTGGAGCCGGGAGTGACGGCCGGCCTGGAGAAGCTCGCCGCCGACCGCGGAATGACCATGTCCATGGTCGTACAGACCGGGCTGGCCGTGTTGCTGTCCAAGCTCGGCGGCGGGGACGACGTGCCGGTCGGCAGCCCCATCGCCGGGCGGACCGACGAGGCCCTCGGCGACCTGGTCGGCTGCTTCGTCAACAATCTGGTGCTGCGCGTGGACCTCTCCGGCGACCCCTCCTTCGCCGACCTGCTCACCCAGGTCCGCGTCAAGGCGCTGGCGGCCTACGAGCACCAGGACGCGCCGTTCGACGTACTGGTCGAGTCGATCAACCCGGACCGCTCCGCGGCGTACCGGCCGCTGTTCCAGGTGATGTGCGGCTGGCAGAACTTCGCGAAGCCCGTCCTGGACTTCCCCGGGCTCGACGTGGAGCTACAGCAGGCCCTCACCACGAAGACCATGGTCGACCTGTTCTTCAGCATGAACACCGACGACTCCGGTGCGCTCTACGGCGACATCCAGTACGCGACGAGGCTGTTCGACCGGGAGACGGTCGAGGCCATGGCGGAGCGATTCGCACGGGTGCTGCGGCAGGTGGCCGCCGACCCGGACAGGTGCGTCGGGGACGTCGACGTGCTGAGCGAGCAGGAACGCCAGCGACTGCTGGTGGAGGTGAACGACACCGCCGAACCGACGCTCGAACCAGGCCTCGTGGAAGCGGTGCGCGAGCAGACGCGGGCGACACCGGGGGCACTCGCCGTCATCGGTGAGGAGACCTCGCTCACCTACCAGGAGCTGGACACGCGGTCGAACAGGCTCGCGCACTGGCTGGTCGGGCGCGGAGTGCGGCCGGAGTCACTGGTCGCCGTGTGCCTGCCCCGGTCCACGGAGCTGGTGGTGGCGCTGCTGGCGGTACTGAAGGCCGGCGGGGCCTACGTCCCCATCGACCCCGACTACCCGCGCTCGCGGATCGACCACGTGCTCGACCACGCCGAGCCGGTACTAGTACTCGACACCGACGCGCTCACCGGCGCGGACCGGGACGAGTACCCGGATTCGGCGCCCCAGGTGCTCGTACGGCCGGAGAACACCGCCTACGTGATCTACACATCGGGCTCCACGGGAACCCCCAAGGGCGTGGCGATCCCGCACCGCGCGCTGGCGAACTACCTGGCGACGACGCAGCGCCGGATCACGCTCTCGTCCGCGGACCGCATGCTGTTCAACACCACGGTGTCCTTCGACATCGCCGGCACCGAGTTGTACCTGCCGCTGATCAGCGGAGCGGCAGTAGTCGTGGCGGGAAGGGAAACCGTCACCGATCCGTCGGCCGTGACGGCGCTGATGAGCCGCCACCACGTCACCGTGGCGCAGGCCACCCCCGCGTTCTGGCAGATGCTCTCGACGCACCGGCCGGACGCCCTGCGGGGACTGCGGATCATGGTCGGCGGCGAGGCACTGCCGGTACGGCTGGCCGAGACGCTGGCCGAGCAGGCCGCCGAGGTGAGCAACTGGTACGGCCCGACCGAGACGACGATCTGGTCGACGACGGCGCCCGTGAAGGCGGGGGCGGGCGTGCCGGCGATCGGGACACCGATCGGGAACACCCAGGTGTACGTGCTCGACGCACGGCTGCGCCCGGTTCCCCGCGGTGTGCAGGGCGACCTGTACATCGCAGGCGACGGACTGGCCCGCGGATACCAGGGCCGGCCGGAGCTGTCCGCCGAGCGGTTCGTCGCCCGCCCCTTCGGCCCCGCCGGCGCGCGGATGTACCGCACCGGAGACCTGGTGCGGTGGGACAGGCACGGTCGGCTGGAGTACATCGCGCGCAGCGACTTCCAGGTCAAGATCCGCGGATTCAGGATCGAGCTGGGCGAGATCGAGCACGTACTGGCCGGGCACCCCGGCGTCGCACAGGCGGCGGCCGCGGTGCTGGAGAACCAGGAGGGCGACAAGCGCATCGTGGGGTACGTGGTGCCCGCGCCCGATGCCACGCAGGCCGACCCCCAGGCACTGCCCGCCCAACTGTCCGCGTACCTGCGGGAGCGTCTGCCGGACTACATGGTGCCGTCCGCTGTGGTCCCGCTCGCGGAGATCCCGCTGACCCCGAACGGCAAGACCGACCGGCTTGCTCTGGCGACGCAGGACGCGACCACCACGGTCACGGTCAGCCGGGAGCCGCGCAACTCGCACGAGGAGAAACTGTGCGCGATCTTCGGCGAGCTGCTCGGCCTGGACAAGGTCGGCGTCGAGGACAACTTCTTCGCGCTCGGCGGGCACTCGCTCCTCGCCACCCGGCTCAGCAGCCGCATCCGCAACCAGTTCGCCGTCAACGTGCCCCTGCGGACCATCATCAAGTTCCCGACGGTGGCCGAGCTGGCCGCGCTGCTGCTCACCGGCGCCATCCCCGACGATGTCGCCGACCCGTACGGGGTCGTGCTGCCGGTGAACCACGACCCCGGCACGGGCAGGCCTCCGGTGTGGTTCTTCCACGGAGGGGGCGGACTGGGCTGGGCGTACTTCAGCTTCGCGACGTTCCTCCAGGACCGGCCCGCCTATGCTCTGCAGGCCCGCGGCTCCAACGGCACGGACGTGCCCGCGGCGTCGGTGGAGGAGATGGTCGAGGACTACGTCACCCAGATCCTCGAGGTCCAGCCGGAGGGGCCCTACCACCTGATCGGCTGGTCCTACGGCGGCACGGTCGGGCACGCCGTGGCGGAAGCGCTCGACCGGCGCGGACACGAGGTCGGACTGATGGCCATCCTCGACTCGCACCCCGGCGGGCAGGGGTTCTCCGACATCCACGCAGGCAAGGAACTGTGTGAGTACCGGGAGGAGTTGGAGGAGTACTTCGGTCAGTACGTCAGCACCGACAACCAGGACGAGTTCCTGGACGACATGTCGAAGGTCCTGGCGAACAACATGTCCGTCATGATGAAGTTCGAATCCCCGGTCTACCGCGGCGATGTGCTGTTCTTCAACGCGACGCTCAAGGACGACATGTACGACCACCTGTGGCGGCCGTACGTCCTCGGCGACATCCAGGTGCACGACGTGCACGCCACGCACCACGAAATGCACCTGCCCGCACCCCTGACCGAGATATTCGAGGTCATCAACCGCGAACTCGCGCAATGACCGGACGCCGAATGCCCGGAACCTGACCGACATGATCATCGTGGGCTGCTCGGGCGACCGAGCAGCCCACGGACCGCGACGGCCGTCCTCTGCCGGCCCGGCCGGCCTCCCTGTCCGTGGCTCCTGTTCACCCTGCCTTGCTGCGCGTACAACCCTTCGTCCACCCGAGGGGTCGTAGATCACCGACGCCGGTACCGACGTCGGTTCGACAGACAGGGGAGCATCACCTTGCGCGCACGTACTCTGGCCATTGCCACGGCTGCCGTCCTCGCCGTCGCGGGGCTCGGCGCCCCCGCCGCAGTCGCGGCGCCCTCCGCACTGCCCGACGACTTCAACGGCGACGGCTACCGCGACCTCGCCATCGGCACCCCCAAGGCGAGCGGGGGCACGGTCACCGTCCTCTTCGGCTCGGCCTCCGGTGTCAGCCCCGCGCGCTCGGTGAACATCACGCAGAACACCGCGGGCGTTCCGGGTGCCTCGGAGCCCGAGGACAAGTTCGGGGAGAACGTCACCAGCGGTGACGTCGACGGTGATGGTTACGCCGACCTGATCGTCGGCGCGCCCGCCGAGGTGGTCACCGGCAAGGCGCGCGGCTCGGTGACCATCGTGTGGGGCGGGGCCAGACCGTTCACGTCCGGCGGTATGGCGCTCACCGCCCCGAGCGCCGAGGCCGACTTCTTCGGTGAGGGCACCTCCTTCTCCGACCTCGACGGCGACGGCACCGGCAACCTGGTCGTCCTGGGCGGCAACACCTTCTGGTGGTACGCCGACGGGAAACCCACCCAGGGCGGCGCACTGGCGCCGGAGGTCGGTTTCGTGCCCGAGAACGTACATCTGGACGGTGTCGTCGCAGGTCACTTCTCCAACACCGACGGCAGCGACTACGTGGTGCACGGGCGGATACTGGACGCCGACGCGGGCACCTCGGGTAATTACGTCGGGCTCCTGCGCGGCGGCCCCGGGGACATCGGCCACCACTACTCGGTGCTGGCCGAAGGTGTCGCTCCGGGAGGCGCTTCCTGGGCGCCGGCCGTGGCGGGCGGAGACATCAACGGTGACGGATACGACGATCTGGTCACCGGCAACACGGCGGTCGGACAGGGGGGTTCGTTCACCGTGCGGTACGGCAGGGCGGCCGGGCTCCCCGTCACGGGCACGACCTACACCCAGGACAGCGCGGGCGTCCCCGGCACTGATGAGCCGTACGACAACTTCGGTGCGGCCGTGGCGGTGGGGGACGCGACCGGTGACGGCCGTGCGGAGGTCGCGGTCGGCGCCACGTACGAGGCCGTGGACGGCCGCAGGAGCGTCGGCAACGTCGTCCTGCTGAAGGGCGGTTCGGGGGGCTTGGCCGCGAGCGGCGCCCAGTCCTTCCACCAGGCCACCCCGGGTGTGCCGGGCGCCGCCGAGGCGGGTGACCACTTCGGTTCCTCGCTGCGGCTGCGTGACATCAACGGCAACGGCAGGGCGGACCTGGCCGTCGGCGCGTTCGGCGAGGACGTCCTGCCCGAGGGATACGACGACGGCGCGGCCTGGGTCCTGCGTGGCGCGACAACGGGATTGACCAGCACGTACGCCACGGCCTTCAACGCGACGGACTTCGGCTACCCCGTCGTCGACGGGCGCAGGTTCGCCGACGTGTTCGGCCGCTGACCGGTCGGACGAGATGCCGCCGGCGGACGAGATGCCGTCGGCGGACGAGAAGCCGCCTGCGGACGAGAAGCCGGCTGCGGCCAGAGCATGATCGAAAGACGGCAGGGCACGGGGCAGAGGGTTCGTCACGTCAGGCGAGCTGCCTTCGATCACCGACCGGAGAGGGATCAGACACCTCTATGAAGTGGCTTGTCACGCTGGCAGGAGCAGGGCTCGTCATGGTCGGCCTGCGGGATGTCTTTCACACGCTCTGGCACCCCACGCGCGACGGAGGACTGAGCCGGCGCGTCATGATGGTGTTCTGGCGACTGTCCTCACGGCTGGGCCGTCGTCGCGCGGCCGGGCTGGCCGGACCACTCGCCATGGTCACGGTCGTGGCGCTGTGGGCGTCCACCGTCACGGTCGGCTGGGCGCTCATCTACTGGCCCCACCTGCCCGACGCCTTCTCTTTCAGCACAGGCCTCGAACCGGCCGAGCACGCCGGCTTCCCGGACGCGCTCTACATCTCCATGGTCACCGTGGGCACCCTCGGCCTGGGTGACATCACCCCGGAAACCGGATGGGTGCGCGTTCTCCACCCCATGGAAGCCATCGTCGGTTTCGCCCTGCTGACCGCCACCGTCACCTGGGTTCTCGGCGTCTACCCCGCCCTCGCCCGCCGCCGAGCGCTGGCCCTGCGCCTGTCGCACCTGCGGCGCACCCGGCCCACGAAGCGGCAAATGGACTCCGCCGCCGGAGCGGCCATCCTCGAAAGCCTGGCCTCGGGCGTGGCGACCGTCTCCGTCGATTTCCTCCAGTACGCCGAGTCCTACTACTTCCACGACGGCGACGCGCACACGTCCCTTGCCAACAACATCCGCTATGCGGAGGAGCTCGCCGAATTGGCGGTCACCACCGAACGGGACGACGTGCGGCTGTGCGGGAACATACTGCGCACCGCGCTGGAGGATCTCGCCCGCATCCTGGAGCAGCGATTCATACCCCCACAGAAACCCGGTTCGGTCGCGTTCGCCGCGTTCATTCAGGACCACGGCGCTCAGCGCGAGTCCGACTGAGGAGAACGAGGGCCCAGTGGCTGCCGTATCCGTCGGGTGACGAAGGCACTCCACCAACACACACCTGCGTGCGGACAGGCGGAGGCTACTGCGCGCTGAGGAACCCGGTCAGTGACTCAGCCCCCGGCTTCCCTTCCGCCACTCACTGAGCCGCTCACGGAGGGAGAGGCGCTGACGCCGCCCGAGGGACTTGCGGAGGGCGTCGCGGACGGGGTCGCCGTCCGCGAGGGCGAGCCGGGGCGGCTACTGGAGGGTCGGGGGGTCGGTTTCGCCTTCCGCGGTGGGGGCGCGCTGGTGGTGGCGGGAGGCCGGGAGACCGGTGACTTGCTGCGCGTCGCCGTCGGAACGGGACGCCGGATGCCGTCACCGTTTGGGTCCCGGACGCCCTTTCGGGCGGGGTGCGTGGTCGCACGCTCCGGTGAAGCGGGTGAATCGGTGACGGGCATCCCCGGTGTCTCGGGGGATGACGGTGCCGGGATCGATGCTGCCCGTGGGGCTGGCGGCTGGGAAAGCACCGAGGCGGTGGCCAGGCCTCCGAGGAGGGTGAAGGCGGCGGCGGCAAGAGACCGGACGGCATACTTTCTCCGCCGCGCCGGACGGTCGTCTTCCGGACTGTCTTGCGAGGGCGTCGGTGACCCGGAAAGGGGGGATCGAGAGGAGCTCGGCCCCGTACTGAGGCGGACCTCCGGCATCGCGACGTCGACGGCCGGAGCACCGTCCGTCCAATCGCCCGGCTGTGCCATGTCAGGGTCGTATGCCCCGCACTCCGGGCAGGTTACGGCGCCGTTGAGCGTGCGGTTGCACGGGATGCAGTAGTCCATGAAGCGACCGATCTCAGTCCTTGAGTCGACGGGAGAGAAGGTGCCCCGAAGCCGGACAGCAGTCAGCGCCGGGGAGACGCCACTTGGCTTGTTTCGGACCGATCTTCCACATGTGCGGACCTCCCTTCCTCACCGGTCTGCAGGCGGGTCACCGGTTACTGGGGTCAACGGGGCGGATCGGTTGAGTGCTCAGCCGCGATCTGAAAAGTGGGGTAGGCAACTCTGTCGGACGCTGATGTCGACGGACTCCCAGGACGACGTCACACTCATGCGGAAAGATCCCGTAGAGGACGAGAACCTGGCCTTGAATAAGGCGTGGGTTACACACCGGCCGGGGGATGAGGACAAAGCCGCGTGGCCTACGTATCTGCCTCCGAAGACAAGAAAGGTGGGGCCCCCGCCACTTGGCCGCCCCATGCAGAGGTCCTCGTCACCATCCGACCCCTGGTACCTGACCGCCGCTGACGAAACACACGGCCTTTCAGGAACAGGACAAAGCTGAGGAGGCAGCGGTGGGTCCCGACGACGCCGACGCTGAGCGCACTCCCGCCGCAGACCCTGACATCGCGCGGGAGATCAGGGACTCCTTCCAAGCCGTGCTGGACGCTTTGGATGCCGCACGCGCCGACCTCCTGCGCGAAGAGGAGCAGGAACACGCCGAGGGTTCGTCCCGACCCCGGAGCCGGCACGGTTCCCCGACCGGGGATGCCCGCTCTCCCCAGCCGGCCCTGCCCCCGTCCTCGACCCCCGCTTCCTCCGCATCCCGCCCGGCACTGCCGGTCCGACGTGTGTCGTCAGGCACGCAACCAGGGTCTCCCGGGCCCCACCGGCCAACAGCCGCTGAATCGCTGCCGACCGGCGGCCCGCGCCAGGCCAACACCCCGCAGGCTGTCGTGGCGGAGACACCGGGATTGCCCAGAGGACTGGAGACCGTCCCGCCGCCGTCGGTGGGAAGGACTCCGACGGCCAATGGACCGGGCCCGGAAGCAGTCGCACCGACTGTGGCTCTCCCCACTCCGGCTCCCTGTCAAGAGAGTGGGCAGAGCAGGAGCCCCCGGCCGGGCACCGCTCGGTCGGACTCCCCCTCTTGTCCGGCCGTCCCACCAGACCAGCTCGCCACCGCGCCTTCGGTGGGATCTGCTCCGTCTGTCCGCGCACACGGAAGGAGGACCAGTGGCAGACGGCGGCGAGCCACCAGCCGCAGGAACCTGCGCGTCACCGGAATCTTCGGGCTGGGCGCGGCCAGCGGGCTGATCCTCGCCTCCTGGCTGCTGACCGACCACAACGCCGAGCCTGCGACCTCCTCCTCGCCTTCCGGGCGCATGGAGACCCCGGCGCCTGTGACTCCCGCGCCGAAGGACCCCTCTCCCCAACCTCCAGGGCGGACGAACCACTCGCAGCCCGGCACAGCAGACCCGCCGCTCCCCGAAATCCCGGGCACGGGCGTCCTACGCCAAGGCGACAGCGGCCATGGCGTCTACGAGTTGCAGGTACGCCTCCTGCAAGTACCGGGCATTTACGACGGTGGCCCGATCGACGGCCGCTACGACACGGGGGTCCGAGAGGCAGTGACCCTGTTTCAGAGGCGGTACGGCGTCCGGGGCGATGAGAGCGGCGTCTACGGCGACAACACACGTTTCGCCCTGATGCGGCGGACCAAGTAGCGGACGACGGAAGGTCGGGGGTCCCGGTATCGGCCGGACGCTGTTCGTGGCGCACCTCAGGGGGCCGCGGGCCGTGCGGCGAAATGCCGCGACGCCGCGGTGTCGCGGCGCCCGCAAGCCGGCGACGGCAAGCCGGACTCGTACGATCGTCTCGCCATGAGTCCTGAAGGCGCGGCCGGAGAGAAGGCAGAGCCCCGGCTGCCCGCAAAGAAGATCGCCTCGTCGTCCCTGCCCGTGCCGTACGCAACACCTGTTTGACGCAAGACGCACAGACTTCAGTGAAGGAATCCCATGATCTTCATCACCGCCAAGTTCCGAGTCCGGCCCGAGCACGCCGACCGCTGGCCCGAGATCGCCGCCGACTTCACCCGGGCCACGCGCGCCGAGCCCGGCTGCCTGTGGTTCGACTGGTCGCGCAGCGTCGAGGAGCCGACGGAGTACGTCCTTGTCGAGGCCTTCCGCGACGAGGAGGCCGGGGCCGCGCATGTGCAGTCCGCGCACTTCAAGGCCGCGCAGCAGACGCTGCCGCCCCATCTGCTGGAGACGCCGCGCATCGTGAACGCGACCGTTCCGCAGGACGACTGGTCACTCCTCGGGGAGATGGCGGTTCCCGAACAGGGGTAGCTCTGCGTTCCGGATGATCGCAGTCGTTCCCGATATCCCCGGATAGCGGGCAGCCCTCAGGGAGGCGCAGCGGGTGCGCGTGGCCCGTGCGTGGAGGAGGGTTGAAGTATGACGGAACCGCTCGTCCCTCCCGAAGAGACACCACCGGTAGAAGGTTCCACTGCCGAAGCCCATCAGGAGCGGGCTGACGGCGGTCCATGGGAACACCCGAAGATCTGGATCTTCCTCATCATCGCCGGGGCTGTGATCGTGGCTGCGTACTTCATCGCCCGGATCATCTCCTTCTGATCAGCTGCGGGTGGCGGCTTCGGTCGTCGTGCCCCGTGCCCCGTGCCCCGGCATCGGCTGCCGGCAGGCTTGGTGTGCTCGTGTCGGTCGCGGAGCTTGCGCACCGTGCCAACCGTCGGCGCGGGGTCCTCGCAGGAAGTCCGGACCGCTGGGGCTTACCGCAGGTCCGGGTGATGAGTGGCAGGACCCGGGTACCCGGCGCGCATGATGAAGCAGGCTTTGTGGCAGGGACTGATCGCAGGGGCCGTCGGAGCGGCAGCGATGACACTCGGGGAGAAGGCGGAGCAGCGCCTCACCGGGCGGCCGGACTCGTATGTCCCGGGCAGGACCATGAAGCGGCTGGCCGGCATGCCGGAAGGGGCAGCACCGGTCGCTTCGAACCGGGCCATGCACGTGGGCCAGGCCGCTGCCATGGGCGTCCTGCGGTCGGTCATGGCCCACGCCGGTCTGCGTGGACCCCTGTCCTCGGGCAAGTTCACAGTCGTGCGCCTGACCGCCGACCAGATCCTGGAGAACGCCACCGGCGTCGGCGCTCCGCCGCAGACCTGGCCGCGGGCAGAGCTGCTCGTGGACGTGCTGCACAAGACCGTTCACGCGTTCGCCACCGGCGCCGTTGCCGATGCTCTGGCCGCCCGCTCCGGCCCGGGACCTGGTCAGCGTCACGCAGCGATGGTGCCGGGCCGCCACACCGGAGTCGGTCCTCCGCCGCGCTCGGCATGAGCCGCGTCAGGCAATACGCGGTCGCCGCCTCCGGCCAGTGGGTCGACGAGGAGGAGGGGCGGCGTCGGCTGCCCGCCGGAGAGGTCCACGCCTGGGAGCAGGGCATGAACCAGACCGTCTGCGGACTGTCCCTCAGCCGCTCTCAGCTGATCCGCTTCCCCCACGTCACCTGGCAGGACACCTTCCCGCAGTCCGGAGGCGCCGCGGACCGGGTGCGACGCCAGTGCCCACGCTGTGCTTCCGTCGCGGGACACAGCGGCGGCGACGCACGCCCCCGCTGGCACCGCACCACCCCCCGGCCTTGAAGGACAGCCGCGAGGCCCTCTTCCGCCCGCCCCCAGTGACCCTTGTCGGCCGAGGTCAGAAACGGCACGTGTGGCACGCTCGCTCGGCCACTTGCCGGTCGACGGCCGGACTGCACCGCGGCCGCCGACCGGCAGGAGGGCGTCAGCCGTCGCCCATGGCCTTGCGTACGGCGTCGCGGGTGCGGTCCATCAGTGCGGCGACGGGGCCCAGCGCCATGTTGGCCTTCGCGGACTCCCCTTCGGCCTGCACCCGGTTCGCCTGCCTGGTCACACCCGGTTCGCCTGCCTTCCGGGCCGGCAGCCCGGCGTTTCGCTCTGCGGGCCTGGTCTCCCGCGGCGCGTGTCCGGGAGGCGGGAGGCCGGGAGGCCGTTCGGCAACACACCCGCCGCCGGAGCATTCGGTGGCCGCACTGGCCGCATTGGCCGGCTGTTCGGCGCCTCGGTGGAGGTGATCTGCTGCGAGACCGCAAGCCGCGGAGGAAGGTCGTCCGTATGCACCGTGTTTTCGCCCGGCTCGCCGGCGCCCCGGGTATCGCTTTCAGTGCGCGGGAGCGGGCCGCGTCGTCGGGCAGCCGGACGCCGGCCCCGTGGGAGGTGCGTGCCCGGGCCCTGTGCTGGGCCGCGCGTCCCGGCGTCGGTGCCCGCGCGGCCTTGGAGGAGGTGGTCGCGGCCCGGGTCCGCGTGAACGCCACCCCGGTCATGGTGGTGGGTGCGCTGATCCGTTACGAGGCGACACCGGTGGGCCCCTACGACGAGGTCACCGCGGTGGTGGTCTACCGGCGGGCCGGGTCCCTCTTCGCCACCGTGCCTTTCATGGCCGTAAGCTCCCCCGCCGGCCTGGCCGCCGGCCGGGAGAACTGGGCCCTGCCCAAGACCCTGGCCCGCTTCACCCACGAGCCGCCGCAGGTGGGCGCGGGTGGCTGTGGCGCCCGCAGTGCGGCGGCCGGCGACGGCTGGCGCGTCGAGCTCCGCGTGGGCGGCACCGGCCGGATCCCGATGCCGGTGTATGTGCCCGGGCTGCTGCCGCTGGTCCAGCTCGGCCCCGGCGGCACCCTCCACCTCACCCGCGTGGGCGCACGCGGCCTGGCGCGCCGTGCCCACGTCGACGTCCGCGTCGACGCTCCACCGTCCCTGCGCGCCTTCTTTCCCGCCGGCCGGCACACCGCCCTCCTCCTGACCCGGCTGGCGGTCCGTCTGCCCCCGGCCGACCGCCGGTGACGCCGGCCTCGGACACCAACAGCTCGCGGCCAACCGCATCGAGGCCCAGTTCACCGCCCTGCGCTACTTCACCGTCGACGGCACCGACCACGCCGACCACAAGGAACAGGGCAGCATGATCGGCCGCTACATCAGCTGGCGAAACCGCCACGCCGACGACCGACGCCTACGCGGCGTTACACGCCGGTGGTGCCGTCGATGCGTTCCCGGAGTAGATCGGCGTGGCCGTTGTGGCGGGCGTACTCCTCGATCATGTGGACGTAGATCCAGCGGAGACTGACGTCCTGCTCCATGAAGCGCCCTGTGTCAGCCAGAGCGCGCTCCGCGCAGTGCTCACGGGCGCGAGCGATCTCCGCTTGCCAGATGGCGAGGGCGTCGCGCAGGGTGGCGCCCTCGGACAGTTCGAAGCCGCCGTCGGGGCCTTCCGGGTCAGCCTGCGGGTCGTGGATGGGCGGGGCCGGTTCGCCGGCGAACACGCGGCGGAACCAGTTCCGCTCCACCTCCGCCATGTGCTGGACGAGGCCGGTCAGAGTGAAGCCGGACGGTGGCACGGACGCGACGGCGGCCTGCTCATCGTCCAGGCCCTCGCACTTCCTGGCGAGTGTCGTGCGGTGAAAGTCCAGCCAGCTTTCGAGCGTGGTGCGCTCGTCCGCGTTCAGCGGCGGCATGGGGCGTTCGATGGTGGCCATCGGTCGATTATCGCCAGCGGGCGAAGCCGTCGACAGGCAGCGCCCACAACCGGGGGAACGTTGCCTGATGCGGCACTGGTTTCAGAAGGCGTAGCGGATGCGCAGCCATGGGGTGTGGGCGGCGATGAGTTCACGCAGCCGCTGCACCGCCTGTGCTTTGACGGGGCCCGCGTAGCGCACATTCAGTGCGCCGTTGTGGGACCGTTTGGTCTCCTGCAGCTCCGGCCGCCAGAGGACGTCCTCGGCCTGGGGGTGCCAGCCGAGGTTGACCTCGTGCAGCTCCCGGTTGTGCGTCAGCATGATCACTTCGGCGGCGGCCTGCTGCTTCACCCGGGCCGGGAGTACGTCGTCGAGGTGCGTCAGGAGCTGTGTCCAGGCCTCCTCCCAGCCGGGGCGCACCACGACGGGGGAGAGGTTGAAGTGGACCTCGTAGCCGGCGTCCAGGAAGTCGGCGGCGGCGGCGATGCGATCGGCGACGGGTGAGGTGCGCACGTCCAGCAGCCGGGAGTCCTGCGGAGGCATCACCGACATGCGGATGCGGGTGCGTCCGCGCGGGTCCAGGGCCAGCAGGTCGGGGTTGACGAATTTGGTCGCGAAGGACGCCTTGGCGGTGGGCCACTGCCGGAAGGCGTGGACGAGGTCGGCGGTGTTGTCGCAGATCAGGGCGTCCACCGAGCAGTCGCCGTTCTCGCCGATGTCGTACACCCACGCGGTGGGATCACATTGGTTGGGTTCGCGCTTGGGGCCTTGGCGGGCGATGTGCCGACCGATGTGGGCGATGATCTGCTCAATGTTGGTGAAGACAGTGATCGGGTTGGCGTAGCCCTTGCGGCGGGGCACGTAGCAGTAGGCGCAGGCCATCGCGCAGCCGTTGGAGGCCCCCGGGGCGATCCAGTCGGCGGAGCGGCCGTTGGGACGCGTGCTCGGCGACCTGCGCTCCCCGAGCACGAGCGTCTCGCCCTTGATACGGACCCAGCGTGCCACGTTGCCCTCGTTGCCGTGCAGGCCGGGGATGCGCCAGTGGGAGTCCACCTCGACGACCTGCGCCTCGGGGAAGCGGGCGAGGATCTGCCGGCCGCGCGCGGACGCGGCCGCCGCGGGCTCGGCGTGGATCTCCCGCACGGGCAGCAGACGCCGCGCCGCGGGGGAGTCCCGATAGCCCGGGGCGCCGCCGCCGGGCGCGGGGGCGGGAGCCAGGGCGTCGAGCCCGAACAGGGTGCCGGAGTCCTCGTCCGGGGAGGTGGACGGGTGGGGCATGAGCGCTCCCGGGGGGCGGGTGGTGCGGGAGGTGAACGGTCACAACAGGGACGAAAACGTACGTTCCACTGTACGGGGGTGCGGGAGTGCGGGGGTGTGGCTGTACGGGTGTGCGGACGACGTGTGCGAGCTTGCCGCCCCGTAGGCGGACCTGCCGCCCCCTCGCTGGACCGGCCCTCGCTGTCGCCGCCACTGACGAGGAGTGTCCAACCGGCGGCCGCCGGGATCAGGGCGAGACCGGGCGAGGGAGGGGAGCAGAAGGCCGAGGGTGTCCAACCGGCGGCTGCCCGGGGGACAGGCCGGTGGCCCGCTCACGACGCACCGGGGCAGGGGAGGGGCAGGTCGAGTTCGTCGTCGATATGGGCAACGCTGTCGACGGGTCGGTGCCGCATCAGTCCAGGTTGTGTCCCCGCGGTGGCCGTTCGGTGTGGGTCCGGGCGAGCTGGGCAGGGAAGAATGGGGCGGTACCCAGCAGTCGACTTTGCGGAGGAGCGGACAGATGCAGGACGCGCGAGCAGGGCAGATCGCCGGGCCCGGGGACCTTGTCGATGTGGCGCGCCTGGTCACGGCGTACTACGCGCTGCACCCCGACCCGGCCGATCCCGGGCAACGCGTGTCGTTCGGCACCTCGGGGCACCGCGGCTCCTCCCTCGCGACGGCGTTCAACGAAGACCACATCGCAGCCACCAGCCAGGCCATCTGCGAGTATCGCGCTGCCCAGGCCACTACCGGCCCGCTCTTCCTCGGCGCGGACACCCACGCCCTGTCCGAGCCCGCGCGGATCACGGCACTGGAGGTGTTCGCGGCCAACGACGTGACGGTTCTCATCGACCAGGCCGACGGCTACACCCCCACTCCGGCGGTCTCGCACGCCATCCTCACCCACAACCAGAACCGCACGTCCGGCCTCGCCGACGGTGTCGTCATCACCCCTTCGCACAACCCGCCGGCCGACGGCGGCTTCAAGTACAACCCTCCCAGCGGCGGCCCTGCCGGCTCCGAGGCGACCTCCTGGATCCAGGACCGCGCCAACGAGATCATCACCGCGGGGCTCAAGGACGTACGGCGCATCCCCTACGCCCGTGCCCTGGCCGCACCCGGCACCGGCCGCCACGACTTCCTCGGCACTTATGTGACCGACCTGCCGAACGTGCTGGACCTCGAGGCGATCCGGGCCGCCGGCGTACGGATCGGCGCGGATCCCCTGGGCGGCGCCTCGGTCGCCTACTGGGGCCGCATCGCCGAACAGCACAGGCTCGACCTGACGGTGGTGAACCCCCTCACCGACCCCACCTGGCGCTTCATGACGCTGGACTGGGACGGCAAGATCCGCATGGACTGCTCCTCGCCGTACGCCATGGCCTCGCTCATCGAGCAGCGCGACCGGTTCGACATCGCCACCGGCAACGACGCCGACGCCGACCGGCACGGCATCGTCACACCGGACGGGGGACTGATGAACCCCAACCACTATCTTGCCGTGGCGATCTCATACCTGTTCTCGCACCGGGAACAGTGGCCGGCGGGCGCCGGGATCGGCAAGACCCTGGTGTCGTCCAGCATGATCGACCGGGTTGCGGCGGACGTCGGCCGGCAACTGGTCGAGGTCCCCGTGGGGTTCAAATGGTTCGTGGACGGACTGGCCGACGCCACACTCGGCTTCGGCGGCGAGGAGTCGGCCGGTGCGTCCTTCCTGCGCCGTGACGGCTCGGTGTGGACCACCGACAAGGACGGCATCATCCTTGCCCTCCTCGCCTCCGAGATCACAGCCGTGACCGGCAAGACGCCCTCGGAGCACTACGCGCAGCTCACCGACCGCTTCGGCGCCCCCGCCTACGCGCGCATCGACGCCCCGGCCTCCCGCGAGGAGAAGGCACTGCTCGCCAAGCTGTCCCCGCGCCAGGTCACCGCGGACACCCTGGCCGGCGAGCCGGTGACCACGGTCCTCACCGAAGCCCCGGGCAATGGCGCCGCCCTCGGCGGGGTGAAGGTCGCCACCGCCAACGCCTGGTTCGCGGCCCGCCCTTCGGGCACCGAGGACGTCTACAAGATCTACGCGGAGTCCTTCCATGGCCCGGACCACCTGAGCCGGATCCAGGAGGAAGCCAAATCCATGGTGCTCGCGGCATTGAGCGCCTGACGCTCGCCTGAGGCAAGGAACTCCTGCTCAGCCTCATGGAGCCTATGGCTGTCACGGCCACCTTGATGCCGTCCGTGTCCGCCACGGGCACACTGCGAACAGGGGCCACTTCCTGACACGCCTGGAAAAAGGTTGCGGGCCACTGTCGATCCGGCCACGTCCCATTCGACGTATTGGCATGCGGCCGCCCGGCCACACGATGACGCGACAGACCCGGCGAGGGACCACATGGATCAACTACTGAGAGTCATGAACTTCGGCGTCTCGAGTGACGGGATCGGTGCCGGTGCGGACCAGAGCCTCGAGCAACCGTTCGGCCACGTCGATCCCGGGAGGCTGTTCGCCTGGGCCGGAGCCACGGCGAGCTGGCCCATGCGCACGGATCCCGGAGGAAGCAGGGGACTCGACGACTACTTCACGCGGGACTTCGCACGCAACATCGGGGCCGAGATCATGGGCCGCAACAAGTTCGGGCCCCAGCGCGGGCCCTGGCAGGACCATGAGTGGCGCGGTTGGTGGGGTGAGGAACCCCCGTTCCATACACCGGTGTTCGTCATGACCCACCACAGGCGTCCGTCGTTCACGCTCTCCGACACCACGTTCCACTTCGTCGACGGCGACCCGGCCACGGTCCTCGAACGGGCGCGCGAAGCGGCGCAGGGCAAGGACGTCCGACTCGGCGGCGGGGTCACCACGATCCGGCAGTTTCTCGATGCTGACCTCGTCGACACCATGCACGTGGCGGTCTCGCCGGTGAAGCTCGGGTTCGGACTGCGACTCTGGCAGTCCCCGGATGAGCTCCTCGACCGGTTCCACCTGGAGATCGTGCCCAGCCCGAGCGGCGTGACGCACCACCTGTTCTGGCGGAGGTGAGGCGGGGCCCCACTCGAGTTCAGGCATCGACTGAGAGCGGGTGTCCACACCAGTGGATGCCCTTCTCGCTGCGGATGCGCGTTCCTTGCGCTGGGCGGCGCATACGTCCGGGTGACGGGCGTTGGCGTCGCGTCGGCGCAGGGAAGAGTGCAGGCTCTGAATCTGCGCGTCGGCTGCTGTGGTTCCGGTCCGCCGGGGTGAACAGGCGCAGCGGGCCGAAGTACGCCTCGACTTCCACCCCGGACACCTGCCTCGCAGGCACGGGGCAGACCGCTCGACCATGGGTTCGAGGACCGCGCTGAAGTGCCTTCGGCCAGAGCCCCGGCCCAGCACCGGTTGAAGGCCAGCCGCCATGCGCCGACGCCGCTACCCCTCCGACACCACCGACGCCGGATGGGCCCTGCTCGAACCCCTTCTCCCCGTCCCGGCCTGGGGGACAATCACCGGCGGTCGGCCCGAGAAGCCCGACCGGCGCGAGACCGTCGACGCGATCCGCTACGTCGTTGACACCGGCTGCACATGGCGGGCCCTGCCGACGGACCACCCGCCCTGGCGAACCGTCTGGGGATTCATGGCCCGCTGGGCCGCCTGCGGCGTCATCAACCAGATCAGCGACGCCCATCTCCCAGCGCATCCGCCGCGAGATGGGGAAAGGCCCCCGCGCGGTCGCCACCGTCATCCTGCCCCGCCGACGGGTCGCGGAACGGACCTGGTCGTGGATGATGCGGGCCCGCAGACACGCACGCGACTACGAACGACTGATCCCGCACTCGGAAACCCTCATCACCTGGGCAGTCATCACCCTCATGACCCGCCGCATCACCAAGGCACGCAAGCCCCCCGAGCGCTTCTCACCCCTGCCCTGACCAGGAACCCCAAACTCTCGGACCCACCTACACAACGTCAGCACCGCACCCCACCACCACAGCACTTGTCATGGCGGCCGCACAAACAGGCATCTGCGGGGTTGGTGACGGATCTTGGCCCAGCCGCGCGCCGAGGGCCGGTAAGGCTGGTTCCTGCCCTCGGTAACGATGCCCTCAACTCCGGACACCTAGGTCCAGGACTTCAGCCACTCGCGCGCCGTGGGCTGCTGCCAAAACGCTGCTCTTCGACGTGTACTACGACGGTGACCGGCGGCTGCCCAAGTTATTGGGCAGCCGCCCGAAACCGAGGTCGACCGTGGGCGGCGTGGCCTGGCAGGGTCAGCTCAAGGTGGCGCATTCCGCGACGGCATAGAAGGTGGTGTCCTCAAGTCCTTCGATGGTCACTTGCCATGAGTCGCCCGGGCCCCTCTGGTTCTCACGGACAACGTACTCGACATCCGGGTTGGGTGGCGTCGGAGCGGCGACGAACCCGCCGCCTGTGACGACCGTTCCGGCGGGGCACGTCGCGGTGGATGTAGCCGTGCCGCCGCCGCCCTCAGCCACTACCGTCGTTCCCTCAACCTGGACGGTGGTGAGAACGGCATCCGGACCGGGTTCCGTGCCCGTTCCCCACGCCGTGGGGGTGGGCGAATGCGGCACCAGCACCGAACACGCTGACACTTCCGACAACTAGGCGTCTATTTCTGGATATTGCGTGGAATGAGCTGCGATTTAACTGCAACACGCCCCAGTTCGCGAAGGAGTGACGCACCCGCCGCGGGTGCGGGGGCAGCCCTGACGACTTGGCGTCCCGACCCTGTAGGCCGCAGGTGCAACGCATCCGCGGCACTGGTTGGGCTATTCCAGGACACCGACAGAATGCTCGTGGCAGCGGAGTCGAGGCCGCTGACTGCGCCGCCAATCTTGGCCGAAGCGACATTCAGTCGACTGCCTCACTACATAAGGCCCGGTCTTATGGGATCAGAAACGCTAACTCAGATTGTCGTTTAACGTTCAGTGTCGAACGCAGCTCGAACCTGGGGACTCGGAGATGGATGTGGCTGAATACTCCGTAGACGTATTGGTGTCCCCTGGTCAGATTGGAAGGGCTTCTTCTGTGTTTTCGCTTCTCTTCCGGGAGACCGTATGCGCCTTATGAAGATGGCTGCTGGCCTTGGCACCGCGACCCTGACGGCTGGCATGCTCCTCGGGCTACCGGCGACGAGCGCGCAGGCCGTCGAGTACCCCACCACCCCGGGGATCCATGTCCCTTTCGGGGCCACCTACACCATGGGCACGGCCGCCTGGTACAACCGGTCGGTCACTCTGGCCGGTGAGCACCGAGCCATCAGCTCCAGCGGATGCCGGGCGACCTGGATGTACACCTACGACGCCAATGGAAAGCAACTGGGCAGCCGCGGCACGAGCATCATCTGCAACCAGACGGCCAGCTTCACTCTCAACGTTCCCGCCGATGTTCCGGGCGGGGCTGCCGAAATCAAGGTCTGTCTGGATGACGCCAACTACGTAGACCTGGCTTGCAAGGTCTACTACAGGTGACCGTGATCCGGCGGCATGCCGAGAGCTGAGACCGGTGCCGAGGAGGGTGCCTGTTCCGAGGGTTGGAGCAGGCGCTTCTACGGGGTTGCTAGGGCAGAGCCCTAGCAAGCTCTGTGGCGAACGCGGTTCGAACTTGATCAGAGCTTTCGCAGTTCAGCGGACGAGGAGGCGGCCTCCGTCTGATCCTGTGCTCCGTCACAGAGTGGCTCAGCGCGAAGGCCGTGGTCGTGGTCGTGGTCGTGGTCGTGGTCGTGGTCGTGGTCGTGGTCGTGAGTTTGGTGCATCAGGGCGTCCTGCGGGATGCGTTCGTGGAAGTGTCACACTTCCCGTCGGAGCTGTACGCGTGTCTGACCCGCGCGGGGCGAAGCCGTGTTCGAGCTATGCGACGCGCTGCTATGCACGGACTGGCGGATGCGGACGCTGGTCGATCTCGCGCTCGCGCCCGAACACCGCCGTGGTCACGGGGCTCTGTACGGCGGTCTCAACCAGGGCCGGATTGACGTCGCCCGGCTGCGTCGGGCCTGGCCGGAGTGCCGTTGCCGCGGGCGGCGGACGGTCGGCTCGTGCTGGCGGTGGATGTTTCGCCGTGGCTGCGACCGGACGCCAACACCTGTGCTGACCGGGCCTTTTGCCACACGTTCGGCCGGGGTGAGGGCAAGCATCAGATGGTGCCGGCTGGCCGTACTCGGTCGTGGCCGCGCTGGAGAGTGGCCGCACGTCCTGGACGGCGGTGCTGGACGCGGTCCGCGTGGAGCCCGGCTCCGACGTCGCTGCGGTGACCACCGTGCAGATCCGTGAGGTCATCGAGCGGCTGGGGTTGCCGCCGGCCACTGGCGGCCGGGTGATCCGGAGGTCCTGGTCGTGCTGGACGCCGGATACGACGCTCCGCGTATCGCCCACCTGCTGGCGGGGCTGCCCGTCGAGATCCTCGGCCGGGTCCGTTCAGATCGGGTGATGCGGCGTCCGACGCTCTCCCGCAAGGAGTTCAGTCTGGCCAACCCCAAGGGCGGCCGACCGCTCAAGCGCGGCGGCGAGTCGACGCGGCATCACCCACCGCATCGCTCGCATAGGCACCGAGGCCTCACAACAGCTGGGTCGGCACCGCTGGACCATCGAACAAACCATGGCCTGGCTCGCCGGCTGCCGCCGCCTCCACCGACGCTACGAACGCAAAGCCGACCACTTCCTCGCCTTCACGAGCATCGCCCGCACCCTCATCTGTTACCGCAGACTCACGAAATGAGATGGCGTCTTAGGAAGGAGTGGGGGTTGGAGCAGGGGTTTCGGTGAAATAGTCGGCGTCCTTGGGGCGGGTGCGCGCGAGTTTCAGCGTGCGGGGGGCGGGTTCGAGATGCGGGATGTGTTTGGAACAGTGCACATAGGCCTCGTGGAGGGTGATGAGCGTCCACAGTGCGGGTTGGCGCCCGGGGGCGGTGTCTGCGGGTATCTCGGGGTGGGCGGTACGCAGTTCCTCGTCGGTGAGGAGCTGGGCCGAGCCGTTGACGTGCAGTCCGATGTGGTCGTGGGTGAAGTCCATGAAGAGCAGACCGATGTGCGGGTTCTCGGTGACGTTTCCGGCACTGGCCAGGACACCGTTGCCGCGGTACTCGGGGTAGGTCAGGGTGTGGTCGTCCAGGACGGTGACGAAGCCCGGGGGGCCGGCGCGGAAGCTGGCGTCGCAGTGGCCTTGGGCGTCGGCGGTGGACAGGAAGACCATGGACTGGCGACGGATGAAGTCACGCATGGCGTCGGTGAGGTGTGCGTGGACTTGTCGGTTGTAGAAGGTTTCGGCGCGTTCACCAGTGCCGAGTCGGGTCTGCAGTCGTCGCTCGCCCTGTGAGGGGATGGCATCGTGGTACGTCACAGCGAGTCGTTCTCCTGACTGAGCCTGGCTGGCACGAGAGGGGCGGTTAGGACGGGAGTTGCGATCGGTTCGTGGTGGATGTAGGCCCGTGGTGTGCCCTGGTGCAGGAGGCCTTCCAGGCTGTGGCCACCGTGGTGGGGCGGGCCGCACAGGAAGGCCTCGTGCCGGTTCCAGGGCCCGGCTTCGTGCAGAGCCTGCGCCGGCGTGCCTCGCTGACCGGGGATGCTCTGGCGGCACACTGCGGCGCGGACGGGCACCAGTGTTGGCGCTGGGCCATGCGCAACATCGTCCCCGTCCTGCCCATCGAAGGGCGCCGATACCTACTACCAACCCTTGAGCCACAAACCACCCCCGAAACCCAGGCGAACCACCGACCATCCTAGAAGCGCCCTTGCCCGGGCCGGCCGCGGGCCGAGCAGCCCGGCCGGACCGGTCGCGGTCACGCCCTGCTCGCGCTTCTCATAGGGGCCGTGGACGAGGGCGTCTGCGAGTTGGTGGTCTGTGCGAGCCGCTCCAGGGTCGCGGGTTGGCCGTTCAGTGCTGACGGGCGACCGAGTTCCTGCTGATGGGGCCGGTTCCCAATGCGGTCTGTTGTCGATCAGCAGATGCGGGTTGGCCGTGTCTGGTTAACGGTGACGGCAGAACTCCGCTGGTCTCTTGGCAAGTTGGAGGGTGAGATCGTGCGGCGGACGTGCGCGGCCATCGGAGGCCTCAACCAGAGGCCGGAGGTCAGCACACGGTGCCCGCACGGTCCCAGCCGGGAGCGCAGGCCTCGACGGTGAGCGCGTCGACGACGCCTCCCTGCCGCAGGTGCAGCCCGGCAGAGCCAGACCGCGTCGAGGGAGTGGTCGGAGTGGTGCCTCAGTACGACAGCGGGCTTGTCCATGATCCGCTTGTCGCCCCAGTCCAGCCAGGTCGCGCGGCGCGTCAAGGTTGCAGGCGAACGCCTCGAAGCGGTGGTTGCCCCGCAAGGGTTCCCGCCCACGCCCACTCGTTGCCGTTCGTGCGGACAAGGTTGCCATTTCAAACTCGCTCGCGTTACCTTGCGACCATGATAGTTGGAAAGTCAAACTCGCTGGCTCGCGGGCGGGCCACCGTCTGGATCGTCTCGGCCGGCGTCTTCGTCGTGAACCTGGACCTCTTCATCGTCAACGTGGCCGTCCCCGCCCTCAGTAGTTCCTTCGGCGGCGCCTCGCTCGCTTCGTTGTCCTGGGTACTAAACGCCTACGCGATCGTCTTCGCCGCGCTGCTCGTCGTGGCCGGCCGGCTCGCCGACCGGTACGGCCACCGCCGCGGCTTCCTGCTCGGGCTCGCGGTTTTCACCGCGGCCTCCGCGCTCTGCGCCGTTGCACCCGGCGCCGGTTGGCTGATCGCCGCCCGGGCGCTGCAGGCTGTCGGAGCCGCCACCTTGATGCCCACATCGCTCGCACTGCTGCTCGTCAACACCCCGGCCGAACGCCGCTCCCGGGCCATCCGGGGATGGGCGGCCATCGGCGGTATCGCGGCGGGTCTGGGACCTGTGGCCGGTGGACTGCTCGTGGAGGCCGACTGGCGCTGGGTCTTCCTCGTCAATGTGCCGGTCGGCGTGGCCGGTCTGATAGCAGGAGCGCGGCTGCTGCCCGACGCCCGCCCGGACCGCGAAGGGCCGCTGCCGGACCTCGCGGGGGCCGCCCTGCTCACGCTCGGGATCGGCGCACTGGCTCTTGGCCTGGTCAAGGCCGGTGCCTGGGGCTGGAGTTCGCCCGGTGTGGTCGGCGCGCTCGCCGTCGCGGCCGTTCTCGGCGTGGCCTTCTGGCTGCGGTCGGCGCGGCATGCCGCACCGGTCGTCGAGCTTTCCCTGCTGCGCATCCCCGCCTTCACCGTCGCTACCGTCGCGGCGCTGTTCTTCACCGTCGCCTTTGCCGCGATGCTGCTCACTTCCGTGCTTTGGTGCCAGCAGGTCTGGGGCTATTCGGCGATCCGTACCGGCCTGGCGATCGCACCGGGACCGCTGGTTGTACCCGTGCTCGCCTTGACCCTTGGGCCGGTCGTGCAGCGATTCGGCGCGGGGTGGACGGCGGCGCTCGGCTGCCTGCTGTTTGCCGGAGGTCTCGTCTGGTGGGCTCTCGCGCTCGGTAAGGACCCGCAGTACGCAACCGCGTTCCTCCCCGGCATGTTGCTCAACGGCATCGGAGTGGGCTTCGCCCTGCCGACCCTGGTCGGCGCGGCCGCCGCAGCGCTCCCACCGCACCGCTTCGCCACCGGGTCGGCCGTCACCACGATGGCTCGTCAGACGGGTTCCGTACTGGGCGTTGCCGTCGTCGTCACCCTCCTCGGTGAACCCCGCACCACACACGCCGCGCTCATCGGGTTCCGTCACGGCTGGACAGCGGCCGCGGTGGCCGCCGGGATCGCAGCCTTGGTGGCGCTGTCCCCGGTGTCACGCCGGGTGCGTCGGTCAGGTTCGCGGGTGGGTGCGGGTGGCCCGACTGTGTCCTCTGCGTCTGGGTGACGGGCTGGGGGTTGTTGCCGCCCGGTCCGTTGCCCTGAACTGCCCGGGCGTGGGGTGGCGTGGGTTGGCTCGTGCTGTGGGGGTTGTTTTGGGTCGCGGGGCGGTTGGGTGTGCTGGGGGGTCTGGTGTGGGTTTGTGGTTTCGGGGATGAGACCGGAGGGTTTGTTTGGTGGGGGTGGGGTGGTGGTGGGTGGCTGGTTGTCTGGCTGGTTGTCTGGCTGGGGGGTGGTGGGTGGTGGGTGCGTGTGGGGGGTT
>NZ_JBWKDS010000042.1:0-76280 GCF_056435845.1 Streptomyces sp. NPDC043867 | reverse complement strand
CTGCGACGCCGCCGGATCCTGCCGGTCATCTCCCGCAAGGGCGCCCCGAACATCAAGGACCTGGGCAAACTCCGCTACGTCGTCGAGCAGACCTTCGCCCTGCTCCACCAGTTCAAACGCCTCGCCGTCCGCTGGGAACGCCGAACCGAACTCCACAACGCCTTCGTCTCATTGGCCTGCAGCCTCATCTGCTGAAGACGCCTCAAGAAGGCACGCCCATGATCGTGTTACGAGCTCTACGCCACGAGGAATCTTGCCAGTACCCTCACCCCAGTTCTCACCGCCAAGTACTCTTGCGGGATCCGATCAGGGCAGCAAATTAGGGTTTGGGGAGCCTCTTTAGAGCTTCGTAGCGCTCAAGAAATTCGTTGTGACTCTTCTTGACCATTCCCAGAAGGTCCGAATACTGTCGCACGTAGATTTGAGTCATTCTTAGCATGTCCATCTCGATTGCCACTGCGGGGTCATTACTGATCGACCCGCAGAACAAGTATCCGACGACGTTGCTGGGGCGATACGAATCGTCTGTCGACCGTTGGACCAACTGACGCAGGAAAATAATATACTCGCGAATCTGCCCCAACTCCTTGGCGGTTGCAACAGAGTGCGGTCGCTTTATTTCAACAACTACTAGCGTGCTTCCTTCTGCTACACAAAGAAAATCTATCCTCCGATCTCTCTCAGGCAGGTCGGAGTCCGGAAAGTGGTCACGGAGCAGTCGACTGTAGCGCACCTCGTCCGCAACAAGGTGCCACCTCGGATCCAGAGCCCAAGGGAACTCCTTGAAGAAATTATGCAAATCGGGAACCTCGAGAGCATTATTTGTAATCATACCCTCCAGTTTCTCGATCGTAGCGATGCGCCCTCGCGTGACCCTTGACATTTCCTTTGCTTCTACTATTTCCCACTCGCGGAAGAGGGAGATGAGCTGCGCAGGGTCCTTTAGTTCCGTTTCACTAACCTCCTCGGCTATTTCCCAGAAGGCATCGAACTCAAGGAAGTCGATGCATGATTTCACTATGCTGCGCGCTTCTTCGTCCCGCCCGACCAAATTGCCACCCACGGCAGCCCGAACCAGTTTGTCGGCCACTCGGCGGGCTCTTTTGTGCTCGGAACCCGCGGTTGCTTCTATGAAGTCCTTATAAACTGGCGCTTCCTCTAGTTGCTTAAGATTGTCGTATCGCCTCTTTTCGGACCAGTTGCGAGAGACTTTCTTTACCTGCCTACTACCCCATTCGAGAAGAGCAGTATTACTTTCCGTATCCCACACGAGCGAAGTTCGCGCCGTTCCGACAGTATCCTCCTCTTCGTCCACAAAGTCTGCGTTTAGCTCGCCGATCAGATAAGCCAGGGCATATTGTTGACCGGTGCTGGCTTCAAACCAGAAGGGCTCTTGGACGAGTTTCCCGCGGGCCATAATTGAAATCCCCCGCTGAATACCATCATCGGCACCACTGGAGTGAGGAAGTGCCCCAATCCACCCCTTTACACGCCAGCCGGTACCAGGGGAAATCTCCTCGTCATAGTTCCAAATATAGGGGTCACCATTTACATCCCTAGCAAGCAATGACTTGAGATCTCGCTCCTCAGACGTGATCGGATCACCATTTATTATAACTTGGAAGTCCTCGTCAATCACAGCAAATCGGCGCGCTATGTGCCTCCGCAGGGATCCGATCGAGACCGCTCGCTTGCGAAACTTCTCGATTTTCCTAAGCGTTATTCTCGTTCCGTGAGAGACGTTACCGCTGGGTTGCATCGGATCGAACTCGGCAATCCGCTTATTAGCTGCTGCCTCGAGTTCATCATAATCCATCACGAACCGAGTTGTGGCTGTCTCCTTTACGCTCTCAACTTCTATCTGTCGAGCAATACCAAATCCAGAGAATTTCCCTAGACCCTTTCTTCCCATGTATCGGCGGAACGGGGCAGTCTCCCTCTCTCCTTTTCCTTCTACCTGGCGACGGTCTCGGCCCACCAGCAAGTAATTTTGTCGAACCTCATCATCGCTCATCCCGTCTCCATCGTCGTGAGCGACGATGACGGAAGTGTCCGTCACGCGGTTATCGGGAATGCTGATCTCGACTTTACTTGCCCCAGCGTCCCAAGCGTTCGCAATCAACTCAGATATCACTGGAGGGAGAGTTGAATACATTTGGACGCCAAGGTGCTTAATCGTGGCAGGATCAAACTCCATCTTGTATGGTCTCGTCACTTTTTCCGTCCCCTTTGCAACGCACCTTGACTTGAGGTGATCATTCTGCCGCAAGTCACCTCCGGGCGCACGGAGTTGAGGAGATCGTCCGTTAGTGGAGGCCAGCGTTCCTCAACGAGCCGGCCAAATGGCGGAGGTCCTGTCGGCGGGACGAGTGAGACGGTGAGCCGTCGTCTATGGTGATCAACTTCAGCTGGAGCTGATGAGGTAGGCGGTCTCTAAGATGCAACTGTCTCGCCGAGGGAGGTTGTACAGCGGTCACAGCTGACGCCATTCTGAACCAGGGCACGACCAGGCAAGGGCACTCGCTGTGGAACCGTGCTGGAACCAAGCGGCCGAATGGTCACATTGCGGGGAGAAGCCACTATGGACACAAAACGTCCAACATCCGACAGGCGCGCCTCTGTTACCGCCTGCGTGAACGTGTAAGGGACTCTGGCCGAGCACCTGCCTGGTGTCTGAGGCACCGTTCTGGACACATGCCCAGTGAACAGACACTCACTGCTATGCCTTCGACTACTCGCTAGTCTGCTCCCATGATTCGTGCAGTGGTCTTCGACGTGGGTGAATGCCTCGTGGACGAGACTCGGGAGTACGGGACTTGGGCCGACTGGCTGGGTGTGCCCCGGCACACCTTCGATGCGATGTTCGGGGCAGTGATCGCCCAGGGGCGCGACTACCGTGAGACGTTTCAGGAGTTTCGACCCGGCTTCGACCTGTATGAGGAGCGGGAGAAGCGGGCCGCTGCCGGGCAGGCGGAGACCTTCGGTGAAGAGGATCTGTACGAGGACGTCCGTCCTGCGCTCGCACGGCTTCGTGCCGACGGGCTGTGGCTCGGCATCGCGGGTAACCAGACCGTGCGGGCGGGGCGAATTCTGCGCTCGCTGTTCTCCGAGGACGTCGATCTGATCGGCACCTCTGACGACTGGGGTGCCGCGAAGCCCGATCCCGAGTTCTTCAAGCGGGTGGCGGCCGCAGTACCGTTCGAGCCTGACGAGATCCTCTACGTCGGAGATCGCTGCGACAACGACATCCGCCCCGCCGCCGAGGCCGGGATGCGCACCGCACTCGTGCGCCGTGGGCCTTGGGCCACAATTCAGTGGGGTGACTCGGATGCCGTCGAGTTGCCCACGTTCCGCGTCCTAGGTCTTCTCGAACTCGCCGGGTCGATTTCCAGCTTCAACGACTCAACGCGCTGACGGTCGTCGACCAGGCGTAGAGCCGATCGTCGAACTCACGGACGCAACGCTCGTGCTGGTACGGCGTGAGAGCGCGGCGGACTTCCCGTACGCGGTCCATGCCAGTCGCGTACCAAGTGAGGTTCAGTTGGTTGAGGGCGCGGCACGCGTACTCGCATGCCAACTCGGGGCTCTCTGACGCGGCCTCCACGGCAGCCAGGTCGCCGAACACGACCGTGCGTTGTTTGTCCTCGGCGGCGGGGAGTTCGTCCAGGACCCGGAGCAGCGTCTCGCGGGCCTGGGGCAGATGCCCCGCCATCAACTGCGTATTCCCCTTGAACGCGGCCAGGCGAGTCGGTGAGAACCAATCGATCCAGGGCGGCGACGCATGCTCATTGCCCATGGTCAGTGTGTCTTCGGCGTGACCGATCAAGTTCAACGCTGTACGCGTGTTCCCGCATCTGGTCTCGCACTCCGCCTCGACCGCATCGAGCCAAGCCAGGAACTCCGCCGAGGCGGGGGCGCGGCGGGCATAGGTGCGGGCTGCCACCATCCGCTCGAGCGCCGCATCTCGGTCACCCGCCCAGCCTGGAATGAAGGCCATGTGGGCGATGACTGCCGCGCCGAGCAATGGGTCGTCGGCCTCTCCCGCGGCTTGGAGCGCCGCGAGCAGTGTGTCGCTCGCCCCGGTCGGCTCTCGAAGGTCGAAGAACTCGATCCGCCCGGCCAACAGGTACGACTCAGCAAGCGCTGCGGCAACCGTGCGTCGGGTGGGGTCCTTCGTCTCCGACAACAGCGCACATCCCAGTGCCGCATGTGCGAGCACAGCAGGGTGCAACACGGCCGGAGCGACCGACCAGTACAGCCGACGGTGCGATCGGGTCACGGATTCGAAGTCCGCTCCGACCGTGGCGGGTTGTTTCGCTGCGGACGTCCTGCCCGGAACAGCGGCAGCGTTGACCACAGTTGCCGCACCAGCCAATGGAACACGATGCGTACGAGCCGGCTGCGCCTCGTCCGGGCCCCAGGGAGGAGTGAACCCGAGCGACTCCATGGGCTGCCCAAGCAAGTGGACCAGAACCCGCTGGCAGTCCGGCTGAGGCCACGGGGGGCTCTCGGACTCCCAGCGTCTGACCTGACGCACGCCGACCGACAGACCGCGGACACCAATTTTGTTGGCTGCGTGGGTCAAGGCGTCGGCCAAATCTTGCTGTGAGTTGTAGCCGGCGGCCACGCGAGCGGCCTTCAAGCGGACGTTGCCCATGGGACGAGGCACGGATACCTCCTCAGAGAGACTGCGTCGACTGTCCCACAGAAAGTCCCATGCACGACACCTCCTCACTCGCAGGTGTCAACTAGGCCCTTTCCATGTCCCGTTGACGACCGGTTCAAGCCCTCGATTGTGACGTGCTGTGCGTACACGCTGAACTCGCAACAGCGACGAATGACGACAGGGGTACGCCATGGACACACAGCGGACGACAGAGAGAACCATCGCCGAGTGGCTCACGCGCGAGCACCCGATGCCAGAGCAGGTGTGGACGGAGTGGGCGACGATGGGCGTCGCCCTGGTACCGCTCGGCAGGCGCTTCGCCGCTGTACGTATGCACGCGGACATCGTTCACGCCGCCGTCGACTCCGACGATCCGTCTCAAGTGGCCGAACGAATCAGGGCTCTGCTTCCCGGGCCCATCGTTCACGATCGTCGGGTCAGTGGGGTCACGTACTACGCCCTGATCCCACGCCACTCCGATCTCGTATGGGTCCATGACGACGTCGCCCCTTGCTTGGGGCCTGGCGTCTATCTGGGCGTGCCGCGCATCGACCGTCGCGAACCACCGGGAACCTATTGGGTAATGGCGCCGCGCCACAACGGTGACCTCTGTGCGCCACAAGCCGTGGCCGACCTGATCGAGGTGGGGCGGCAGCGACTGGCCCGACTGTCGGAACTGCGAAGCGTCGAATGACGTGAGCCCTACTGAATGCTGTAACGGTGGCCGTGGGCCGAGTTCGTCGGGCACGTGAAGATGTTGAGTTCGCCCCAGCGGCCCACTGTTACCTCGGTCGGGGTGACGGAGCCGTGGGTGGGGAGGTCACGGTCCTCCACCGGGGTCCAGCTGCCGCTGCCGCCGTCCCATTCCGAGCTGTCGATCGTGAGCAGCAGGTCCATCGGGGTCCCGCAGGTGCGGCAGTCCATGGGGGACGGGTCCGTGAGGTGCCAGGACGCGAAGCCGCCGACGCGCCAGCCCGGCGGGATGGAGAGGTCGTACTGGTAGGCGGGCGGCTCGGGCGGGGCCTTCGCCTCGCGCGCCCTGGCCCACTCCTCGTACTCCGCCTCCGTGTCCCAGCTCTGTACCTCGTCCGTCATGTCCCAGCTCTGTACCTCGTCCGTCATGTCCTCGTGTGCAGCCTGCGCCGACTCCTCAAGTGCCTCCTCCCACGCGTCGATCCGGGCGCACAGCTCCTCCGGCAGGAGGCCGGCGAAGGGGTACGTCGTCACCTGTTCCGGGTGCAGTACGCAGGGCTCCGGGACGTACCCCGCGTAGCCGACCACCTCCGGCTGCGGGGGCGTGGCCAGCGGGTTCGTCACCTCCCGCGAGCGGCGCCAGCGCAGGTGCAGTGCCATGCCGTAGCCGCTTGCGCCGTGCCGGTCGAAAGGGCACCAGAAGATCTGGAGCAGGTCGCAGTCGTCCGGTCCCGGCGGCAGGTCGGCGATGTCCCGCCGGTAGAGCTGGGCCAGCCCGATCATGGGCAGCGGGTCGGTGTCCGCCAGGTCCGCCACGCGGTGTTCCCGGCTCAGTTCCGTCAGGAGCCGGCGTTCCTCCTCGGTGGGGCCGGTGGCTGGGTCACGGGCCCAGGCACGGGCCCGGATCCGGCGCTCCTCGTGGATGTCCGCCGGGCGCCTGCCGTGGTTGCGCCCGTGCGACTCCGTACAGACGGGCCAGGGTTCGTCCACCGGCCACAGCAGCGGGCCGCCCACCGAGCTCATCGTCGCGTCGGGCGTGCCCGGCCTCGGGTGCAGCCGGGTCGTCGTCCCTCGGTGCGCCGCCAACTCCGGGAAGTGTTCCTCGATGTCGAGCGGGCGGGGCGGGGTGGTCCTGCTGGTCATGCATCCGACTGTAGGTCTATGGCCTGCGGCCACGGGCACGACCCCGGCCCGGCCGCCCCCGCCCACGCCCACGCCCACGCCCTCAATACGGGCACACCTCCCGGCACGGGCACGGGCACGGACACGGGCACGGGCACCGGCACCGGCACCGGCACCGGCACGCACCGGTGATGCGGTCGCCGAGCCCCCGCGCCCACGCGTTAGCCTCGGTCGCGTTCGACTGACGTAGCAGCAGCGGAGGCAGCGATGGCGAAGGTTCCGGCCGCGGTGGTGGCCGCCGGGGGGCTTGTCGGGGGGTACGGGGTCGCCCGCTGGACGAAGAAGCGGCAGCTGGGCGGGGTCGTGCTGGCCGCCGCCGGTGCCGCGGCGGCGCAGCAGTGGCGGCAGCAGGCGGGCGGGAAGGCCGCCGGGGCGCTGACCGCCGCGTACGTCGCCGCCTTCGCCGGATCGCATCCGCTGGCCAAGAAGGTGGGCGCCTGGCCCGCCGTGTTGGGTGTCGCCGGCGCCGTGGCTCTCGCCTCCTGGGCCGTCGCCGACCGGCGGGGCTGAGCGCAGGCCGAGAGACCGGTCAGGCCGCCCTCACACCCTGAAACGCCCGCCGGTATGCCTGGGGGCTCGTGCCGACCACCCTCTTGAAGCGGTCCCGGAACGCCGTCGGGGAGCCGAAGCCCGCCTGGACGGCGATGCGTTCGACGGGGTGTGTCGTCGTCTCCAGGAGGTACTGGGCGCGGCGTACCCGGGCCCGGTGCAGCCATTGCAGCGGCGTCGTGCCCGTCTGCTCGCGGAAGCGGCGGTTGAGCGTGCGGGTGCTCATGCCTGCCTGGGCGGCGATGCTCTCGAGGGTCAGGTCGTCGCCGGCGTTCTCCTCCAGCCAGTGCAGCAGGGGCTCCATCGTGCTGCCCGCGGGGGCCGGGGGCTGCGTGTGGACGATGAACTGGGCCTGCCCGCCCTCCCGTTCGAGCGGTACGACGGACATCCGTGCCGCGTGTGCGGCCACCGCCGAGCCGTGGTCCCGGCGGATCATGTGCAGGCACATGTCGATTGCCGCCGCGGCCCCGGCCGAGGTGAGGAACTGGCCGTTGTCGACGTAGAGGACGTTCGGGTCGACGGTGACGGCGGGATACCTCGCGGCCAGGTCGGCGGCCGCGATCCAGTGCGTGGTCGCGCGCAGCCCGTCCAGGAGGCCCGTGGCGGCGAGGACGAAGGCGCCCACACAGATCGACGCGATGCGGGTGCCGTTCGCCGCGGCAGCGCGCAGCGCCTCCGGCACGCCCGGCGGCAGCGGGGCGGTCGGGTCGGCCACGCCCGGCAGGACGATCGTGTCGGCCCCCGCCAGCGCGTCGAGGCCGTACGGGGCGCGCACCGCGAACGGGCCCGCGCTCACTTCCTTCTCAGCCGCGCAGACCCGGACCCCGTAGGCCTCGCGGCCGTCGGGCAGGCGGGCCCAGCCGAAGGTGTCGATCGGGGCGGACAGGTCGAACGGGACGACCTGGTCGAGCGCCAGTACGGCCACGGTGTGCATGGCGAGAGCGTAGGCGTCCACAGGATTCCGGCCAAGCGGCCCACGGAATCCGAACCCTCGGCGGCCAGGCCCGCGGTACACAGCGACATACAGCGGTACACAGCGATGCACAGCGGTTGACCGACCCCCGATCGACGCGCACCACGCGCCCCGCGCCCCGCGCCCCGGCGACGAAGGACGCGCGGCCGTTCCTCCTGGCGAGAATCCGTTACCCCTTGGCAATATCGCCACTTCCACAAGATCCGCCCCCGCTCCTACCGTCACCCCGTGACCAAGTTCCTCCTCTCCGTCCACGTCATCGCCGCCATCGTCGCCGTCGGGCCCGTCACCGTCGCCGCGAGTCTGTTTCCGCCCGCCGCGCGGAAGGTGCTCGCCGAGCCGGGCGACGCGCAGGCCCTCGCGACCACGCGGCTGCTGCACCGCATCTGCCGGGTGTACGCCACCGTCGGCGTCGTCGTGCCCGTCTTCGGGTTCGCCACGGCGAGCAGCATGGGCGTGCTCGGGGACGCCTGGCTGATCGCCTCGATCATGCTGACGGCGCTCGCGGCCGTGGTGCTGGCCGCGCTGGTCCTGCCCCGGCAGAGCGCGCTCCTGGAGGGTCCGGGTGACCGGGCCGCGACCGTCCGGCTCGCCATGTTCACCGGGATCTTCAACCTCCTGTGGGCCACGGTCACCGTTTTGATGATCGTGCGACCGGGGTCCACCACGGGCGCATAGGATCCCGCTCATGTACGCACAGCAGGGACAGCCGGGTCAGTCGGCGTCACAGGCCTACCTGGCCTCGGTGGAACAGCGCCTGATCGCCGACGGATGCGCCACGCGCTGGGAGGACTGGGCCGGGGTGCCCGTCCTCGTGGGGCGCCGGGCGGACTTCAAGTTGCGCTGGATGGCGACGCGGCTGCATCTGTTCACCGTGGCCGCGGCCGTTCCGGAGATAACCGTCGAGGCCGTCTCGGGGTTCACCGACCAGGTGATGAAGTACGCCAAGGCCAACAAGGGCGGCCTGCCGGTCGGTCTGCAGAACGGGATCGGCGCGTTCCCCGTGCTGGTCAGCGACCGGGTCGACCCGGCGGCCGTGCAGTGGGCGGAGCAGCAGCAGCGCCTCAAGTTCGCCGTCATGACGCGGCCCGTCGTGGTCGACAGCGCCCGCCAGTACGTGGGCACCTACCGCGGCAAGCCCGCGCTCGGCCGGGTCTACGCCTCGTACTTCATCGAGAAGGGCTCGGCGTACTTCTACGGCCGGTGAGCCGGCGCCCCGCGGTGCACGCTCCGGGGTCCTGCCGGGCTCACCGTCCGTCCGCCCGGGGCGGGTTCAGGCGCGGTGCCCCAGCACGTTCACGACCTGCCCGTTCGGGTCCCGTACGAAGAAGCGCCGTACGCCCCAGTCCTCGTCGCGCAGTTCCCGTACGATCTCGGCGCCCGAGGCGGCCACCCGCGCGTGGACCGCGTCGACGTCCTCGACCTCGATGCTCATGTCGGGGACGACCGGCCCGGTGCGGTCCTCGGTGCAGAGGCTGATCTGGGCGGTGGGGTGGGACGGGGAGGCGAGGGTCGCGATCCAGCCCTGGTTCATCACCTCGTCGAGGCCCAGCAGGCCGTAGAAGTCCCGGCCGGCGTCCATCGCCTCCTCGGACTCGACACGGATGTTCGGAACGATCCTGCGGACAGTCATGCTCGGCGGCTCCTCACACGTCACAGGTACGGGCGAACACGGGTTCCTCGTCCTGCGAGTCTGCCCTGAACTGCCGGGCCACCGCAGCCGCGACGAGCACTCCGGTGGCGATCAGGAGTGTGCAGAACGCCCACGCCAGGGGCCAGGCGTTCGCGAACCCGTCGGGCGGTCCTGGGTGCGTGCGCAGGGAGACGTACAGGAGCGCCGCCGGTGGCACCGCCACCAGCAGCAGCGGCCAGGCGAGGGCGTCGCGGTGGCCGAAGTAGGCGGCGAGGGCGAGCAGGGCGGCGGCGAGGAACAGGCCGCCGACGCCCGTCACCGGGCTGGTCTCCTGGACGGCCCCCGCGCTCTCGGCGCGGTTGCGCGGATCCCAGGGGAGGCAGAGGAGATACGCCGCCGCGGAGAGGGCGGCGCCGAGCACGCGCGTCAGCCAGCGTTCCGGCCAGGGGCGCGTTCGCAGTGGGCTCAACAGCTTCTCGGTCATGCGTACGAGGTTCCGCCATGGGGCCGGGGGCCGACAGAGTACGCGTACTCAGGCTCTCTCACTCGGACACCGGCGAAGCCTCCGGCCCCGCTTGACGCCAGGCCCCCGGCCCGCCGAACCGCCCGCCGCGGGCCACCCGGGAGGCCGCGTCCCGCCGACCGCCCCGGGTGTCCCGTCACCCGCGTCACGTCACCGCGGTCACGTCACCGGTGCCGAGGACGTGGCGGAGGACTTCTCGGTGGCCGACAGCGGCGTGGCGATGTCCTCGAGGGACCGGCGTTCCGCGTTCACCGCGAGGAACACGGCGACCAGTCCGGCCGCGCACATCAGGCCCGCGCCGATCTGGAAGGCGAGCACGGTCTCGCCGACCACGCCGGATGCCGTGAGGTCCGCGAAGACGAGCGGGCCGCTGATGCCGCCGGCGGCCGTGCCGAGGGCGTAGAAGAAGGCGATGGCCATGGCGCGGGTCTCCATCGGGAAGATCTCGGAGACCGTCAGGTACGCGCTGGAGGCGCCCGCCGAGGCGAAGAACAGCACCGCGCACCAGCACGCCGTCATCGTGACCGCGCTCAGCGAACCCCGGTCGAAGAGCCAGGCCGTGCCGAACAGCAGCAGACCCGAGAGCAGGTACGTGGAGGAGATCATGATGCGCCGGCCGACGGTGTCGAAGAGTTTGCCGAGCAGCAGCGGGCCGAGGAAGTTGCCGGCCGCGATGACGGCGAAGTAGTAGCCGGTGCTGCCGGTGGGCACGTCGAAGAACTTGGTGAGGATGGCGCCGAAGCCGAAGGTGATCGCGTTGTAGAGGAACGCCTGGCCGATGAAGAGCGAGAGGCCGAGCACGGCCCGCTTGGGGTAGCGCCCGAAGACCGTTTTGGCGATGAGGCCGAAGCCGATGCTCTTGCGCTGCTCGATGGTGATCTCACCCGCGGGCTCCGGGAGAGGCTGCCCCTTCTCCTCCTCGATCCCGCGCTCCACGGAGGTGACCAGCGCGTCGGCGTCCTCGCCCTGGCCGTGGATGAACTGCCAGCGCGGGCTCTCCGGGACATGCCGCCTGACCAGCAGGATCACCAGGCCGAGGACGACCCCGAGGGCGAAGGTCAGCCGCCAGCCGACGTTCTTGGGGAAGATGTCGGTGTCCAGCATGACGATGGACAGCAGGGCGCCGCCGATCGCGCCGAGCCAGTAGCTGCCGTTGATGATCAGGTCGACCCGGCCGCGGTACTTGGACGGGATCAGCTCGTCGATCGCGGAGTTGATGGCCGCGTACTCGCCGCCGATACCGAAACCGGTGAGGAACCGGAAGGCGAAGAACCACCACGGGGAGAAGGACAGCGCGGTCAGCGCGGTCGCGGCGAGGTACACCACCAGCGTGATCATGAAGAGCTTCTTGCGGCCGAACCGGTCGGTCAGCCAGCCGAAGAACAGCGCGCCCGCGCAGGCACCCGCCACGTAGAGAGCAGCCGCGATGCCGGTGACCTGCGCCGAGGAGATCGCCAGTCCGCTGCCGTCCTCGGAGAGGCGGCCCGCGATGTTGCCGACCGTGGTGACCTCGAGGCCGTCCAGGATCCACACGGTGCCGAGGCCGATCACGATCATCCAGTGCCAGCGGGACCACGGCAGGCGGTCCAGGCGGGCCGGTACGGCTGTCGTGACGGTTCCCGTGGAGCCGGGCACTGAGTCCGGCGTCGCTGAAGCTGTCATGGCTCCCTCTCCGATGAGTGACCCGCGGGTGACCCATTTCAGGGTGCCCGGATCCGCGCTGGTCACGCCATGCGCGCCGAGCGCCCGCTCACGCTCCCAGGGCCCGCGACACGACGTAGATGAGGAGACCGGCCAGCGAGCCGACCACCGTGCCGTTGATCCGGATGAACTGGAGGTCGCGGCCGATGTGGGCCTCGATCTTCCTGGTGGTGTGCTGGGCGTCCCAGCCGGCCACCGTGTCCGTGATCAGGGAGGTGATCTCCGCGCGGTAGGTCGTCACGACGTACACCGCCGCTCCCTCGACCCAGCCGTCGACCTTCGCCTGCACCCTGGGCTCGGTGGCCATGCGGGCCCCCAGCGACAGGAGCGACGCCCGCACCCGCAGCCGCAGTTCGCTGCGCTCGTCCTCGGCGGCGGACACGATCATCGCCCGTACGGCCGTCCAGGCGGAGGCGATCAGGTCCTGGACCTCGCCCCGGCCGAGCACCTCGCCCTTGAGTCGCTCCACGCGCGCCCGGGTGTCGGTGTCGGACTGGAGGTCGGAGGCGAAGTCGGCGAGGAAGCGGTCGAGGGCACCGCGCGCCGGGTGCGCGGGCGCGTCCCGCATCTCGGTGACGAAGCGGAGCAGTTCCCGGTAGACCCGCTCGCCCACCTTCTTGTCGACGAACCGCGGGGTCCAGCCGGGGGCGCCGCCCTGCACGGCGTCCATCACGGAGTCGCCGTGCAGCACCAGCCAGTCGTGGGCGCGCACGCAGACCAGGTCCACCGCTCGCCGGTGACCGCCGTCGGCGACGACCCGCTCCAGCAGCTTCCCGATGCCGGGCGCGATCTCCTGGGCCTCGGCCCGCCGGGTGATGGCCTCCCCCACGACCGCCTGGACGTCGGAGTCGCGCAGGACCGTCAGCGCTCCGCGCAGCGCGGTGGCCAGCTCGGCGGTGACCCGGTCGGCGTGCTCGGGCTCGGCGAGCCAGGTGCCGAGGCGGCCGCCGATGCCGACGGCGGTCAGCCGCAGGCGTACGACCTCCTCGGAGAGGAAGTTCTCCCCGACGAACTCGCCGAGGGAGACGCCGAGCTGGTCCTTCTTGTTCGGGATGATCGCCGTGTGCGGGATCGGCAGGCCGAGCGGGTGACGGAAGAGGGCGGTGACCGCGAACCAGTCGGCGAGCGCGCCGACCATGCCGGCCTCGGCCGCCGCCGCCACGTACTCCGCCCAGTCGCCCGCGCCCCGGTGGGACGCCCACTTGGCGAGGACGTACACGACGGCGACCAGGAGCAGCAGACCGGTCGCCGTGATCTTCATCCGGCGCACCCCGCGGCGCTTCTCCTCGTCGGCGGGGCTGAAGGAGGTCATCGCCCGGCCGGCCGGGCCGGGGGCCGCCCGGTTCACCGGGCCACCCGGGCGGGCATGCTGTCCCTCGGCATCTGTTTCTTCCGCTTTCGTGCGTTCCATCCGCTCCACCCGCTCGGTGACCTCGTACACATTGTCCCTTCCTGACCGACTCATGGAACGGATCAGGAGTTCCCGGCGTCTGTCCGGACGGGGGTTCGGCCGGGGACCCAAGGGGTCTTTGGGTGTTCTTCTTCCCCATGACGCATCATTGGGGTCATCACATCGGAGCCTCGGGCTCCAGGTCCGAGGAGACACGCACCGCATGACCAAGCGTCACGCCGGGGGTGCGGGGGTGTCCCCCGCACGGCACGGCGCCCTGCTCGCCGCGATCATCGCCGTGATCGTGCTGTTCTCCACCGCCATATACGCCGGTGTCTCGACCGACGACAGCGGTGAGCCCGCCGGTCCGGCCAAGGGGAGCGCCCCGCGCAACTCGGCCGCCCCCGCGTCCACCGGCACGTGGGTCGGCTCCTGGTCGGCCTCCCCCGCGGGCGCCGAGCCGGGCACCGAGACGAACGGCATGGCGGGCCGCTCCGTACGCAACGTCGTGCACGCGAGTGTGGGCGGTACGAGTGCCCGCATCACCCTGTCCAACCTGTACGGCCAGCAGCCGCTCACGGTCACGCACGCCACGCTCGCCGTCGCGGCGGCGCCGGGCGACGCCGCGGCCGCCGCCGACTCGATGCGCCGGCTCACCTTCGCCGGCGGCGGATCGGTCGTCATCCCGCCCGGGCGGCAGGTACTGAGCGACGCCGTGCGGATCACCGTCCCGCGGGGCGGCGACGTCCTGGTGACCACCTACTCGCCGACCCCGTCGGGCCCGGTCACCTACCACCCCCAGGCGCGGCAGATCTCGTACACCGCCGAGGGCGACCGCGCCGAGGACGTCACCGGCACGGCGTACACCTCGCAGACCCCGTACTGGCGCTATCTGACCGCCCTGGACGTGCTGAGCAACGAGGCGGACGGCACGGTCGTCGTGATCGGTGACTCGCTGACCGACGGCGTCACCTCCACCGTCGGGGCCAACACCCGCTGGACGGACACACTTTCGGACCGGCTGCGCGATGCGGCCGGTTCCGGCGACGTGCCCCGCTACAGCGTCGTCAACCAGGGCATCAGCGGCAACCGGGTGCTGACCTCGGGCCTCGGCCGCCCGGCCGACAACCCGAGCGGGCTCTCCCGCTTCCAGCGGGACGTCCTCGGCCGGACCAACGTCAGGGCCGTCGTCGTCGACCTCGGCGTCAACGACATCCTGCGCAACCCGAACCAGGCCGACCCCGACCGCATCGTCTCCGGGCTGCGCAAGCTGGTCCGGCAGGCGCACGCCCGCGGGCTGCGGGTCGTCGGCGCCACGCTGATGCCCTTCCAGGGCCACCGCGGCTACAGCGACAACCGCGAGGCCGTGCGCCAGGCCGTCAACGCGCGCATCCGGGCGGGCCGGGTGTACGACGACGTCGTCGACTTCGACAAGGCGCTGCGCGACCCGTACAACCCGCGCCGGCTGCGGTCCCACTACGACTCGGGCGACCACCTCCACCCCAGTGACAAGGGCTACCAGAGGATGGGGCGCTCCTTCGACCTCGGCTCCCTCAAGGGGGCGGCGTCCGCGGAACTCTGACGAGAAGGACGTCCGGCCGCCGGGGACCACGGCCCCCGGCACCGAACGGTCAGCGGCCTTCGTGCCGGCGCCTCGTGCGGTCCTCGCGCCGCTCCGCCCGGCGGTCGCCGTACGAGCCGTGGTCGCCGTCCCGGTCGGTGAAGTCGTCGAAGTGGTCGGGACCGCCGGTGTCCTCGGCCTCGCCGGAGCCCCTCAGCTCCTTGCGGGCCGCCCTGCGCTCCAGCTTCTGCCGGCGGCGCTCCTCCTTCAGGCGCAGCCGCTCGGCCTTCGTCGTCTTGCGCTGGACGCCCACCCCGCCCCAGAAGGCGAAGCCCGTGACGACCACGCGCGGCGCGCCGGGGTCGCCCGGAACGCCGTCCTCGCGGTGGTCGAAGCCGCCCATGACGCCGATGCCGCGCACGACGACCTCGACGCCCGGCGGTACGAGAATGTTCACGCCGCCCATGACCGCGAAGCAGTTGAGGACGACCTCACGGCCGGCGAAGTCCGCCTCGCGCAGGTCGATGTCCCCGCCGCCCAGCAACGCGACGGACGTGAAACGCCGCGGCACGGTCCAGCGTCCCTTGCGCTCGAACCCCGAGAGGACGGCGACACCCCAGGCGGAGGAGCCCTCGCCCCCGACGATCCGCCCACCCCAACCGCCGTCAAGGTGCGGCGACTTGGCCAGGGAGAGCGGTGCGAGGGCCGCCGCACCGGGCAGGTCGCGGGTGATCGGCGCCAGCTCCCCGTACGTGCGGGCCCGGTACGTGGCGTCCAGCCGCTCCTCGAACTCCGCCATGTCGAGGCGGCCTTCCGCGAGAGCGTCCCGCAACTGCTCGGAGACCCGTTCACGATCGGCGTCGGAGGCCCGGAGTCCAGGGAGTTCGTCCGTCATGCCGAGCAGCCTACGAGGTCGTCCTGTCCGCGTACATCTGCGCGATGACCGCCTCGATGTCCGGCTCGCGGACCGACAGATCCACCAGCGGATACTCCGCCGCGATCCGCGCCACCAAGGGGGCGGCCGACTGCGCGGCCGGGAAGGCCAGCCACTGCCGCGGCCCCTCCACCTTCACCACACGCGCCGACTCCACCTCGATCGGCGGCAGTTCACGCTCCAGGTCCACCACCAGCGTCCGCTCGCCCTCCCCCACCTCGTGCAGCCCGGCCAACGGACCGTCGTACATCAGCCGCCCGTGGTCGATGACCATCACGCGGCGGCACAACTGCTCGATGTCGGTGAGGTCGTGCGTGGTCAGCAGTACCGTCGTGCCGCGCTCCGCGTTCAGATCGCGCAGGAACGCACGGACCTTCGCCTTGGAGACCACGTCGAGCCCGATCGTCGGCTCGTCGAGGTAGAGCACCTCAGGGTCGTGCAGCAGCGCCGCCGCGATGTCACCGCGCATCCGCTGCCCCAGCGACAACTGGCGCACCGGCACGTCCAACAGGGGCGCCAGCTCCAGGAGTTCGACACAGCGGTCGAGGTTCTCCCGGTAACGGGCGTCCGGGATCCGGTACATGCGGTGCATCAGCCGGTACGAGTCGATCAGCGGGAGGTCCCACCACAGCGTCGTCCGCTGCCCGAAGACCACGCCGATCCGCTGCGCGAGCCGGGTCCGCTCACGGGACGGGTCGATGCCCGCGACCCGCAGCCGGCCACCGCTGGGCGTCAGGATCCCGGTCAGCATCTTGATGGTGGTCGACTTGCCCGCGCCGTTCGGACCGATGTAACCGACCATCTCGCCCCGCGACACGGTGAACGACAGGGAGTCGACCGCCCGCACCTGCCGCCGCTCGCCGCGCCAGAACCCGGTCCTGCGGCGCACGTCGAAGACCTTCTCGACGCCGTCGAGTTCGATGAAGCGGCGATCCGCCGCAGCCGGCGCACCGGCCGCCGGAGCTGTTCCCCCGGCACGCTCCGGCCGCCGCCCCGGCCCGACGTCCGGCTTTCCGTCCGCTCCGCGTCCGGCGTCCGGCCTTCCGTCCGTTCCGCGCACGGCGGCCGGCTCTGCGTCCGTTCCGCGCCCGGCGGCCGGCTTTCCGCACGCTCCGCGCCCGGCGGCCGGCTCTGCGTCCGTTCCGCGCCCGGCGGCCGGCTCTGCGTCCGTTCCGCGCACGGCGGCCGGCTCTGCGTCCGTTCCGCGCCCGGCGGCCGGCTTTCCGCACGCTCCGCGCCCGGCGGCCGGGGCGATGTCCTGACGGTCCATGTCCGCTAACTCCCTGTACTCCGGTAGGAACGAAGACCCACCCGCCAGGCCAGGCCCGCGAGCGCGCAGCAGCCCGCAGCCACCAGCGGCGGCGCGAAGGCCGTCCACACCGGCAGGTCGAGCGGATAGGGCCGGCCCAGCACGTACAGCGCGGGCAGCCAGTTGACGAAGGCCAGCGGCAGCACGAAGGTCACCCCGCGCACCAGGTCCTCGGCGAAGACGGTGGGCGGGTACCGCAGCAGCGTGTTGCCGCCGTACGTGAAGGAGTTCTGCACCTCGGAGGCGTCCTGCGCCACGAACTGGAAGGCCGCGCCCGCCACGAACACCGCCGCGAAGATCGCACCCCCGCTCAGCAGCGTCACCGGGATCATCAGCACCTTGACCGGGGACCAGGCGATGTCGAGGGCGGCGATCGCGTAGCCGAGGACCAGCAGCCCCTGCGTGATCCGGCCCAGGCGGCGCAGCGCGAAGCGGTCCGCGGCGACCTGCGCCAGCACCGGCGCGGGACGCACCAGGAGTGTGTCGAGCGTGCCGTCACGCACCCGCCGGCCCAGCCGGTCCATCGAACCCATCGCGAGGTCCGCCAGCCCGAACGCGGACCCCGACAGGCCGTACAGGAAGGCGACCTCGGGCAGCGAGTAGCCACCCAGCCGGTCGACCTGCGAGAACATCAGCAGGATCGCCGTGAAGTCGAGTGCCGTCGCGGCGAAGTTGCCGGCCGCCGTCATCATGAAGGACGCGCGGTAGGCCATCGTGGAACGGATCCACATGGCGGCGATCATGCGGTAGGCGCGCAGGGCGTCCCGCAGCCGCCCGGACGCGCCGTCCACGAGCGGACCGCTGTCAGCCACCCTGGACCACCACCCGCCGGGTCGCCACGCCCTGCAGCAGCCGGCCGGCCGCGAGCAGCCCCACCGCCCAGGCCGCCTGGAACACGTACGTGGCCGCCGGATCCCGCCGGCCGAGCAGGACGTCCACCGGCGCCTGGATCAGCGACGCCCACGGCAGCACGCGCACCACCTCGCCGAGCACACCCGGGAAGACGTTCAGCGGCAGCAGCATGCCCGAGCAGAAGATCCCCGCCAGGAAGGCCAGCTGAGCCACGCCCGCACCGTCCAGCAGCCAGAACGCCGACAGCGCCACCAGGAAGCGGATCGCGAAACTGACGGCCACCCCGAGCGCCACCGCCACCAGGAACGCGAGCCACGCCAGCGGGTCGGCGGGCAGCGCCAGGTCGAAGACCAGCGCGCCGAACACCATCGGGACCACCCCCCGCCCCAGCAGATGGAACAGCGCCCGCCCTGCGTCCGCGGCCAGCCACCACGCCTGGAGATCGACGGGCCGGTACAGGTCGATCGCGATGTCGCCGGTACGGATGCGCTCGATGAGCTCGTCCTCGAAGCCGCCCCCCATCACGGCGACCACCATGAGCATCGCCTGCCCCAGCCACACGTAGGTCAGCGCCTGCGCCTGGCCGTACCCCCCGAAGTGCGGCCTCTCGTGCCACAGCGCCAGATAGGTGTACGCCAGGATCAGCCCGAACACGGTGTTGGTGAAGACACCGGCCGCCGTGGCCGTCCGATAGGTGGCATACCGCCTGAACCCGCTCACGGCGACGGCCGCGTACAACCGCGCTGTCCCCACGAAACCGGCCTCCCTCCGCTCCGGACCGAAGCGCACGAGCGTAGTCCCGGGGTGACCTGGCGTGCGACGCATTTTTCCGCCGCGACACGTCCCGGGATCGGGGAACGGAACGCCCGGTGCGAGAGTCTTCAAGAGGGGGCGCACAAGACGTACGAGGTCGTACGCATCCGTACGACGCGAAACAGGAGTCCGGCACCGAGATGAGCGACGAGCCGCAGCCGCAGGACAGCAGCAAGGGCCGGCCGCCCGAAGAGCCCGGGCAGGCCCCGCCGACGCCCGCCAAGAAGCGCCGGCGCACCGGCTGGCGCCGGCTCTTCCCGACCTGGCGGATGGTGCTCGGCACGTTCGTCGGCCTGATCCTGCTCCTCGTCGGACTCTTCGCGCTCGGCTACTACCTGGTCAAGATCCCGCCCGCGAACGCCGCCGCGGTCAAGCAGAGCAACGTGTACCTGTACGCGGACGGCAGCCAGCTCGCGCGCGACGGCGAGGTCAACCGGGAGAACGTCACCCTCGCCGAGATCGCCGCGAACACCCAGCACGCCGTGCTCGCCGCCGAGGACCGGGACTTCTACACCGAGTCGGCCGTCGACCCCAAGGCCATGGTCCGCGCGGGCTGGAACACCGTCACCGGCAAGGGCAGGCAGTCCGGCTCGACGATCACGCAGCAGTACGTGAAGAACTACTACCTGGGCCAGGAACAGACCGTCTCGCGGAAGGTGAAGGAGTTCTTCATCTCCATCAAGCTGGACCGCGAGAAGAGCAAGGACGACATCCTCGAGGGCTACCTCAACACCAGTTACTTCGGCCGCAACGCGTACGGCATCCAGGCCGCCGCCCAGGCCTACTACGGCGTCGACGCCGACCGCCTGACGGCGGGCCAGGGCGCCTACCTGGCCACGCTGCTCAACGCGCCCAGCGAATACGACGTGATCGCCCACCCCGAGAACAAGTCCGCCGCCCTGGCCCGCTGGAACTACGTCCTGGACGGCATGGTCAAGAAGGACTGGCTCAGCCCGTCCGCCCGCGCCGCCGTCGACTTCCCCACGCCGAAGGAGGCCAAGGGCTCCGCCGGGATGTCCGGACAGCGCGGCTACCTCGTCCAGGCCGTCCGCGACTACCTCACCGGCAACCGGATCATCGACGAGGACACCCTCGCCACCGGCGGCTACCGCATCACCACGACCCTGCAGAAGAAGAAGCAGAACGCCCTCGTCAAGGCCGTCGACGACCAGGTCATGGACCAGCTCGACAAGAAGAACCGCAAGGTCGACACCTACGTCCGCGCGGGCGGCGTCTCCATCGACCCGGCCGGCGGCAAGGTCGTCGCCATGTACGGCGGCATCGACTACACCAAGCAGTACGTCAACAACGCCACCCGCCGCGACTACCAGGTCGGCTCCACCTTCAAGCCGTTCGTGTTCACCTCGGCCGTGCAGAACGCCGCGACCACCCAGGACGGCCGCCCCATCACCCCCAACACCGTCTACGACGGCACCGACAAACGCCCCGTGCAGGGCTGGAGCGGCGGCACCTACGCCCCCGAGAACGAGGACAACGTCTCCTACGGGCCGATCACCGTGCGCGGCGCCACCGACAAGTCGGTCAACGCGGTGTACGCGCAGATGGCCGTCGACGTCGGCGCGGAGAAGGTCAAGGACACCGCCGTCGCCCTCGGCATCCCGGCGACCACCCCCGACCTGACCGCCACCCCCTCCATCGCGCTCGGCCCGGCCACCGCCAGCGTCCTCGACATGGCGCAGGCCTACGCGACCCTCGCCAACCACGGCAGGCACGGTACGTACACCCTCGTCGAGGACATCGGCAAGGACGGCGCCGCGAACGTGCTCCTGCCCGGCCGGGGCACGAAGCAGGCCGTCGACCGGGAGGCCGCCGACACCACGACCTCCGTCCTGCAGAGCGTCGTCGAGGGCGGCACCGGCACCGCCGCGCAGGCCGCGGGCCGTCCCGCCGCAGGCAAGACCGGCACCGCCGAGGAGGACCAGGCCGCCTGGTTCGCCGGCTACACGCCCGACCTCGCCACGGTCGTCGCCGTGATGGGCCAGGACCCCGACACGGGCGCGCACAAACCGCTGTACGGCGCGCTCGGCCAGGCCCGCATCAACGGCGGCGGCTACCCGGCACAGATCTGGGCCCAGTACACGAGGAACGCCCTCATCGGCACCCCGGCGAAGGACTTCGACCTGGAGGTGGAGGCGGGCGCGCAGGAGCCGCAGCTCCCCTCCACCGGGCCCACCGGCCAGACCCCCGGCACCGGCGGCCAGGACACCGGCGGCACCACCGGCGCCTCCCCCACCACCGGCGGCACGGAGACCGGTGGCACCACCGGCACCCCCGGCACCGGGGGCACGACCGGCAGCACGCCCACCACGGGAGGCACCGCGACCGACGGCGGCACCACGGACGGCGGCACCACGGACACCGGCGGGACCGACATCGGCGGCACCGACACCGGAGGCGCCACCGACGGCGGCACGACCGACACCGGCGGCACCACGGACGGCGGCGACACGGCCGGCACGGCGGCCGGGGTGTTCAACCGGCCCCCAGGCAGACGCCCGTAGAGCCCCCACCGACAGACCCGGTACGGACCGACAGACCCGGTACGGCGCGTCTCGCCGGGGATACCCCCAACCGGGCGAAGGGCACGGCGAAGGGGCCGGTGACCACGGTCACCGGCCCCTTCGCGACACCTGTCTACAGATACAGCCCCGTGGAGTCCTCGGACCCCTCGAAGCGGTCCGCGGCCACCGCGTGCAGATCCCGCTCACGCATCAGCACGTAGGCGGTGCCCCGCACCTCGACCTCGGCACGGTCCTCGGGATCGTAGAGAACCCGGTCACCCGGCTCCACGGTCCGCACGTTCTGCCCGACCGCCACGACCTCCGCCCAGGCGAGGCGCCGGCCGACGGCCGCGGTCGCGGGAATCAGGATGCCGCCGCCCGACCGCCGTTCACCCTCGGCGGCGTCCTGCCGCACGAGCACACGGTCGTGCAGCATCCGGATGGGCAGCTTGTCGTCGTGATGGGTCTTCTCGCTCACGCCACGAACCTACCCGCCCCGGCCGCTCCCGTACGCAAGCGGGTCAACGCCTGCGACGCCGCGGGCCCAGCGTGAGCAGACCCACCAGCCCGACGGCGAGCAGCGCCACCGGCACGATGCGCTCCAGCCTCGGCGCGCCCTCCTCGGTGACGAACTGCGCCCGCACATCGCCGACGACCCGGTTCACGCCGACATAGGCGCGGCCGAGCGTGTGGTCGATGTGGGAGACGGCCCTGGCCTTGGCGTCCCCGGCGATGGTCTTGGGATGGACTCGCACACCGATCTCGTCCAGCGTCTCGGCGAGGACTTCCCGGCGGCGTTTGATGTCCGCCTCGATCTGCGCCGGAGTCCTGGTATCCGACGTTCTCGACGTATCCGACACCGCGCTGCCTCCGTGGTCGTTGCGACGTAACTCTGTTCTCCGGACTGTCTCCGGTCGACAGTCTGTCAGCTCGCGGGCGATCGCACCCCACGGCACCCCCTGTCGGACGCGCGGAAGCCCATTAGGCTCGTTCCCCGAAACCCGCCCCTGTCACGTGAGGTACCGATGAGCGAGCGACTCCAGCCCGGCGACACCGCCCCCGCCTTCACCCTGCCGGACGCCGACGGCCACGACGTGTCCCTTGCCGACCACAAGGGCCGCAAGGTCATCGTCTACTTCTACCCCGCCGCCCTCACCCCCGGCTGCACCAAGCAGGCCTGCGACTTCACGGACAACCTCGAGGTGCTGGCGGGCGCCGGCTACGACGTCATCGGGGTCTCCCCGGACAAGCCCGAGAAGCTCGCCAGGTTCCGCGAGCAGGAATCCCTGAAGGTGACGCTGGTCGGGGACCCCGACAAGTCGGTCCTGGAGGCGTACGGCGCCTTCGGCGAGAAGAAGCTGTACGGCAAGACGGTCGTCGGCGTCATCCGCTCCACGGTGATCGTGGACGAGGAGGGCAAGGTCGAACGGGCCCTGTACAACGTGAAGGCGACCGGCCACGTGGCAAAGATCATCAAGGACCTCGGCATCTGACGGCCCTGTGACGAAGGTCCCTCCCGCCGGGGACCTTCGTTTGCGGTCGCCACCATCGAGCAGGTGATCCGCTGGACCAAGCGATCCAGCGACGAGAGGATCCCTCCATGGCGGCCACCGGGCCCGGACCCGACGGGGTCACCGCCGACCCCGAGGCAGTGAAGCGCCACCGGACGCTCTTCCGGGCGGCCACCAGGCGCAGGAACCCGCCCCTGCGGCGCACCGACATCACGGTCACCGACGACCGGGCGGTCAGGCGGGCCGTGAACGCGGCCTCGCTCGGCAACGCCATGGAGTGGTTCGACTTCGGCATCTACAGCTACCTGGCCGTCACCATCGGCCACGTCTTCTTCCCGTCCGGGAACGGCACCGTCCAGCTGCTCTCCTCCTTCGCGACCTTCGCCGTCTCGTTCCTGGTGCGGCCCGTGGGCGGCATGGTGTTCGGCCCGATGGGCGACCGGATCGGCCGCAAGAAGGTCCTCGCCCTCACGATGATCCTGATGGCCGTCGGCACCTTCGCCATCGGACTGATCCCCTCGTACGCCACGATCGGCTTCTGGTCCCCGGTCCTGCTGATCCTCTTCCGCCTCGTCCAGGGCTTCTCGACGGGCGGTGAGTACGGCGGCGCGTCGACCTTCATAGCCGAGTACGCCCCCGACAGGCGCCGCGGCTTCTACGGCAGCTTCCTGGAGTCCGGCACGCTCGCCGGATACGTCGGCGCGGCCGGCCTGGTGACGCTGCTGACCAGCCTGCTCGGCAGCGACGGCATGGAGTCCTGGGGCTGGCGCGTGCCCTTCCTGGTCGCCGGGCCCATCGGCCTGGTCGGGCTGTACCTGCGGCTGCGGCTGGACGAGACGCCCGCCTTCCAGAAGCTGGCGGACGAGTCCGCGCACCAGGTGCCCGGCGCGGCCTCCCCCGCCGGGGCCACCGCCAAGGGCGACCTCGCGAGGATCTTCCGCGACCAGTGGCCGACGCTGATCCTCTGCGTCGCCCTGGTCGGCGCGTACAACATCACCGACTACATGCTGCTGTCGTACATGCCGACGTACCTGTCCGACGAGATGGGCTACAGCGAGACCCACGGCCTGCTGGTCCTCATCGTCACCATGCTGGTCCTGATGCTGGTCATCAACCGGGTCGGCACGCTCTCCGACCGCTACGGCCGCAAGCCGCTCCTGATGGCCGGCATGCTCGGCTTCCTGTTCCTGTCCGTCCCGGCCTTCCTGCTGGTCAAGCAGGGCAGCCTGGTTGGCGTCTCGGCGGGCATGCTGATGCTCGGCCTCTCCCTGGTCTGCATGCTCGGCACGATGTCCGCGGCCCTGCCCGCGCTCTTCCCCACCCAGGTCCGCTACGGCTCCCTCTCCGTCGGCTACAACCTCTCCGCGTCCCTCTTCGGCGGCACGACCCCGCTGGTCATCACCGCCCTCATCAGCGTCACCGGCAGCGACATGATGCCCGCGTACTACGCGATGGCCGCGGCGCTCGTCGGTGTCGTCGCCGTCGCCTGCATGAAGGAAACGGCCCGCAGGCCCCTGGCCGGCTCCCCACCCGCCGTGGGCACCCCGGAGGAAGCGGCGGAACTGGTGGAGGCCCGGACCCCGTCCCCGAGGTTCTGATCCGGTAAGGCAGTCTCGTGGGCGGCTGCTGTGCCCCAACTGCCGTGCGGTCACGAGCACCTGGTGCCGTGGAGGTGCCCCGGGTCGCGCAGCGGCCTGAGGCATGTCCCCTGGCTCTGCCCCGGTCCCCCGGCCGGTACCATGGCACGCGACCGGCGGCGGTGGCGCAACTGGCGACGCGGCAGACTTAGGATCTGTGGCCCGTGAAACGGCTTGAGGGTTCGAATCCCTTCCGCCGCACAAGAAGGCCTGCGTCTCGGGCGATCGAGACGCAGGCCTTTCCCGTGCGCGCCCTCAGCCCACCAGTTCCCGTACCGCCGGGACCAGGGCGCGGAACGCCTGGCCCCGGTGGCTGATCGCGTTCTTCTCCTCGGGGGAGAGTTCCGCGCAGGTGCGGGTCTCGCCGGCCGGCTGGAGGATCGGGTCGTAGCCGAAGCCGTTCGTGCCGGAGGGGGCGGCGCGGAGGGTGCCGGGGAGGCGCCCCTCGACGACGCGCTCCGTGCCGTCGGGGAGGGCGAGGGCCGCCGCGCACGCGAAGTGGGCTCCGCGGTGCGGGTCGGCGATGTCGCCGAGCTGGGCGAGCAGCAGTTCCAGGTTGGCCGCGTCGTCGCCGTGGCGGCCGGCCCAGCGGGCGGAGAAGATGCCGGGGGCGCCGCCGAGGACGTCGACGCAGAGGCCGGAGTCGTCGGCGACGGCGGGCAGGCCGGTGGCCCGGGCGAGGGCGTGCGCCTTGAGCAGGGCGTTCTCGGCGAAGGTGACGCCGGTTTCCTTGACGTCGGGGATGTGGGGGTAGGCGTCCGCGCCGACGAGGTCGTGTGGGAGTCCTGCGTCGGCGAGGATCGCCCTCAGTTCGGTGATCTTTCCGGCGTTGCGGGTGGCGAGGATCAGGCGGGTCATGCGCACCAGTATCCAGGGGTGCGGCGGGGTCCCGGCCGGACGGCCGTGGTCGCGGCGGGTGTTACGGGGTGCAGACCTTGGTGAGTTCGCCGGCCGCGTCCGTGACGGGGCTGATGTCGGGGGTGTCGTCGCCGTTCTTGATGGCGGTGCGGACGTTGTCGACGGCGGTGCCGAGGTCGTCGACGGCCTTGTTGACGTCGGCGTTGTCGGTGGTGTCGTCGATCTTGTCGAGGTTCCGCTCGATGGAGCGGAGGGATTCGTCGGTCTGTGTCGGGTCGTTGGCGGCGTTCTCGACGGCCTGCTGGAGGTCGGTGACGCTGTCGGCTATGGCGTCTGCGGTCTGGACGCAGTCCAGGGCCTTGTTGACGGCGTCGCAGCCGACGGCCGCCGGCAGGACGACGAGTGCGGCGGCGACGGCGAGTGCCGCGGTGCGGTGGCGCGAGGCCATGGAAGGGTCCCTCCCCGTGGGCATGGTGTGGTCGCGGGCGCGCGGCTGGGCCGTGCGCCCGTACCTCTAAGAACGCGTACGGCTAGTGTGCGGTTGCCTCGAGGGCGGTGCGCTGGGCGGCGGCGAGTGCGTCGCAGCCCGATACGGCGAGGTCGAGGAGGGCGTTGAGTTCCTTGCGGTCGAAGGGTTCGGCCTCGGCGGTGCCCTGGACTTCGACGAAGCGGCCGTCGCCGGTGCAGACGACGTTCATGTCGGTGTCGGCCTTGACGTCTTCCTCGTAGCAGAGGTCGAGGAGGGGTACGCCGCCGACGATGCCGACGGAGACGGCGGAGACGGTGCCGGTGAGGGGCTGCCGTCCGGCCTTGACGAGTTTCCTGCCCTGGGCCCAGGTGACGGCGTCGGCGAGGGCGACGTAGGCGCCGGTGATGGCGGCGGTGCGGGTGCCGCCGTCGGCCTGGAGGACGTCGCAGTCGAGGACGATGGTGTTCTCGCCGAGGGCCTTGTAGTCGATGACGGCGCGCAGGGAGCGGCCGATGAGGCGGCTGATCTCGTGGGTGCGGCCGCCGATCCTGCCGCGGACGGATTCGCGGTCACCGCGGGTGTTCGTGGAGCGGGGCAGCATGGAGTATTCGGCGGTGACCCAGCCTTCGCCGCTGCCCTTGCGCCAGCGCGGGACGCCTTCGGTGACGGAGGCGGTGCAGAAGACCTTGGTGTCGCCGAAGGAGACGAGGACGGAGCCTTCGGCGTGCTTGCTCCAGCCGCGCTCGATGGTGATGGGGCGGAGCTGGTCGGGGGTGCGGCCGTCGATTCGAGACATGGCGACGAGCCTAGCCGTACATGGGTCAGGGGCCGCTCCGGGTGGGGAAGGCGGCCCCTGGGGGTGAGCCCGGCGGGCCCGGCGGGACGTGGTGGGTCCGGCTGGGTCCGGTGGGTTCAGGTGTTCACATCATGTCTTCGATGTCGGCGGCGATGGGGTCGGCGTCGGTGCCGATGACGACCTGGATGGCGGTGCCCATCTTGACGACGCCGTGGGCGCCTGCGGCCTTGAGGGCGGCTTCGTCGACCTTGCCGGGGTCGACGACCTCGGTGCGGAGGCGGGTGATGCAGCCTTCGACCTCTTCGATGTTCTCGATGCCGCCGAGCCCGGCAACGATCTTCTCAGCCTTGGTGGCCATGTCCTTCTCCCTGATCCGAACCGCTTTTGTCGCAGTAACCCACAGTTGGCCCATCTTCGCGAGCGGTCGTGCGGTGTGTGCCGAATGATGACGATCACGACAGCCCGACCGTTCGCAACTGGTCTACACCACTTTTCAACGGCCGCCAAACCCGGTCCTGTTCCCGGAGGACGTCCATGAGCGCCGACAGTGCCGTCTCACCCGCACGCGGCCGCTGGAACACCGCTTTCCAGGGGCTCCAGAAGATGGGGCGCAGCCTCCAGCTGCCCATCGCCGTGCTGCCGGCCGCGGGCATTCTCAACCGCCTGGGCCAGCCGGACGTGTTCGGCGCGGACGGGCTCGGCTGGGACAACGTGTCCAAGGTGATGGGTGCGGCGGGCGGCGCGCTGCTCGACGGTCAGCTGGGGCTGCCGATGCTGTTCTGTGTGGGTGTCGCGATCGGCATGGCGAAGAAGGCGGACGGTTCCACGGCGCTCGCGGCGGTGGTGGGCTTCCTCGTCTACTACAGCGTGCTGCGTGCCTTCCCCGAGGACTGCCCGTCGGGGAGTCTCGCCGTCAAGCTGGGCTGTCAGGCGGAGGACAACTCCGTCGTGGAGTTCACGTACCAGAATCCCGGGGTGTTCGGGGGCATCGTCATCGGGTTGCTGTCGGCGTACTTCTGGCAGCGCTTCCACCGGACGAAGCTGGTGGACTGGCTCGGGTTCTTCAACGGCCGCCGGCTGGTGCCGATCATCATGGCGTTCGTGGCGATCGTGGTCGCCTCGTTGTGCGTGTGGGTGTGGCCGCCGATCGGTGACGCGCTGGAGAACTTCAGTGACTGGCTGGTCGGGCTGGGTGCGTGGGGTTCGGGCGTGTTCGGTGTGGCCAACAGGGCGCTGCTGGTGATCGGGTTGCACCAGTTCCTGAACGTGCCCGTCTGGTTCCAGTTCGGCAGTTTCACCAAGCCGGACGGGACGGTGGTGCACGGTGACATCAACATGTTCCTGGCGGGTGACCCGAACGCGGGGCAGTTCACGTCGGGGTTCTTCCCGATCATGATGTTCGCGCTGCCGGCGGCGTGTCTGGCCATGACGCACTGTGCGAAGCCGCATCGCCGCAAGGAGATCGGCGGTCTGATGCTCTCGGTGGCGCTGACGTCGTTCGTCACCGGCATCACGGAACCGATCGAGTACTCGTTCCTGTTCATCGCGCCTGCGCTGTACGCCGTCCACGCGCTGCTCACCGGTGTGTCCATGGCGGTGACCTGGGGGCTCGGGGTGCACGACGGGTTCAGTTTCTCGGCGGGTCTGATCGACTACGTCATCAACTGGAACCTGGCGACGAGGCCGTGGGCGATGATTCCGATCGGGCTGTGCTTCGCCGCCGTGTATTACGCGATCTTCCGTTTCGCGATCACCAAGTTCGATCTGAAGACTCCGGGGCGTGAGCCGGAGGACGAGGTGGAGGACACGACGCGGGCGTAGCGCCCCGGGGGCGTGTGCCCCTCGCCGCCCGAAGGGCCCCTGGACCTGCCTGGTCCGGGGGCCCTTCGTGACGTATGGAACCGGTTGTTCCGCTATGGCCGAGGCCACAAATTCCGCGGGTTCCTTATCCAGCCTTCACCGTGCTACAACAGGTCTACACCACTGAGTGGTGTAGACCACGCCGCTCCCCAAACCCCCTGTCCCCGGGCGGCGCCTTGCCCACTGGAGGAAGTTGTGTCCACGGCCAGCGCCGCTCCCGCGGCCGAGAAGAAGAAGGGTGCCGGCGCGATGGCTGTGCTGCAGCGCATCGGCCGCAGCCTGATGCTTCCGGTCGCCGTCCTGCCCGCCGCCGCACTGCTGGTGCGCCTAGGCAACACCGACATGCTGGGACGCGAGTCCTTCCCCGCGTTCCTCACGAAGATCGCGAGCTTCATGTCGGCCGGCGGCAACGCCATCCTCGACAACATGGCGCTGCTGTTCGCCGTGGGTATCGCGATCGGCTTCGCGAAGAAGTCGGACGGCTCCACCGCCCTCGCGGCCGTGGTTGGCTACCTCGTCTTCAAGAACGTGCTGGCCACGTTCACTGACAAGAACCTGCCGAAGGTGGCGACGGCCGTCGACGGCAAGGTCGTCATGGTCGACGCGCCCGTGGACGCCAAGGTCCTCGGCGGCGTGGTCATGGGCATAGTCGTGGCGCTGCTGTACCAGAAGTTCTACCGGACCAAGCTGCCCGACTGGGCAGGCTTCTTCGGCGGCCGCCGCCTCGTCCCGATCCTCTCCGCCTTCGCGGGCCTCGTCATCGGTGTCGTCTTCGGCTACATCTGGCCGGTGCTCGGTACGGGGCTGCACAACTTCGGCGAGTGGCTCGTGGGTTCGGGCGCCGTCGGCGCGGGCATCTTCGGTGTCGCCAACCGCGCGCTCATCCCGATCGGCATGCACCACCTGCTGAACTCCTTCCCGTGGTTCCAGGCGGGTTCGTACGAGGGCAAGAGCGGCGACATCTCGCGCTTCCTCGCCGGCGACCCGACCGCCGGACAGTTCATGACCGGCTTCTTCCCGATCATGATGTTCGCGCTGCCCGCCGCCTGCCTCGCGATCGTGCACTGCGCCCGCCCCGAGCGCCGCAAGGTCGTCGGCGGCATGATGTTCTCGCTCGCGCTGACCTCGTTCGTCACGGGTGTCACGGAGCCGATCGAGTTCACCTTCATGTTCATCGCGCCGGTCCTCTACGCGATCCACGCGGTCCTCACCGGGGTCTCGATGGCGCTGACCTGGGCGCTCGGCATGAAGGACGGCTTCGGCTTCTCGGCCGGCGCGGTCGACTTCGGCCTGAACCTCGGCATCGCGACCAACCCGTGGGGCCTGGTCCTGGTCGGCCTGTGCTTCGCCGCCGTCTACTACGTCGTCTTCCGCTTCGCCATCACCAAGTGGAACCTGCCGACGCCGGGCCGTGAGTCCGACGAGGAACTGGCGGAACTGCAGAAGGCGGAGGCCAAGTAGGGCCTCCAGGAAAAGCCGTACCACTCGAATTCCCCGGACCGCAAGGCGGCCCGGGGAATTCGGCATGCCCGAAGGGAACACGCTTTTCGCCCGCGGAGGCGGCGCAGTCCCGAAAGCCTCGCGGGGTTCCACATTCCCCGACTTTTCCTGCATGAAGATGATCACCTGTCCATACGGCTTGATCATTTACATTCCCGCCTCGTACGGCCGGGACCGCGGCCGCACCGTGACCAGGTACGGCCCAACACGAAGGCCGGAAACGGTCACGACCGACACAGTGGGGAAATCGATCAGTCTTCAAGCTCTTCGGGACATGCAGTTCACCGTGCTCACCGACGAGGAGGCGGCAGCCGCCTCGGGTGAGGGCAAGCCGAGCCGTGCGCGCTGCGAATGGATCTTCGCGCAGATCGGGAATCCGCTGTCCTGCAGTTACATGGACTACTACACGCTCTGGAAGTCGCTGGGCTGCGACAAGCTGCAGGCGACCAAGGTCGTGGTGTCGCACGGCCATGTCCAGGACGTTCCCTTCGACCTCCACATCTCCCTGGACCAGTCCCCGAAGCCGCGGTCGGCCCGGCCAGCGACCGCCGGCCATACTCGTCAGAAAGTCCTCACCGAAATGAAGTTCGCGGAACTGCTGGACCTCGCCCGCACGCCCGACGGTCTGCCTCCCTCACGGCTGGCCGCCGACCTGACCTTGGTCACCACCGTCTCGGCGGATCTGGCGGGGGCATCGCTCCCCTCACCCAACCCGGCGGAACTGGCGCTGCTCTACGAGAGTCACCGAGCGACGCCGGTCACGGCCGCCGTGCTCACCCGTGACGAGGAGCAGGGCATCGCGGACTGCCTCGCGGCACTCGCCCGGGACGCCGACCGCTGCCTGCTGATCGACTCGCGGGCCGCCGTGGCCGACGGCTCGTCCCGGCCGACCCGAGCGGGCTCGGGTGCGCGCGGCCGCAAGGCCGCGGGAGGAGTGCCTACACCTCGTACGACCTGCTCGGTACCGCCAGTTCCACCGGGCCGTCGTACACCGCGCGCGCGTCCGCCAGGTTGATCCGGGGGTCCGTCCACGGGGGGATGTGGGTGAGGACCAGGCGGCGGGCTCCCGCGCGGGTGGCCGTCTCGCCGGCCTCGCGGCCGTTGAGGTGGAGGTCGGGGATGTTCTCCTTGCCGTGGGTGAACGCCGCCTCGCACAGGAACAGGTCGGTGCCGCGGGCGAGTTGGTCCAGGGCGTCGCTGACCCCCGTGTCCCCGGAGTAGGTCAGCGAGCGCCCGCCGTGCTCGACCCGGATGCCGTACGCCTCCACCGGGTGGCGCACCTTCTCCGTGTGCACGGCGAAGGGGCCGATCTCGAACGAGCCCGGCTTGACCGTGTGGAAGTCGAAGACCTCGCTCATCGAGGACGCGGAGGGCGTGTCCGCGTACGCCGTGGTCAGGCGCTGCTCCGTGCCCTCGGGTCCGTAGACAGGGAGGGGGTCGCAGCGGCCGCCGTCGTGGCGGTAGTAGCGCGCGACGAAGTACGCGCACATGTCGATGCAGTGGTCGGCGTGCAGATGGCTGAGGAAGATCGCGTCGAGGTCGTAGAGACCGCAGTGGCGCTGCAGCTCGCCCAGGGCACCGTTGCCCATGTCGAGCAGCAGCCGGAAGCCGTCGGCCTCGACGAGGTAGCTCGAGCAGGCCGATTCCGCGGACGGGAACGACCCCGAGCAGCCGACGACGGTGAGCTTCATGAGAGCTGGAACCTCCGCGCTGGCGGGAAATGCAAAGGCAGAAACGAAACGGGAACGGGCGTCGTGCGGTGCGTCGAGCGTAAGGCGCAAAAGGTCCCGTCGCTCCTCCGCCAGGGGCCGTTGTGGGCGAACTCACCTGTGCTGTCACCGGTTCGGATGGACATGCGGCGGACGGGGCCGGACCGGGGCGGCACCGGTTCGGACGGACGTGCGGCGGACGGGGCCGGGACGGCGGCCGAAGGTGCGCGCCGGTACCTTCTACGGTATGGACACGACCTGGTGGCTCGCCCTGGTGGCCGTGGTACTGCTCGCTCTGGTCGCGACACTGGTCGACGGCTGGGGTCGCGGGCGGCGCCCGCCGGGACGTACGCGTCCGCCGGGGCGTCCGTCCGGGCGGGCGGCGGAGCCGCGGGGACGGGTGGGCAGGCCCCGGCCGGCGGAGATCTGGTGGGCGAACGTGCCCTACGAGGACGGCCCGGGCGCGAAGGACCGGCCCTGTCTGGTGTTGTCCGTGCGCGGGCGCCGGGCGACGGTCGCGAAGATCACCAGCAAGTACCACGACGAGCGGGCCGGGGTGATCCCGCTGCCGCCGGGGTCGGTGGGCGATGCCCACGACAGGCCGAGTTACCTGGAGACGGACGAGCTGCGGGACGTTCCGGTCGGGGACTTCCGGCGCCGGGTGGGGGCCGTGGATCCCGCGCTGTGGGACCAGGTGCGCCACCTGGCCCGGTGACCGCGCGGCCGTGCCCCCGTGGGCCGGACCGAGGCCCCGGACGCCGGCGGCCGCAGCCCTCATGGGACGGCGGCCGGCCCCGGACGCCGGACGGGCCGCGGGTCCGGCGGCCCCTCCGGCATCGGGAGTGCGCCGGGTCCTACGCCCAGAGCTGGCCCTGGAGCGTCTCGATGGCCTCTTCCGTGGTCGCGGCCGTGTAGACGCCCGTCGACAGGTACTTCCAGCCGCCGTCGGCCACGACGAAGACGATGTCGGCGCTCTCCCCCGCCGCCAGCGCCTTCCTGCCGACGCCGATCGCGGCGTGCAGGGCGGCGCCGGTGGAGACGCCGGCGAAGATGCCCTCCTGCTGGAGCAGTTCCCGCGTACGGGTGACGGCGTCGGCGGAGCCGACGGAGAAACGGGTGGTCAGGACGGAGGCGTCGTACAGCTCGGGGACGAAGCCCTCGTCGAGGTTGCGCAGGCCGTAGACCAGGTCGTCGTAGCGCGGCTCGGCGGCGACGATCTTGACGTCGGGCTTGTGCTCGCGCAGGAACCGGCCGACGCCCATGAGGGTGCCGGTGGTGCCGAGTCCGGCGACGAAGTGGGTGAGGGAGGGGAGGTCGGCGAGGATCTCCGGGCCGGTCGTCGCGTAGTGCGCGCCCGCGTTGTCGGGGTTGCCGTACTGGTAGAGCATCACCCAGTCCGGGTGCTCGGCCGAGAGCTCCTTGGCGACGCGTACGGCCGTGTTGGAGCCGCCGGCCGCCGGGGACGAGATGATCTCGGCGCCCCACATGGCGAGCAGGTCGCGGCGCTCCCGGGAGGTGTTCTCAGGCATGACGCAGACGATGCGGTAGCCCTTGAGCCTGGCGGCCATGGCGAGCGAGATGCCGGTGTTGCCTGAGGTCGGTTCGAGGATGGTGCAGCCGGGCGTGAGCCGGCCGTCCTTCTCCGCCTGTTCGATCATGTGGAGGGCCGGGCGGTCCTTGACCGAGCCGGTCGGATTGCGGTCCTCCAGCTTGGCCCAGATGCGCACGTCCTCGGACGGCGACAGCCGCGGCAGGCGCACCAGGGGGGTGTTGCCCACCGCGGCCAGCGGGGAGTCGTAGCGCATACCGATCAGGCCATGCCGCCGGCCACGGCCGGCAGGATCGTGACGTTGTCGCCGTCGGTCAGCTTGGTGTTGATGCCGTCGAGGAAGCGGACGTCCTCGTCGTTGAGGTAGACGTTGACGAAGCGGCGCAGTTCGCCGGCGTCCACGATCCGGGCCTGGATGCCCGCGTGGCGGGTCTCCAGGTCGGCGAAGAGCTCGGCGAGGGTCTCCCCGCCGCCCTCGACGGCCTTGTGGCCGTCGGTGTAGGTGCGGAGGATGGTGGGGATGCGGACCTCGATGGCCATGATTGCGGGCTCCTGTCGGGAGGAAAGTCAGGTCGGTGGGCGCGCGGCGGCGCTGCGTGCGTAGCGGGACGCGGGGTGCGGACGCCGCGGCCCCACGGCCGTACGGCGGCAGGGGTCAGCGCGGACAGAGGGCGCTGTTGAGCCTGCACAGGTCGACGTGCAGCCGCGCCACGAGCAGCATGCCCGGCGTCTTCTCGCTCACGTCGTGGGAAACCATGCGCTCATCGTATCGATTCCCGGTCGGGATCCCCGAGTGTGATCTCAGATAGTGGATGAATTCTGACCGAAATGCGGGATCAGTAGCTCTCCACCACGGTGACCTCCTCCTCCGTCACCACGCCTTCGAGGATCCGGTACGAGCGGAACTGGAAGGGCCCGGCCCCGTCGGCGTCGGCCGTGGAGACCAGGACGTAGTGCGCGCCGGGCTCGTTCGCGTACGAGATGTCGGTGCGCGAGGGGTAGGCCTCGGTGGCGGTGTGCGAGTGGTAGATGACGACCGGTTCCTCGTCGCGGTCGTCCAGCTCGCGGTACAGCTTCAGCAGGTCGCCCGAGTCGAACTCGTAGAAGGTGGGCGAGCGGGCCGCGTTCAGCATCGGGATGAACCGCTCCGGGCGGTCCGTGCCGGCCGGGCCCGCAACGACGCCGCAGGCCTCGTCGGGGTGGTCCTGCCGCGCGTGCGCGACGATCTGGTCGAAGAGCGCCTGGGTGATGGTCAGCATGCTGGTCAGGATAAGCAGAAGGGCCGTCCCGTACCGAGGGGTGGTACGGGACGGCCCGGATGCCGGACGGCCGGTCCGGCGCCGACGAGGGCGGCGCGTGGCACGCGGCGCCTCGGAGGTCAGCGCTTGACGAAGGCGGCGCCCTGCGGGTTGCGGCTCTTGAGCACCAGGTAGGAGACACCCAGGAGCAGGGCCCACACGGGGGCGCAGTAGAGCGAGATGCGGGCGTCCTTGTCGATGCCCATCATCACGATCACCATGCCGATGAAGGCGAGGGAGAGGGCGCTGGCCCAGATGCCGCCGGGGGCCGGGAAGGTGGAGCGGGGCAGCTCGCCGCGGTCGGACTTGAGGCGGTAGCGGATCTGGCAGATCAGGATGACGATCCAGGCCCACATGCCGGAGATGGTGGCGAAGGAGACGACGTAGTTGAACGCCTCGCCGGGCCACTGGTAGTTGATCCAGACGCCGACCATCATCAGCGCGGCCGAGACCGTGGTGCCGATGAGCGGGGTGCCGCTGCGGGTGAGCCTGGTGAAGACCTTGGGGCCCTGCCCGTTGAGCGCGAGATCGCGCAGCATGCGGCCGGTGGAGTACATGCCGGAGTTGCAGGAGGACAGCGCGGCGGTCAGCACGACGAAGTTGACGATGCCCGCGCCGGCGGCGAGGCCCATCTTCTCGAAGGCGGCGACGAAGGGGCTGACCCCGGGCTGGAAGTTCGTCCACGGCACGACGGACAGGATCATGATCAGGGCGCCGACGTAGAAGACGGCGATGCGCCACGGCACGGTGTTGATGGCCTTCGGCAGGACCGTCTTCGGGTCCTTGGACTCGCCGGCCGTCACGCCGACCAGCTCGACGGCGAGGAAGGCGAACATGACCATCTGGAGGGTCATCAGGGTGCTGCCGATGCCGTGCGGGAAGAAGCCGCCGTCGCTCCACAGGTGGCTGACCGACGCGGTGTCGCCGGCGTCGGAGAAGCCGAGGGTGAGGATGCCGGCGCAGATGAGGATCATGCCGACGATGGCGGTGACCTTGACCATCGAGAACCAGAACTCCAGCTCACCGAAGAGCTTCACGGAGATGAGGTTCACGGCGTACAGGATGACCGTGAAGACCAGTGCGGAGACCCATTGCGGGATGTCCCACCAGTACGTCATGTAGGTGGCGGCCGCGGTGACCTCGGTGATGCCGGTGACGACCCAGAAGAGCCAGTACGTCCAGCCGGTCACGAAGCCCGCGAAGGGGCCGATGAACTCGCGTGCGTACTCCGAGAAGGAGCCCGACACGGGGCGGTACATGAGCAGCTCGCCGAGGGCGCGCATGATGAAGAAGATGACCACGCCCGCGATGGCGTAGGCGAGGATCAGGCTGGGCCCGGCCTTCGAGATGCCCTTGCCCGCACCGAGGAACAGACCGGTGCCGATGGCGCCGCCGATGGCGATCATCTGGATCTGCCGGGATCCGAGACCGCGCTGGTAGCCCTCGCCGTCCTCGGTCGCCGCGCTCTGCACGGCCTCACTGCCGTCGTACTGCTTGTCGACCTGCGATGAGGTCATGTTTGGTGCGCCTTTCTCCATGCCGACCCGAGCCGTCTGCGCGGCCTCGGAATCGGGTCCCGATCCCCCCGGATGTGATGGAGCTGTGCCTGGCCGGCGATCCGCCGGCTCGGTGGCGCACCCGTCGGGACCTGGGTGTCGTCCCGTCGGGCGGTCGTGAAGATTTATCACGGCCGCAACAGTGATCGGCTGAGGCGTTCGTGGCGCACACCACAGAAAGAACCGGACAAAAGGTGAACCGCACCCCATAGGGCGCGGCCACGGTAATGCGATCGTTATCCGGATTTGAGCGTCCGCTGAGCGAACAACGAAGGGTGATTGTCCCGACAGGTCAGGGCATAAGGGTTTCGACGAGGGTTTCCTGGAGACCGCCCAGCCACAGGTACGCCAGCACCATGGGCTTGCGCGGGTCCTCGTCGGGGAGCCGGTAGAGCAGGTCGGTGTCCTCCTCGTCGACGACGTCGAGCCGGGCGCCGATCGCCAGCCGCAGGTCGTTGAGGGCCCGCAGCCACTGCTCGGACTGCCCGGCGGACAGTTCGAGGACCGCCCCGCCGTCCCCGGCGGGGGTGAGCGCGTCCAGGGAGCGGATCACCGTCAGCGCGTTGTCGCGCTTGCCGGCGCGCAGGTCGTTCTCCGTGAAGCGGCGGAACTCGGAGGAGTGGGCGCGCTGCTCCTCGGCCTGCTCGGGCGAGTGGGCCTCGACGCCGGGGCCGCTGTACGCGTCCGGGAAGAGACGTTGCAGCACGGGATCGGCGGGCGGCTCGCTTGGGCCCTCGGCGAACAGCTCGGCGAGCGGGTCCCCGGGCGCGTTCTCGGCGGGGCCGGGGCCGATCAGCTCCAGGAGCTGCACCGCGAGCGAGCGGATGATGGAGATCTCGACCTCGTCGAGCGCGACGGCCGCGCCGCCGCCGGGGAGCGGTTCGAAGTGTCCTGGCATCAGGGTGCGTCGCTACTTCCAGTACTGCGCGCCGCGGCCGGCCGGTTCGCTCGTGCGGTACCGGGCGCCGCGGCCGGTGCGGTCATTTCCGGTCCTGCTGAAGGGTGGCCCACAGACCGTAGCCGTGCATGGCCTGCACGTCGCGTTCCATCTCCTCGCGCGTGCCGCTGGAGACGACCGCGCGGCCCTTGTGGTGGACGTCGAGCATGAGCTTGTTGGCCTTGTCCTTGGAGTAGCCGAAGTACGTCTGGAAGACGTACGCGACGTAGCTCATGAGGTTGACCGGGTCGTTGTGGACGATCGTCACCCAGGGGACGTCGGGCTCGGGTACGGCGAAGACCTCCTCCGCCGACTCGGTCTTCTCGGTCTCTAGGGGTGCGGGAGCCGTCACACCGCCCATGCTGCCACCTGAGGGGGCCGCGCGGCGAAACGGACCCACAAATCGTCAGTGTGACGAGATGGGAGTACGATCCGTCGTCATGAACACAGCGGACCTTGGCCTGCCGGTGGAAGTTCCCTCGACGGCGCTCTTCACGGACCAGTACGAGCTGACGATGCTGCAGGCCGCCCTGGCCGGGGGGACCGCCGAGCGGCGCTCGGTCTTCGAGGTCTTCACCCGGCGGCTGCCGGACGGCCGGCGGTACGGCGTGGTGGCGGGCACCGGCCGGGTCCTCGACGCCGTCGAGAACTTCCGCTTCGACGCGGACGTGCTGGGCTTCCTGCGGGAGAACGGGATCGTCGACGAGCCCACCCTGGAGTGGCTCGCCGCGTACCGCTTCGGCGGGGACATCTGGGGCTATCCCGAGGGCGAGGTGTACTTCCCCGGGTCGCCGGTCCTGCGGGTGGAGGGCTCCTTCGCGGAGTGCGTGCTCCTGGAGACCGTGATCCTGTCCATCCTCAACCACGACTCGGCGATCGCCGCGGCCGCGTCCCGCATGTCCTCGGCGGCGGGCGAACGGCCGCTGATCGAGATGGGCGCGCGCCGCACCCACGAGCTGGCCGCGGTGGCCGCCGCGCGCGCCGCGTACGTCGGCGGCTTCGCGACCACCTCCGACCTCGCCGCCGGCTTCCGGTACGGCATCCCCACGGTGGGGACGAGCGCGCACGCCTTCACGCTCGTCCACGACCGGGAGCGGGACGCCTTCCAGGCACAGGTGAACTCGCTCGGCCGGGGCACCACGCTGCTCGTGGACACGTACGACGTGCAGGAGGCCGTCCGCACAGCCGTGGAGGTCGCGGGGCCCGAGCTCGGCGCGGTGCGCATCGACTCCGGTGACCTGCTGCTGGTCGCGCACCGGGTGCGCCAGCAGCTGGACGAGCTGGGTGCGGCCAAGACGAAGATCATCGTCACCTCCGACCTGGACGAGTACGCGATCGCCTCGCTGGCGGCGGCGCCGGTGGACGCGTACGGCGTCGGCACCCAGCTGGTGACGGGATCCGGCCATCCGACGTCCTCGATGGTCTACAAGCTGGTCGCCCGTGCCGAGTCGGCGGACCCGAACGCCCCGCTGGAGCCGGTCGCGAAGAAGTCGTCCGGCGGCAAGACGTCCCTCGGCGGCCGCAAGTGGGCCGCGCGGCGCCTGGACAAGTACGGCGTCGCGGAGGCGGAGGTGATCGGCACCGGTGCCGTGCCCGCCGAGCTCGCGGACCGTCAGCTGCTGGTCGAACTGGTCAAGGGGGGCAGGGTGCTGGCCCGCGAGGCCCTGGACGTCGTACGCAGCCGGCACGCGGCCGCCCGGGCGAACCTCCCGCTGTCGGCGATGCAGCTCTCGCGCGGCGAGCCGGTCATCCCGACGGAATACGTCTGAGAGGCGAGGCCGGCCACGCCACCGCAGACGGGGCGGGGCCGGACCGCGCCTCCCAGACGGGGCGGGGCCGGGGCCGCGCTCCGGGCGGCCGGGCGCGCATGAACCACCGGTGAGCGGGAATGCAACGGCCACGTCCGCCTCCCTCCCGCCGCCGCCGAATGCCCCCTCCCGCAGTGCACCCGAAGTCCCTACGCCCGGTTTCGACGACCCGCGCCCGCACGACCGCCCCCGGCACCCGCGCCGCCCGCCGGCCGGGGTCCGGGTCCGGGCCCGGGTGACGAGAGACGGCCGGGCCCGCACCCACCACCGAACACCCGCCGAGCCGAAGGACACCGACCATGCGCCGCGCCTTGATCGTCGTAGACGTGCAGAACGACTTCTGCGAGGGAGGCAGCCTCGCGGTGGCCGGGGGCTCGGACGTGGCCGCCGCGATCACCGAGCTGATCGGCCAGGCGCCCGCGGGCTACCGGCACGTCGTCGCCACCCGCGACCTGCACATCGCTCCCGGCGGTCACTTCGCCGACAACCCCGACTACGTCCACTCCTGGCCCGCGCACTGCGTGGCGGGCACCGAGGGCGTGGGCTTCCATCCGAACTTCGCCCCGGCCGTCGCCTCCGGCGCGATCGACGCCGTCTTCGACAAGGGCGCCTACGCGGCCGCGTACAGCGGCTTCGAGGGTGCCGACGAGAACGGCGTCCCGATGGGCGACTGGCTCAAGGCCCGCGAGATCGACGAGGTCGACGTGGTCGGCATCGCCACCGACCACTGCGTGCGGGCGACCGCGCTGGACGCGGTCCGCCAGGGCTTCCGCACGCAGGTGCTGCTCGACCTGACCGCCGGAGTGGCGGAGCAGACCACGCACCGGGCGCTGGAGGAGCTGCGCGAGGCGGGCGTGGAACTCTCCGGGAAGCCGGTGGTCTGAGAGCTGTGACCACACACCGGTCCGGCCGTCGGCGCCGGTCCCGTGTGCGGGCGGCCGGCCGTCCCGGCCGGGACACGGGTCGTCCCGGCCGGTAAATGGTCGCTGTGGCCGGTCAGGTCTGGGGAACCGGCCGGCGCGACAGGGACCGGATCGGGTGCCAGAGTTCCGTCGCCGTGACACCGTTGTCGGGGGCCGTGCGCCAGAGCAGGCCGTCGGGGTGGTGCAGGACCGCGGTGATCTCGTCCGGGGTGGGCGGCGCCGCGTTGCCGCGGAGGTAGACCGCGCGCATCCCCAGATTGCGCAGCCGCGTCAGCGCGCGGGCGCGGTTCTGGGCGAGCACGAGGAAGCGCAGGCAGCCGGTGCCCGGGCCCGCCGGACTCGGCAGGTTGAGCGCCACCACCACGCTGCCGTCCGGCAGCTTGCTGAAACCCCCTGCGGCCATGCGGTCACACCCCCGTGAGATCTGGTGTCAATAAGAAAGTCACAGGACGCACCTAAACACGATCGGCCGCAGCCCGCCAGAGGGGTTGCGGCCGATCATGGTCTGACCAGGGAAGACGTCAGTTACTTGGTCGAAGGACCCACCTTGAGCGTGATCGTGGAGCCGTCCCCGGGCTCCTTGACGATCTTGATCGTGGTGTTGGTGTCAGTGACCTTGACGCTGTTGAACGGGTTCGCCGGGTCGTAGTACGAGCCCCGGCGGTCGTCGAAGGCCGGGACGCCCTTCTGCGACTTGATCTTCAGGGCGACGTCGGCGTTGTGGAGCGTGAACGCGTCCGTCGGGTAGGTGCTGAAGGTCGCGTCGAAGGTCTGGATCTTGTTGCGGAGCAGCTTGCCGTCGGCCCACTTCAGCGCCTTGGCGTGCGCGTCCACCGGCAGGATCAGGCCCTCGCCCGGGTGCTCGCTGGTGTTGTCGTCCGCCTGCGAGGTGTCCCACTTCCAGATCAGCAGACCGTTCTGGTACGGGTAGTGCTCGACCCAGTCGGGACGCGTCGCCGAGAAGCCGAAGTTGTACGGGCCGACCTTGAGGGTCTTGTCGTACGAGACGTACTGGCGGTTCTCGGCCAGGTAGTACTGCGCGTAGTCCTTGGTGAAGGACGCGCCGATGCGGGAGAAGCCGTTGGCCGTCCAGGCCGCGTCCGCGTTCTCCGCGTTGTCGGAGAAGAGGGCCGAGCCGTCGGCGGTCACGGTGATCTCGTCGGCCGCGAAGCCCTTCAGCGCCTTGCCGCCGTCGGAGGAGTAGCGGAACCGCAGGTCGATCTTCTTGCCCGCGTAGGCGTCGAGCGGGAAGGACAGCTTCTTGTACGCGGCCGTGGTGCCGGTCAGGGCCGGCTTGTCACTGCCGTCGCGCGGAATGGCCGCGCCGTCGGCCGTGCCGTCCAGGGCGGTCCAGTTGGCGCCTCCGTCGGTGGACACCTCGGTGTAGAGGAAGTCGTACTCCTCCTCGATGTCCCACCAGCCGTCGAGGGTCAGCGCGGCCTTCGACTTGCCGGTGAGGTCGACCGAACGGGTCAGCGTGTTCTTGAGGTTGTCGCCGCTGCCGCTCCACCACTGGGTGGCACCCTGGGCCGGCGTGACGACCTGGGTGGTGACCGCCTTCTTCGGCAGCGTGACGACCAGCGCCTGCTTGTCCTTGGTGTTGTACTCCGCGACACCCAGCTTGTGCTTCGACTTCTTCCCCGCCTCGGCGGTGTCGTAGTTCAGCCAGCCGAGCTGCAGCTTGTCCCAGGCGTTCATGTCGCCCGGGAGGTCACCGATGGACTCCTTGCCGGTGCCGAGCCAGGAGCCGGCCGACATCAGCGTCCAGAAACCGGTGCCGTTCTCGCCGCCGCCGGAGGTGTCGTACTCGTCCGGCAGGCCCAGGTCGTGGCCGTACTCGTGGGCGAAGACGCCGAGTCCGCCGTTCTCCGGCTGGATGGTGTAGTCGCCGACCCAGATGCCGGTGTCGCCGATCTGCGCGCCGCCGAGCCGGTTGCCCGTGGGGCCCGTGGCGCCCGCGTCGGAGCCGAACGCGTACCAGCGGTGTGCCCAGATCGCGTCCGTGGCCTGGGCGCCGCCGCCCGCCGACTCGTCCTCACCGGCGTGCACGATCTGGAAGTGGTCGATGTAGCCGTCGGGCTCGTTGAAGTCGCCGTCGGCGTCGAAGTCGTAGCGGTCCCACTGGTCGTAGTGGGCGAGGTCCGCCTTGATGGCGGCGTCGCTCTTGCCGGCCGCCTTCTGCTGGGCGACCCAGGCGGTGACGCCGTCGCTCACCACGTTCCAGACGCTGGAGCAGTTGGTCTGGCCGCAGTAGTTGGAGCCGTAACGGGCCTCGTTGTAGGGGACCTTGACCCAGTCGGTGACCTCACCGTCGACCGAGTAGCGGCCCGAGGACTGCTTCTCGTAGTACTTCTTCAGCGACTCGGTCTTCTTGCCGGTGCCGAAGTAGAGGTCCTGGAAGTGCTTCTGGTCGTAGTCCTTCTGCCAGGCCGTGCTGTTGTCCTTGGCACGGTCCGGCGCGGCTATGCGGTTGTGCAGCGGGCCGGCGGTGCCGCCGTACTTGCTGTCGATCTGGTCGCCGAACTCGACCAGGATCGTGAAGATCTGGTCGGTCTTCTCGCGGCCGACCTCGACGTACTTGCTCTTGTTGAGCTTCACGACCTGGGAGCCGTCGCGGTCCTTGACCGCGGCGTCGCCGGATATGACCCGGTTCAGGGCCTCCTGGCGCTGGGCTTCCCGGGTTTTGCTCAGCGGGCCGTCCAGGTCGTGTTCGACCTTGTTCCTGACCGGCTGCGGGTCGTGGCGGTCCACGGTCGCCGACGACGGTGCGTCATCGGCCTGGGCCACGGCGAACGTCGAGAACGTGGCGGTCGCCGCCGCGAGGGCGACGCCCACTGCGGCCGCTCTGAACGTCCAGGTTTTGCTGGTCACTTGATTTCCTCCCCTGCGCCCCGTGCGCGCGGAGAGGATGGGGGTCCTGGTCATGGAGGGTCCCGCGCGCCGTACACGCGATTCAAGTGACGACATTCGACCGGAGTTGCCGAGGAAAAGACAGATCTTGACTTGGACAGGCCAAGTGCACTATGCGAAGTGTTCGTTCGCTATCCGGACGGTCCGCGGGACGCCAACGGGCGCGTCGTACCGTCCGGTTGGCGGACGCCATGACTCCGTGCGCCCCCCATGCTCCGGCACCGTGGGTTAGGTCACGCTTACTGGTCGTTCCGGTCGGGCATGCAGCGGAATAGAGTCGACTGGCGGAGCGCCGGTATGCCGGCGGAAAGCCAAGTCGACACCGTTGTCCGACCCGCAGATCCTTGTCCGCACCCTCCCCCATTCGCGAGAGGTCCGGGGGGAGCACCCACCCGAGGACACGATTGCCATGCCTCGTCCGACCGCCAGGCCTCGTCCGACCGCCGCACAGCTCGCCTACGGCTCCTGCACCGTGATCTTCTCGACGCTTGCCATGCTGCTGCTGTCACAGACGAGTTCGGGCCTGGGCATCGCGGTGATCGTGCTCTCGGCGCTCGTCCTCGGGCTGCTCGTCGCCATGACGGTCCCGCTGCCGAAACCCGGACCGGCCGCCGCCGGGCCCCGGGCGGCCCGGCCGGTGCCGGTGCGGCGGGAGACGGCGTCCGTCGGGTCGTCCGAGTCCGGACGCGAGACGGCGGGCCCGTGAGACACGGACCCGCCCGATGTCACCGCGCCGCCCCACCGTGGCCGGCCGGCTTCTCTCACTGGGTCCTGACCACCACCGTCTTCGCCGCCTTGTCGTGCAGACCCTGCTTGTAGGGCCGGTCGAAGAAGCTCCAGCCACCCGCGATCGCGGTCCAGACGCAGGCGCAGCAGAACGCGAAGGGGAGCCACAGCACGAGCGCGCGCACCAGTGAGGACTGCACGGAGGGCGTCGCGCCGTTGTCGAGGTTGGCCACCCGGTGGTTGAACAGCTTCTTGCCCAGGGTCTGGCCCGTCCTGCTGATCATGAAGGTGTCGTACGCGATGTAGAGGATCGCGGCGACGAGTTCCTGCCCGAACGACTTGCCGTACTCGATCTTGTCGGTGTCGACCGTGTACTGGGTGAAGCCGAAGCCCCAGGACAGCAGCCAGATGACGACACCGACGAGGATCATGTCGATGATCCTCGCGAGCACCCGCTTGCCGCTCTCGGCCAGCGGGGGCATTCCGGCGAGGGGTTCGTTGCCGCCGTAGGGGCCACCGCCGTAGGGATCGCCGCCCCCGCCGTACGGGGAGCCGCCACCGCCTCCGGGGGGTCCGCCGCCGCCGTACGGGCCCCCCCCTCCGTACGGGTCGCCGCCGCCGTACGGGGCGCCCTGGGGCGGCGGCGTGCCGTACGGGGAGCCGCCGCCCTGGGCCGGCGGGGGCTGCTGCTTCTTGAACGGGTCGTCGTCCGGGAACTGACCGGAGCCGGGGGGCGGCGGTTCGGTGCTCATGGCCCGAGTCGACCGCGAACCCCCCGGCTCCGCATCCGGCGCGGGGCCGTCCGGGCTACGGGTGCGGGTCAGGCGGCAACGAAGGTGTGGGCCGCCTTGTCGTGCAGGCACTGGCGCCAGGGCCGGTCGAACAGGCACCACACGACGCCCACGAGCCCGATCGCGAGGACGCCGGGGACGCTGTAGACGAGCCAGCGGCGCAGCGCCAGGGCGAAGGTCGGCGGCTCGCCGCCCTCGATGTCCCGCACCTGGAGACCGCAGAGCTTCTTGCCGAGCGTGCGGCCCCATCTGGCCGTGGGCAGCACCTCGTAGAGGACCCCGAAGAGGAGCAGCACCGCGAGAACGACACCGAGGCAGGTGGTCGTGGTGCCGTCGAGCAGCCACACCGTGACGGTCTCGCCGGACTGCTTCGCCGCGTCGATCTTGTCGTTGACGTGGTCGACGGCCCGGGTGCCGAGGGGGACGGCGGCCACGGCGGTGACAGCGGCGACGACGACGGTGTCCACGAGCCGGGCGGCCAGCCGCCTGCCGAGCCCCGCCGGGCGGGCGGCGGCCTGAGCGCGTGCCGCCGCCTGGAACACGTCGTCGACGGGGGGTTTCCACGGGACGACGGGCTGTCCCTCGTCGGCCGCGCCGGCCAGCCGGTGCACCTGCTGCGCCCAGGACGGCTGGCCGCCGCCGGCCCCGGGGCTCATCGGGGTGGCGGCCGGGCCCGCGGACTGCGGGGGGACCGTGCCGGACGGGGTCTGCGGGGCGGCCGCTCCCGCGGGGCCGGTCTGCGGCCCGGCCGGGCGCTCCGTGCGCGGGGAAGGGGTACGCGCGGCCGTGCCCTCGGGGGCGAGGGGGCCGTCGGCCGTGCCCGCCGGCTGCCCCGCTGCGGCGGGTCCGGGGACCCGCGGCCCGCCGGGACGGCCGGTCGCGGCACCCGCGGGTCCGAAGGTGCCGGCGCCCGCAGACGCGGCGTGCCCGGCGCGCTGGGCACCGATGCTCCCGGCCTCCGCGGCCACGTGCCCCGCACCGGCGGGCCCGAAGACCCCGGCACCCGCGCCTGCGGCACCGGGGTTCCCCGTGCCCTCGGCACCGGAAGTCCCGGCACCCGCACCGGCGTTCCCGGCGCCCGGCACCCCGGCGTTCACGGAACCCGCGTTGCCCGGGCCCGCGTTGCCCGGGCCCACGGCACCGGCGTTCCCCGCACCGGGGTTCCCCGTGCCCGCGGCACCGAAAATCCCGGCACCCGCACCGGCGTTCCCGGTCGCTGCCGTGCCGTACGCCCCAGCGCTCGCCGAACCGGGGTTCCCCGTACCGGCGTTGCCCGCCCCGGCACCCGGGCTCCCGGACCCCGCCGCTCCGAAGCCTGCGGGACCGGCGTTGCCGGACCCCGTCGGGCCGAAGTTCCCCGCGGGCGTACCCGCGTTGGCCGGGTCCTCCGCGGTGCCGGGGCGGGAGGTGCCGCCGGGCAGGCGGCGGAAGACGACCGTGCCGTCCGGCGCGGGCGGGCGCGGGGAGTCCTCGTCGGCGGGCGCCGGGGGGATCGTCGTGGTGCCGTCCGTGCGGGTGGACCTGCCGTCGGGCTGGGCGACCGGGTCGACCGGCCCGCCTGCGTGCGGGACGCGCGGGTCGGCGCTGCGGTCCGCGCCCCACGAGACCCGGCGGTCCTGGTCCCCGCCGAAGCCGGACTGCCACGACCGGTCGGCGCCCCAGGCGGACGCGGGCTCGGGCCGGCTGCCGTGCTGGGCCTCGGCCGGGGGCCGGTGCGGCTCGGCCGGGGGCTGCGGGTCCTCGTCGAAGAAGTGCGGGCCCGTCTCCTCGGCCGCCGGGGTCCCGCCCCGCGCGGCCGGGACCGAGCGCCCGGCAGCGGGCGCCGGGCCGGCCCCGGAGGCGGGACGCGTGCCGGCGGGCGGCGCGAGGGGCACCCCGTCCGTCGGCGCCGGACGGCTGGTGCCCGGCACCCAGGAGGCACCGTTCCAGTACCGGACATATCCAGGAATGGAGGGGTCCGGGTAATACCCTTCGCGGGGCCTGTCGTCACCGGGTGCCGGGGTTGGGGCGCTCATGTCCGTCGTCCCGTATCTGCTCGGGGGTTTTTGGGGGGTCCACATCTATCAGACCGGCGCGCGTACCACTGGCGCTCCCGCCGTACCCACCCCATCGGGGCAAGGCCGCGCCACCTCCCGCGCTCCTGGCACCGAAGCTGTCCGGGACAGTGCGCGCGGAAGTCGGGAAACCCTTCCGGACCCGCGTAATGATCCGGGCGCCCCGCGCTCTCCACTCGTGCGGGCCCCTTCCACGGGCCCCGATCCGGAAAGGAAGCGCATCGACATGCACACCGTGGTGGAACGCGAACTCGAGTTGAAACTCGTCCTGTCGCCGGAGCGCAGCATCCCGGTCCCGGCGCGGCTGACCTATCGCACCGACGACCCGTACGCCGTCCACGTCACCTTCCACGTCGGCTCGGACCATCCGGTCGGCTGGACCTTCGCGCGCGAGCTGCTCGTGGAAGGGGTGTTCCGGCCGTGCGGGCACGGTGACGTGCGGGTGTGGCCGACGAAGACCGCGGGCCGCGGTGTCATCCTGATGGCGCTGAACTCACCCGACGGCGACGCGCTGCTCGAGGCGCCCGCCGCGCAGGTGTCCGCCTGGCTGGAGCGCACCCTGCGGGCGGTCCCCCCGGGCTCCGAGCCGGAGCAGCTCGGGCTCGACGACGGCCTGGCCGAACTGCTCGCGCCGACTCCGGCCGACGACCTGTGGCTGCGCGACCCGTGGCCGTCGGACGAGTCGCCGGACGGTGAGTGAGCGGCCGGGACAGGCCCTACAGCACCTTGCCCGGGTTCAGGATGCCGAGGGGGTCGAAGGCGGCCTTGATGCCGCGCTGCATCTCCACGCCGACCGGGCCGATCTCGCGCGCCAGCCACTCCTTCTTCAGGACGCCCACGCCGTGTTCGCCGGTGATGGTGCCGCCGAGTTCCAGGCCGAGGGCCATGATCTCGTCGAAGGACTCGCGGGCGCGCCGGGACTCGTCGGGGTCGGCGGCGTCGAAGCAGACGGTGGGGTGGGTGTTGCCGTCCCCGGCGTGGGCGCAGACGCCGATGGTGAGGGCGTACTTCTCGGCGATCCGCTCGACCCCTTCGAGCATCTCGCCGAGCCGGGAGCGCGGCACGCAGACGTCGTCGATCATCGTCGTGCCCTTGACCGCCTCCAGCGCGGGCAGTGACAGCCGGCGCGCCTGGAGGAGCAGTTCGGACTCGGCGGCGTCGTCGGCCGGCACGACCTGGGTGGCGCCGGCCGCCTCGCACAGCGCGCCGACCGCCGCGAGGTCGGCGGCGGGGTCCTGGGTGTCGAAGGCGGCCAGCAGGAGCGCCTCGGTGGTTTCCGGAAGGCCCATGTGGGCGAGGGCGTTGACGGCGCGCACCGTCGTGCGGTCCATGAGTTCCAGCAGGGACGGGACGTGGCCGCCCGCCATGATCCGGCAGACGGCGTCGCAGGCGGCGGCGGCCGAGGCGAACTCGGCGGCCACTACCAGCTGTTGCGGCGGCCGGGGCTTCAGGGCCAGGACGGCCCGTACGACGATGCCGAGCGAGCCCTCGGAGCCGACGAAGAGGCGGGTGAGGTCGTACCCGGCGACCCCCTTGGCGGTGCGGCGGCCGGTGCGCAGCAGGCGGCCGTCGGCGAGGACGACGTCCAGGCCGAGGACGTACTCGGCGGTCACCCCGTACTTCACGCAGCACAGGCCTCCGGAGGCCGTGCCGATGTTGCCGCCGATGGTGCACGTCTCCCAGCTGGAGGGGTCCGGCGGGTAGCACAGGCCGTGTTCGTCGACGGCGCGGGAGAGCGTCGCGTTGACGACGCCGGGCTCCACGACGGCGATCCGGTCGACGGGGCTGATCTCCAGGATCCGGTCCATCCTGACGAGGGACAGCACGATGCAGCCGTCCGTGGCGTTCGCGGCGCCCGACAGGCCGGTGCGGGCCCCCTGGGGGACGACGGGGACGCGCAGTTCGGTGGCGGTGCGCATGACGTGCTGGACCTGTTCCACCGTGCGCGGCAGGACGACGGCGGCGGGGGTGCCCGCCGCACAGAAGCTCGCCATGTCGTGGGCGTAGGAGGCCGTGACGTCCGGGTCGGTGAGGACCGCCTCGGCCGGCAGGCCCGCGAGCAGACGGTCCACGAGGTTGCCCGTCGCTTCGTCGCGCGGGGCTTCGATACGGCTCATGATCACAGCGTCGCACCCGGGGCCATCGGTGTGAACCCCGGATACGGCACCCTTCGAGTGCCGGGACGCGGTCTTCGTGTTGACGCACAGTGAGCGGCATGGTGATCGCACAACTCCCGCCGGATCCCGTCCGGCCGAGCCGCTCCCCCGTCGTGCGGCGCGTGCTGACCGGCACCGCCGTGGCAGGTGCCGTCCTGGGCGGTGTGCTGGTGCTGCTGCCCGAGGAGCGGCAGCCGCCGCCGCCCGCGCCGGGCCCGATGGCCCGGACGGTGACGGCGGTCGGGGCCGGGGTGCCGGTGGCGCTGCCCGATCTGGCCGCGCTGATCGCCCAGCGCGAGGCACGGGTGCGGACCCGTCCGCGCGACGGCCGCTCGTGGGCCCTGCTGGGCGCCGCGTACGTGGAGCAGGGCCGGCGGACGGCCACGCCCGCCTTCTACCCGAAGGCCGAGAAGGCGCTGCGTACGGCGCTGGGGACGGGGACGGCGAGGAACGGGACGGCGCTGGACGGGCTGGCCGCGCTGGCCAACGCCCGCGGCGACTTCCGGACGGCGCGGAAGTGGGGCGAGGCGGCGGTCGCGCAGGCCCCGAAGCGGTGGACGGCGTACCCGCAGCTGCTGGAGGCGTACGAGGGCCTCGGCGACCACAAGGCGACCAAGAAGACACTCGACCGGCTGCTGGAGCTGCGGTCGGGTCCCGCGGTCATGGCCAGGGCCGCCCAGGTGTACCGGGACCGCGGGTGGCGTGAGGACGCCGCAGCCGCTCTCGCGGACGCGGCGGCCGGTGCGGGGACCCCCGCGGCGCGGGCCGCCTATCTGTCCCGGTCGGGTGACCTCGCCTGGGAGCGGGGTGAGCCGGCGGACGCGCTGCGCCGGTACGAGGCGGCGCTGCGCACGGATCCCGACGAGCATTCCGCGCTCGCCGGACAGGGGCGGGCGCTGACCGCGCTGGGCCGTACCTCGGAGGCGCTGAGCGCCTACCGGACCGTGCTCGCCAAGCAGCCGTCACCGGGCTACGCCCTGGAGCTGGGCGAGCTGTACGAGTCGCTGGGGCTGGGCGGGGCGGCCCGGGTCCAGTACGACCTGCTGCGGGCGCGGGCGCGGGAGGAGGCCGCCGGGGGTGTCGACGTCGAGCCGGTGCTCGGGCTGTTCGAGGCGGACCACGGGGACGCGCGCTCGGCCGTGCGCCGGCTGCGCGAGGAGTGGCGGCGGCACCCCGGGATCGCCGTCGCGGACGCGCTGGGCTGGGCGCTGCACCGGGCGGGGGAGAACGAGGAGGCGCTGAAGTTCGCGACGCGGGCCATGGACAAGGAGCACGGCGGCGGGGTCCGCAGCGCCCTGTACGCCTACCACCGCGGGCAGATCGAACGGGACCTGGAGCGGTACGGGCCGGCCCGCCGACACCTCCAGGAAGCGCTGCGCATCAACCCGTACTTCTCCCCGCTCCTCGTCCCGGCGGCCAGGCAGGCGCTGGCGGCCCTGGGCGAGCCTCCGGCACAGGAGCTGCCCGAGGACGCGGAGCCGTCGGGGGAGGAGGCGGAGGCGGTGGAGCCCGGTCCGAAGCCGTCGGCCGCGCGGCCGACGGCTTCGGACGGGACGACGGCCTCCGGCGGGGCGACGGCTTCGGGCGGGCCGGCACCCGCCCCGCGGCGCTCGGGCTCCCGCTGAGCGCCGGGGCGTCGGCTACAGGTTGCCGCGCTTCTCCTGCTCCCGCTCGATCGCCTCGAACAGGGCCTTGAAGTTGCCCTTGCCGAAGCCCATCGAGCCGTGGCGCTCGATGAGCTCGAAGAAGACGGTCGGGCGGTCCTGGACCGGCTTGGTGAAGATCTGCAGCAGGTAGCCGTCCTCGTCCCGGTCGACGAGGATCTTCAGTTCGCGGAGCGTCTCCACGGGCACCCGCGTCTCGCCCGCCCATTCGCCGAGGGTGTCGTAGTAGGAGTCGGGCGTGTCCAGGAACCGGACGCCGCCGGCCTTCATCGTGCGCACGGTCTCGACGATGTCGTTCGTGTTGAGCGCGATGTGCTGGACGCCCGCGCCGCCGTAGAACTCCAGGTACTCGTCGATCTGGGACTTCTTCTTGGCGATGGCCGGCTCGTTGATCGGGAACTTGACCTTCAGGGTCCCGTCGGCGACGACCTTGGACATCAGCGCCGAGTACTCGGTCGCGATGTCGTCGCCCACGAACTCCTTCATGTTCGTGAAGCCCATGACCTTGTTGTAGAACGCGACCCACTCGTTCATCCGGCCGAGTTCGACGTTGCCGACGCAGTGGTCGATGGCCTGGAAGGTGCGGCGGGCGGGCGGCGCGACGATCGGGTCGGCGGCCACGTACCCGGGCAGGTAGGGGCCGTCGTAGCCGGTGCGCTCGACCAGGGTGTGCCGGGTCTTGCCGTACGTGGCGATGGCCGCGAGGACGACCGTGCCGTGCTCGTCCTTCATCTCGTACGGCTCGGCGAGCGGGCGGGCCCCGTGCTCGACGGCGTACGCGAAGGCGGCGCGCGCGTCCGGGACCTCGATGGCGAGGTCGACGACGCCGTCGCCGTGCTCGGCCACGTGCCCGTCGAGGAAGCGGCCCCAGTCGGTGGCGGCCTTGACGACGGAGGTGAGGACGAAGCGTGCCGAGCCGTTGGTGAGGACGTACGACGCCGTCTCGCGGCTGCCCGTCTCCGGTCCGGAGTAGGCGACCAGCTGCATGCCGAAGGCGCTGGAGTAGTAGTGCGCCGCCTGCTTGGCGTTGCCCACGGCGAAGACGACCGCGTCCATTCCCTTCACCGGGAAGGGGTCTGCCTCGCGCGCGGTGCTGGGGGTGTGGTGGGTTGTCTGAGTCATGGCCGCAGCGTCGCCCCGTTCCGCAAGGTGCGCAATAGTTTGCGAATCGACTGGGCAGTCTGCCCGGAGAAAGGCCCGTAGGATCGGGCGTTCTGTACAGGATGACCACCCCGGAGGCCCGCGTGGCGATCGATCATCTGGACGGTCGGCTCATCGTGCTGCTGGCGCGGGAGCCGCGCATCGGCGTGCTGGAGATGTCCCGGCGCCTCGGCGTCGCGCGCGGCACGGTGCAGGCCCGCCTCGACCGGCTTCAGTCGAATGGAGTCATCCGGGGGTTCGGCCCGCAGGTCGACCCCGCGGCCCTCGGATATCCCGTGACGGCGTTCGCCACCCTGCAGATCCGGCAGGGGCAAGGTGCCGACGTGCGGGCGCACTTGGCGACCGTGCCCGAGGTGCTGGAGCTGCACACCACGACCGGCAGCGGGGACATGCTGTGCCGGCTGGTGGCCCGCTCGAACGCCGATCTCCAGCGGGTGATCGACCGGGTTGTCGGTTTTGATGGCATCGTCCGGGCCTCCACGGCGATCGTCATGGAGAACCCCGTTCCGCTGCGGATCATCCCGCTGGTGGAGCAGGCGTCGGGAGACTCCTGACGCGGGGGCCGAGCCCGGCGGTGCGCCGTCGTGAGGGGTGAGGCCCGTGACTTTCTGGGAGTACCTGAGCAGTCGCCACCAGCAGCTGCTCACCGACGCGTACCAGCACGCGAGCGCCGTCTTCCAGTGCATGGTCGTCGCGACGCTCATCGGCGTGCTCATCGGCGTCGTCACCTACCGCAGCGACTGGGCGGGCAGCCTCGCGACCACCACCACGTCCACCATCCTGACCGTCCCCTCACTCGCCATGATCGGTCTGCTGATCCCCGTCGTGGGCCTCGGTGTGCCGCCGACCGTGATCGCGCTGACCCTCTACGGGCTGCTGCCGATCGTGCGCAACGCGATCGTGGGCCTGCGCGGGGTCGACCCGTCGCTGGTGGACGCGGCCAAGGGCATCGGGATGTCCCGTGCCGCCCGGCTGCTGCGGGTGGAGCTGCCGCTGGCCTGGCCGCCCATCCTCACCGGCATCCGGGTCTCCACCCAGATGCTGATGGGCATCGCGGCCATCGCGGCGTACGCCTCGGGGCCGGGCCTCGGCAACGAGATCTTCCGCGGCATCGGCTCGCTGGGCAGCAGGAACGCGCTCAACCAGGTACTCGCGGGCACGCTCGGGATCATCATCCTGGCGCTCCTCTTCGACGCCGCGTACGTCCTCGTCGGACGGCTCACCATCCCGAGGGGGATCCGTGTCTGAGACCACCGACACCGCGACCGCGCCGGCCGGGACGCAGGACGCGCCGGCCACCGGCGCCACGATCGAGCTGGAGAACCTCACCAAGCACTACCCCGGCAGCAGGGAACCCGCAGTCGACAGCGTCAACATGGAGATCAAGGCGGGCGAACTGGTCGTCTTCGTGGGCCCGTCGGGGTGCGGGAAGTCCACCACGCTCAAGATGATCAACCGGCTGATCGAGCCGACCGGCGGCCGGATCCGCATCGGCGGCGAGGACGTCACCCACATGGATCCGGTGAAGCTGCGCCGCAAGGTCGGCTACGCGATCCAGGCCTCCGGTCTCTTCCCGCACATGACCGTCGCCCAGAACATCGCGCTGGTGCCGCGGATGACCGGCTGGTCGAAGCAGCGGATCAGGGCGCGGGTGGAGGAGATGCTCGACCTGGTCGGCCTCGACCCGGGCGAGTTCCACGGCCGCTATCCCCGTCAGCTGTCCGGCGGCCAGCAGCAGCGCGTGGGCGTGGCCCGGGCGCTGGCAGCCGACCCTCCGGTCCTCCTGATGGACGAGCCGTTCGGCGCGGTGGACCCGATCACCCGCGACCATCTCCAGGACGAGCTGATCAGGCTCCAGCACGAACTGCACAAGACCATCGTCTTCGTCACCCACGACTTCGACGAGGCGATCAAACTGGGCGACCGGATCGCGGTCCTGCGCGAACGCTCGCACATCGCGCAGTTCGACACCCCGGAGGCGATCCTCACCAACCCGGCCGACGACTTCGTCTCCGGTTTCGTGGGCGCCGGCGCCGCCCTGAAACGGCTCAACCTGACCCGGGTACGGGATGTGGAGATCACCGACTATCCGACGGTCACCGTCGACGACCCGCTCCAGGACATCTTCAACAGGCTCCGGTCGAGCGGTACGAACGAGATCCTGCTCCTCGACAAACGCGGCCGCCCCTACAAATGGCTGCGCCGCGGCGACCTGATGCGCGCGCGGGGCTCGCTGGCGCGGGCGGGCACGCTGGTGCACGACACGGTGACCCGGGACGCCACCCTGCGGGACGCGCTGGAGGCCGTGCTCACGGACAACGCGGGCCGGGTCGCGGTCACCGGGCGGCGCGGCGAGTACACCGGCGTCGTCGACATGGAGACGCTGATGAACTCCGTGCACGAACTCCTGGAGGCGGACCGGCTGGACGCGATGGAGCACCAGCACGAGCTGGAGGAGGCCCGCGCCCAGCAGACCCGCCACGACCAGGAGGGCGCCGAGGACGGGGAGACGCGAGCGTGAACGGTCCGAAGACGCCCGCGGACCGCCGCCCCGAGGGCGAGCACGAGGTCAAGGGACTCGCCTTCCGCGACGACGCCGCAGCCGCCGGGGACGCCGAGGACGCGGTGGACGGCGGTGGTGCGGCCGGGCGCGACGCCGGGGCCGCCGCTGCCCCGTCGCCCGCCGCCACCCGCCGCCGCGTCACCTGGCAGCAGCTGACCTTCCTGCCCGCCGTCCTGGTGGCCGTCCTGCTCGCCACCTGGCTCTGGTTCCGGCAGGCCGACCTGGACCCGATCTCGAAGAACGCCCTGGCGGCCGGCCTGGTCGCCAAGGCGCTGCGCCAGCACATCCAGCTGACCGTGATCTCCACGTTCTTCGTGCTGATCATCGCGATCCCGCTGGGCATCCTGCTGACCCGCAAGGCCTTCCGCAAGCTGGCCCCCGTCGCCATGACCTTCGCCAACATGGGGCAGGCCACTCCGGCGATCGGTCTGCTGGCGCTGCTCGTCATCTGGCTCGGCACCGGCCAGCGGTCGGCCCTGATCGGCATCACGATCTACGCCATCCTGCCGGTCCTGTCCAACACGATCGCGGGTCTCAAGGCCAACGACCCGACGCTCCTGGAGGCCGCCCGGGGCATCGGCATGTCCTCCCTCGGCGTCCTGTCCCGCGTCGAACTCCCGCTCGCCGTCCCGCTGATCCTCGCGGGAGTGCGCACCGCCCTCGTGCTGAACGTCGGCACGGCGACCCTCGCGACCTTCGGCGGCGGCGGCGGGCTCGGCGTCCTGATCACCACGGGGATCACCACCCAGCGGATGCCGGTCCTGGTGCTCGGCTCGATCCTGACGGTCGCGCTCGCGCTCCTGGTGGACTGGCTGGCCCTGCTCGCCGAACTGCTGCTGCGGCCCCGCGGACTGGAGGTGGAGTCATGAGGCGCGTGTGTCTGCTGGCGGCCGGACTGCTGGTGCTGGCCTCCGCCTGCGGGCTGACCAGCGGCTCCCCCATGGTCGACGACGTCGAACCCGGCTCGATCGGGCAGGGCCGCCCGCTCGACGGCGTCGACCTGACCGTCACCTCCAAGGAGTTCACGGAACAGCTGATCCTCGGGGCGATCATGGGCATCGCCTTCCAGGCGGCCGGCGCGGAGGTCCTGGACCGCACCGGCATCCAGGGCTCCATCGGCTCCCGGGAGGCCGTCAGGAACGGCGACGCGGACGCCGCGTACGAGTACACGGGCACCGCCTGGATCACGTACCTCGGCAACAGCGACCCCATCGGCGACCCGGACAAGCAGTGGGAGGCGGTCCGTTCCGCCGACAGGAAGAACGGGGTCACCTGGCTGCCGCCGTCCACCCTCGACAACACGTACGCGCTCGCGATGAACCAGGGCAACTTCAAGAAGTACCGGACCACCACGCTCTCCGGGGTCGCGGCGCTCAGCAAAAAGGACCGCGGGGCCGTCACGCTGTGCGTGGAGAGCGAGTTCGCCAACCGGGCCGACGGGCTGCCCGGCATGGAGAAGACGTACGGCATGAGCGTGCCCGCGGCGAACGTCACCCAGATGGACACCGGCATCATCTACACCCAGGTCGCGAAGGGGAGCTGCACCTACGGCGAGGTGTTCACGACCGACGGGCGGATCAAGTCGATGAACCTCGTGGTGATGAAGGACGACAAGGGCTTCTTCCCGCACTACAACGCGGCACCGATGATCAACACGAAGACGCTGGAGAAGCATCCCGCCATCGCCCAGGTCCTGGACCCGATCACCAGGAAGCTGAACAACTCCATGGCCCAGGCGCTCAACGCCAAGGTGGACGTGGAAGGGCAGGACCCGCATGAGGTGGCCCTGGACTGGCTGACGCAGGAGGGCTTCGTGAAGCAGAACTGAGGGCGGGGCTCGGGGCGTGGGGCGGTGGATGCTCAGCGGGGCGCCGGGCCGCGATGCCGGGGCTGCGGCGCCGGGCCGCAGTGCCGGGCTGCCGCGCGGGGCTGCGCCTGTGGCGGTCGGTGCGGGCCGGGATCAGCAGCTCGGGACCCGGCCCTGGCTCTTCTCCAGCGCGACCAGGGAACTGACCGCGCCCTTCAGCGTGGTCACGGGGATCAGCCGCAGCCCCTCCGGCAGGTCGGTCCTCGCGTCCGCGCATTCGGCCTTCGGCACCAGGAAGACGGTCGCGCCGTCCCGCCGGGCGGCCTGCGTCTTGAGGGCCACGCCGCCGACCGCGCCCACCTTGCCGTCGGCGTCGATCGTGCCCGTACCGGCGACCGTACGGCCGCCCGTGAGGTCGCCGCCGCCGCCGTCGCCGTCCAGCTTGTCGACGATGCCGAGCGAGAAGAGGAGTCCCGCGCTCGGCCCACCGACGTCGGCCAGCCTCAGCGTGACGTCGACGTCCTTCTCGTGGAGGTAGGAGAGCGCGGCCTCGGTCGCGGTGTCCTGGGACTCCTTCATCTGCTCGGCGTTGTGCCGCTCGATCTCCCTGGTGCTGTCCCCGCTCGGGTAGACCGAGTCCCGCGGCATCACCGCCCGGTCCGTACGGAACCAGCTGTCGACGACGTCGCCGAGGCTCACGTGCGTGTCCGGGCCGGTCGCCTCGATCGTCGTCATACGGAGCTGGCCGCTCGTCCTGCGCGTCGCGCCGCCGGTGATCGTGATCACGGGGGCGCCCCTGTTCTCCCCGAGGACGTCCGCCGTCATACCGGGCTGCGCCAGGGAGAACGGCAACGGCGCGAACACCGCCGTGGCGAGCAGGGCCACGACGGGTACGGCGCAGACGGCGAGGGCCTTGGGGCGCGGGAGGCGAGAGAGCACGGGATCAATCTAACGTGAGGGCACGTTTCGTCCGGGGCGGGTGGCCGGGGCCTCCGGCGGGCGACGGCGTCGATGGCCTCCCGGTCAGGTCGGCGCGGGACTTCCGCGGCGTCCCCGGCCGGGCCAACGCGGGGCCTCGAAGACCTCCCCGCCGCTCGGCGCAGGGCGTCCGCGACCTCCACGGCCGGCCGGCTCGGGGCGTCCGCGACCTCCCCGGCCGGTCAGCGCAGGGCGTCCGCGACTTCCCTGGCCGCGTCGACCACCCGCGGCCCCACCCGTTCCGGGACGGAGTCCGCGAGCATGACGACACCGACGCTGCCCTCGACCCCGGTCACCCCTATGAGGGGCGCGGCGGCTCCGCTCGCTCCCGCCTCCAGCTCCCCGTGGGTCAGCGTGTACCCGGGCTCGGCCACCGGCGCCTGCCGGGCGGCCAGGATCGCGCGGCCCGCGGCACCCCGGTCCAGCGGATGCCGGAAACCGGCGCGGTAGGCGACGTGGTAGTCCGTCCACGTCGGTTCCACGACGGCGACGGCGAGAGCCTCGCTCCCGTCGACGAGGGTGAGGTGAGCGGTCGCCCCTATGTCCTCCGCCAGCGCCCGCAGCGCCGGCAGCGCGGCCTCGCGTACCAGTGGATGCACCTGGCGGCCCAGGCGCAGCACACCCAGCCCGACCCGGGCCCGGCCGCCCAGATCACGGCGTACGAGAGCGTGCTGTTCCAGGGTGGCGAGCAACCGGTACACGACGGTCCGGTTCACGCCCAGCTTGTTCGAGAGTTCGGTGACGGTCAGCCCGTGATCCGTGTCGGCGAGCAGCTTGAGGACACGCAGTCCCCGGTCGAGCGTCTGGGAGGTCTCCGCGGTCACGACGCCCACTCCTTCGTGGTGAGGGCCGGCGGACCCCTGCACGGCGGTTGCGTCACCGGTCTCGTCGGCGACGCGCCTCAGAGGCCGCCGGTCGGCAAGCGACCCGGGGTGTCCCCGGGCGGAGGCGCTTCACGGCTGCGCTCCGCGGCGGCGCTGCCACGGGGCGTGTGCGTAGCGGGACAGTAGCGAGCCGGTCCGCTCAGCGGAAGGCTCCGTCCAGAATCCGGGCACCGCTCGCCGCGCGGCGGCTCCGTTTGCCCCGGTACGCGCGGCGTGCGCACACCCCGCACACCCCACCCGCACGTCGTGCGCACCGTCGGCCGCAGGGAGCGCCCGACGGTACGGCGACCGCACCTCACTCGCACCTGTACTCGTACCCGCACCCGTCCCCGCGCCCGCACCCGCACCCGCACTGCGGTCACCGTGCCCCATCGGGGCTCAGCGCATGCGCGTGGCCCACTCCTGGACCTTGGCGATGCGCTGGCGCAGCTGGCCGGCCGTGGCCTCGGCGCTCGGCGGGCCGCCGCACACCCGCCGCAGTTCGGTGTGGATCACCCCGTGCGGCTTGCCGCTCTGGTGGACGTACGCGCCGACCATCGTGTTGAGCTGCTTGCGGAGCTCCATCATCTCCTTGTGGGAGACGACCGGCCGTCGCTCCGCGGGGAGTTCGAGGAGGTCGGCCGCCTCGTCCGGCTTCCTGCGGCTGTGCGCGATCTGCCGGGCCTGCCGCTTCTGGAGCAGCATCTGGACCTGGTCGGGTTCGAGGAGGCCCGGGATGCCGAGGTAGTCCTGCTCCTCCTCGCTGCCCGGGTGGGCCTGCATGCCGAACTCGGCACCGTCGTAGAGGACCCGGTCGAAGACGGCGTCGGACTCCAGCGCCTCGAAGGGCAGCATGTCCTGCTCGCCGGTGTCCTCGTCCTCCTCGCGGTTCGCCTCCTCCATCTCCTTCTCGGACTCGGCGTACGGGTCCTCCTCGCCCTCCTTCTTGGGCTTGTCGAGGACGTGGTCGCGCTCGACCTCCATCTCGTTGGCGAAGCCGAGGAGGTCGGGGATGGTGGGCAGGAAGACCGAGGCCGTCTCGCCGCGCCGCCGGGACCGCACGAAACGGCCCACGGCCTGCGCGAAGAAAAGCGGTGTCGAGATGGTGGTGGCGTACACCCCGACCGCGAGACGGGGGACGTCGACGCCCTCGGACACCATGCGGACGGCGACCATCCACCGGTCGTCGTTCTGGCTGAACTCGTCGATGCGGTTCGAGGCGCCGGTGTCGTCGGAGAGCACGACGGTCGGCCTGCTCCCGGTGATCTCCCGGATCAGCTTCGCGTACGAGCGGGCCGAGTCCTGGTCGGAGGCGATGACGAGCCCGCCGGCGTCCGGGATGCCCTTGCGCACCTCGGTCAGCCGCTGGTCGGCGGCGCGCAGCACGCTCGGCATCCATTCGCCGCGCGGGTCGAGGGCGGTCCGCCAGGCCTGGCTGACCGCGTCCTTGGTCATCGGTTCGCCGAGGCGGGCGGCGATCTCGTCGCCCGCCTTCGTGCGCCAGCGCATGTTGCCGCTGTAGGAGAGGAAGATGACGGGCCGCACGACGCCGTCGCCGAGGGCGCTGCCGTACCCGTACGTGTAGTCGGCCGAGGACCGCCGGATCCCGTCGTTCCCCTCCTCGTAGGTCACGAAGGGGATGGGGTTGGTGTCGGACCGGAACGGCGTACCGGTGAGGGCGAGGCGGCGGGTGGCCGGCTCGAACGCCTCCAGGCAGGCCTCACCCCACGACTTGCTGTCTCCCGCGTGGTGGATCTCGTCGAGGATGACGAGCGTCTTGCGCTGTTCGACGCGGTTGCGGTGCAGCATGGGCCGCACGCCGATGCCGGCGTAGGTGACGGCGACGCCGTGGTAGTCCTTGCCGAGCGGCCCCGCGCTGTACTCGGGGTCCAGCTTGATCCCTATCCGCGCCGCCGCCTCCGCCCACTGCTTCTTCAGATGCTCGGTGGGCGCGACCACGGTCACCTGCTGCACGACATGGTGGTGCAGCAGCCAGGACGCGAGCGTCAGCGCGAAGGTCGTCTTGCCGGCCCCGGGGGTGGCGACGGCAAGGAAGTCGCGCGGCTGCTCCTGGATGTACCTCTCCATCGCCCCCTGCTGCCAGGCACGCAGCTTGTTCGCCGTGCCCCAGGGGGCGCGGCCCGGAAAGGCAGGTGAAAGGTGGTGGGAGGTGGAGGAAGAGGCGGCGGTGGTAGTCACGGTCTCCGGGGGTGGTCGATCCGAGGGCGCCGTCCGCTGCGCGCGTCGGTGGGGCTGTGCGGTGACGACGGGCGGACGACTCGGCTACGTATGACAACCGGGCCACCCTACCGGCGCCCCGGGCGTGTCCACGCGCGGACGGTACCGGGTCACCGGCCGATGGGACTCACGTCACAGCCGGCACCGCGGGGAGCGCGGCTCACGGCCGCCCGCCCGTGCTCTCCTTCAGCCGGGTGGTCACCCAGGCGCCCGCCAGGGCCACTCCGGCCATCGGCAGGAACACGGCGGCGAAGGCGGCCGGGTGGGAGCCGCTTGCCTCGCCCGCGGTGTGGGTGACCGTGCCGCCGCCCAGGGCGGCGAAGGCGGCTCCGCCCGCGGCGAGCAGGATCACGTTGGACAGGCCGTCGGAGATCTGGAGGGCGGCGGAGTTGGCGCCGGCCTCCTCGGGGGCGGAGAGGTGGAGCATCAGCACGCTGCTGGAGGAGATCACCAGGCCCATCCCGAAGCAGCCGAACCCCCAGGCGACGGCGACCGTCCACACCGGGACGGACTGGATCAGCACACTCGGGGCGGCGGCTATCGCGGCCGACACCAGCAGCATCCCGGAGAACATCAGCCGATCCCGGTACGGCTCCGCCCGCGGCCTGGACTGCACGAAGGAGCCCAGCGCCCAGGTCGCCCCGCCCGCGGCGAGCGAGAACCCGGCGAGCGTCGGCGACAGCCCCCGCTGGGTGACCAGCATCAGCGGCACGAAGGACTCGGCGGCGATGAAGGAACCGGCCGCGATCCCGCGCAGCAGCACGACGGACGGCAGCCCGCGGGCCGCCCGGTAGGTGCCGGGCGGCAGGAGGCCGAGGACGGCGGGGACGAGGAGCGCGGCTCCGGCGGCTCCGGCGGGGAGCGCGAACCACCGCCCGTCCTCGCCGGACGCGGCCTGGGCGGCGTACTGGAGGAGCCCGGCGCCCAGGGAGATGCCGAGGGCCAGCCGGATGCGGCGGCGGTCGAAGGGGGCGGGGACCGCGCCGCCCGCCGGGCCGGACGCCCGGCTCCGTATCTGCGGGAGGGCGAGCGCGAGCGGGAAGACGACCAGGGCCGGTATCCCGACGAAGACCCAGCGCCAGCCGAGGTGCTCGGTGACCGCGCCCGAGGCGAGCGGGCCGACGACGGACGGGATCACCCAGCTCGCCGCGAACGCCGCCATGATGGCCGGCCGCAGCCGCTCCGGGTAGGCGCGGCCGACGACCACGTAGAGCGCGACGATCACCAGGCCGCCGCCGAGGCCCTGCACCGCCCGCCCGAGCACGAACAGCCACATGGCCCCGGCCGTCCCGGCCAGCAGCAGGCCCGCCGCGAAGGCACCGATCCCGGCGGCGAGCGAGGCCAGCGGTCCGGCGCGGTCCGACCACTGCCCGGCGAACACCATGCCGAACAGGCTCGTGGTGAAGTACGCCGAGAACGCGAAGGCGTACAGCGACAGGCCGTCGAGCTCACGGGCGGCGACCGGCATGGCCGTGCCGACCGCGGTCGCCTCGAAGGCGATGAGCAGCACGACGGAGACGATGCCGATGCTGAGCGCCCGGTGCTCCCGGCTCAGCACGCCGCCCTCGGGGACGGGCTCGCGGGGTCCGCCCCCGGCATCCCGCCCGGCCTCGGTCTCGGCCTCGGTCTCGGCCTCGGTCTCGGCCTCGGGGAGCACGACGGGGACGGGCACGTGGGCGACGCCGCTGTCGCCGGGTTCCAGGACGGTCATGCAGCTCAGGGTAAGGGGCACGACCCCGGATGACCCCTGTCGGAGGTCGCTGCCCGTCTACGCCCTTGGTCGTACGTCCGGGGCACGCCTGGTCGTGCGCCCGGGGCACGCCTGGTCGTACGTCCGGGGCACGCCTGGTCGTGCGCCCGGGGCACGCCTGGTCGTGCGTCCGGGGCACGTCTGGTCGTGCGTCCGAGGCGCACCCGGCCACGGGGCCGTTCGTGAACGGCGTGTGGCAGTCGCGTTGCGCACCCCGCGCTCCCCTTGAGCCCCCGCCCGGCCCGCCCTACGGTCATCACACCAGCCCGGAACGAGTACCTCGTTCCCGACCTGGCCGTGTGCCCGAGTGGTTCAGGGACTCGCCTGCAAAGCGAGTTACGCGGGTTCGATTCCCGCCACGGCCTCCACGTCCCGTCCAGGCGGCACAGCAGGCCGGCACCCTCGAAGGGTGCCGGCCCACCTGCCGTCCCGCCCGTCCCGCTCCTCGCCCCCAGTGCCCTGACGCGCTCAGCGAGCCGACGTCGGCAGTGCGCCCCTCGTGGTCCGGGTGAGGGACGCTGCCAGGGGTGCGGGCGGGGTCGTGGGGCCGTGGGTTCTGGTGAGGGTCCGTACGCGGTGCAGCAGCCAGACGCCGAACGCGAGCGTGGAGACGTCGGCGTTCAGCGGGCGGAGCGTCAGGTCGGACTCGGTCCAGGTGAGAACCGCCCCCGTGGTGCCGTCGACCACCAGGCCGGTGTCCTCGGTCAGGTGGCCCAGCCGGATCAGCCGGTCCGCGCCCGCCGCAAGGCCGTCGTCGGAGAAGTCGCCGGGACGGCGGTCCGCGCAGTACTCCGCGAGCGTCGGCAGCGGCACCTCCATGTCGAGCCGGAACAGCGAGCCGTCCTCGGGAAGCCCCGTCTCCCGCAGGAAGCGGCGGGTCGGACCGTGCGTCAGCGTGGACGGGAAGTCGATTTCCTCGAAGCGCACGATCCCGCCGGCGCCGAACTCCTGGTCCAGCAGCCGCCGCGGCAGGTCCAGGACGAGACCGGCGCCCGGCCCCGCGATGCGGGCGAGCGGGCGCACCAGCGCGGCCGCCCTCCAGTACGGCGGAACGCCACCGGCTCCCGCGTCCCGCTCGAAGACCGCCGTCAGCTGCGCGGACGCCCGCTCGACCGCCCTCGGCCCGAACCGGGCCTCCAGGGAGGCGAACTGCCCGCGAGCCGAGGCGAGTTCCTCGGTCGCCGCCGCGAACCGCAGCAGCACTTCCAGCGAGGGCGCCGACGTTGAGAGGGCCATGAGGGCGGGGTCGCGGTGGAGAGCCGTGCCGCAGACCGGGCCCGCCGGCCCGTCCAGGACGATCGACTCGAGCTCCCGCTCACAGGCCCTCACGGCCCCGGCGACCAGCTGGTCCCGCAGCTCGGCGGAGAGCACGGCGACGTCGTCGGCCAGATCCGCCACTCCGCGCGGCCCCGCCCCGAGCAGCGCGCCGAGACTCGGCAGGGCCCCCTCGGCCGGCAGACCGGGCTCCGTCGCCAGACACCGCGTCGGCGCGAGCGTGACGTACGGAACGAACTCGTCGTCGGTCAGTCCGATCGCACCGCCGACAACGGTGTCAGTCGTGATCATGGCTCCCCCGCGCATGTGACCGCATGTGTGCTTCCCCCGCGGGGAACCCCGCCGCCGGGCGGCGGTTCCCCCACTGCCGAGAACCCTACGCGGCACCACTGACAACGCCGGAAACACAGGAACACGGGAACACGACCGGCGCACGCCCGGACCCGGTGCGGCGGCGCACCCCGACGACACCGGCAGGCGGCCGGCCCGGCACCGGAGCGGCCGACGGGCCAGCGGGTTCGCGCGGCGGTCCGGGGGCGGTCACGCCCCGGTCACCACCGCGGCCTGCGGCCGGATCGGCAGCCGGTTGACCGGGCGTCCGGTCGCCGCGCGGACGGCCGACGCGATCGCCGCCGGGGACGTCACGACCGGCACCGCGCTGACCGCCTTCGCGCCGAAGGGGGCGACGACGTCACGCTCCTCGACCAGCTTGACGATGCGGATGTCGGGCGCGTCCAGGGAGGTGGGCAGCGCGTACCCGGTGAGGTCGGGATGGCGGACCAGACCGCGGGCGGTGCGCAGGTTCTCCGTGAGCGCCGCACCGACCCCCTGGGTGACCCCCGCCTCGATACGGGCCCTGAGCTGGGCGGGGTTGAGGATGCGGCCGACGTCCTGGGCCAGCGCGAGTTCCACGACCCGGACCGAGCCGAGTTCGATGTCGACGTCGACGACCGCGCGGATAGCGCAGAACGCGAGGCCGACGAACGCGTCCCCCTGGCCCGCCGCGTCCAGCGGCTCCGTCGGGTGGGGACGGCACTGGGCGGTGGCCCACAGCTCCTTGCCGTCCAGCGCCTCCGTGACGGTCGTCGAGAGCACACCGTCGTACGAGGTGATCTTGCCGTCGGTGATCTGGAGCAGCTCCGTGGACATCCCGAACTTGTGCGCCAGGGGCTGCAGCAGCTGCGTACGGACCATCTTGGCGGCGCGCTCCACCGCGCCGCCCGACACCCAGGTGTGCCGGCCGCGGCAGCTCGCGCCCGCCGGGGGCTGGTCGGTGTCGACCGGGGCCACGTACACCTCGTCGATGCCGAGCGTCTCCTGGACGATCTGCCGGGCGAGCGTGGCGAAGCCCTGGCCGGTCTCCACGGCCGCGCACAGCACCGTGGCGACGCCGTCGTGGACCTTGACGGTGGCCGTCGAGACCTCGTCCGCGCCCTCGGCGCCGAGCATGTGCACCATGCCGACGCCGTAGCCGACGCCGCGGCGCACCGCTCCCGGCTCGCCCGCGCCCTCGGGACCGCCGGGCAGCAGCCACTCCTCCTCGGGGGTGTCCTTGGGCAGCGCGGGCAGCGGGAAGTCCCGTACGGCCTGGAGCAGTTCGGCGACCGGGGCCGGGCACGTCACCGTCTGGCCGGTGGGCAGCACGTCACCCGTGGCCAGCGCGTTGCGCAGGCGCAGCTCGGCGGGGTCCACCCCGAGCTTCTTCGCGAGCTTGTCCATCTGCGCCTCGTAGGCGGCGCACACCTGCATGGCGCCCTCGCCGCGCACGTGGCCGGAGGGCGGGTTGTTGGTGCGTACGGCCCAGCCCTCGATGAAGGCGTTCGGGACGACGTACGGGCCGCAGGCGAAGGAGACGGCGGCGGCGAGCGCCTCGGAGGAGGTGTCGGCGTACGCGCCCGCGTCCAGCAGGATCTGCGCCTCGACCTTCACCAGCCTGCCGTCGGCGTCCGCGTGGTGGCGGTAGCGCAGCAGGGTGGGGTGGCGGTGGGCGTGTCCGAGGAAGGACTCCTCGCGCGTGGCGGTGAGTTTGACCGGGCAGCCGGTCTTCAGCGCCAGCAGGCCGAGGGGAAGCTGGACGCCCTGGTCCTCGCGGTCGGCGGTGGCGCCGGGGACGCCGGTGACGACGACCTTCACGCGGTCGGGCTCCAGGCCGTAGCAGGCGGCGGCCGCGTCGCGGTCGGCGTGCGGGTCGGTGGACGCCACGTAGAGCTCTACGCCGCCGTCCGGGCGGGGCACGGCGAGACCGGCCTCCGCGCCGATGGGCGCCGGGTCCTGGCGGCCGATGCGGTACAGACCCTCGACGACGAGTTCGCCCGCCGCGTCCGGGTCGCCGTGGCGCAGCGGGATGTGGCGGATGAGGTTGCCGTCGGGGTGCAGGGGTTCGGCCTCGAAGGCCTGCTCCGGGTCGGTCACCGGGTCGAGCACCTCGTACTCGACGATGACGGTGGCGGCGGCCATCCGCGCGGTGTCCGGGTGGTCGGCGGCGACGGCCGCGATGGGCTCACCGTGGTGGCGTACCACCTCGGAGGCGAACACCGGGCGGTCGGCCTTGCCCCGGCCGTGCAGCGCGGCGCCGGGCACGTCCTCGTGCGTGACGACGGCGTGGACGCCGGGCATCTCGCGCGCGTGGGTGGTGTCGATGGACACGATGCGCGCGTGGGGGTGCGGCGAGCGGAGCACGGCGGCCCACAGCAGGCCCTCGGCCCACAGGTCGGCCGCGTAGGGGAAGGTGCCCTCCGTCTTCGCGCGGGCCTCCGCCGAGGGCAGGGACGCGCCGAGGCCGTGCGGCAGCGGTTCGGGGGCGGGGGGTGCCGCGGTCGTCTCGGTGGCGGCTTCGTTGCTCACGCCTGGCCTCCGTCCTGGCCGTACGGCTGGTCGTGCGGCTGGTCGTGCGGCTTGTCGTGCGGTGCCGCCGGTTCGAACGCCGACCGGGTGACGCCACCGTCACCCGGGCCGGCCTGGTGCGGGATGCGGGCCTCGTCGCCGTCCGCGTCGCCGGTCGTGGCGTCCGCCTCGCGTTCGGCGACGACCTCGCGCACGGCGTCCAGGACGCCGCGGTAGCCGGAGCAGCGGCACAGGTTGCCGCACAGGGCCTGGCGGGCCTCCAGCTCGGTCGGCGCGGGGTTGCCCTCGAGCAGGTCGTGCACGGTCATGGCCATGCCCGGAACGCAGAAACCGCACTGGACGGCGCCGCACCTGGCGAGCGCCCGCTGCACGTCCGAGGGCTGCCCGTCGGCGGCCAGGCCCTCGACGGTGCGCACCTCGCTGCCGGCGGCGGTGACCGCGGGCACCAGGCAGGACGCGACGAGCCGTCCGTCCACCTGCACGTTGCAGGCACCGCACTCGCCCTGCGAGCAGCCGTCCTTGGCGCCCGCCAGGCCGAGCCGCTCACGCAGCACGTAGAGCAGCGACTCGCCGATCCAGGCGTCGGTGACGGGGCGGTCGGCGCCGTTCACCCGCAGGACGTACGACGACATGGGGTGCTCGTCGTGCGCGGGGGCGGGGACCTCGGCGGCTCCCGCGTCCTCGGTGCTTTCGGTGGCTTCGGTGGCTTCGGTGTTCTCGGCGCCCTTGGCGTCCTCGACGGCGGTCCGCGCCGCCGGGTCTGCCGCACCGTCCGGGGCCGCTTCGGGGGCGTCGGCGTCGCCGGGGGCTTCCGGCACCGGCGCGGACTCCTCGTACGCGGCACCGGCGGACGTGTCGTACGCGGCACCGGCGGGCTCCCGCTCCGGCAGCCCGGCTGACCCACCCTCGCGCCCTGTGAACTCGCCCTCGGGCTCCGTGAACCCACCTTCGGGACCGGCCCCGGAGCCGGCGTCCGGGCCGGACCCGCCGCCCTCCCCGACGTGTCCGGCCGCCTCGAACCCGCGCCCCGACGTGTCGTGTCCGTTCGGGGCCGTCTCGTGCTCGTGCACCGCGACTTCGCGCTCGTGCGCGCCGACTTCGTGCTCGTGCGCGACCGTCTCCTGCCCGGGAACGGCCGTCCCGTCGCGGTGCGCGGTCGCCCGGGTGACGGCCTCAGCGGCCTCAGCGGCCTTGTGGACGCGCTCGGACGCCTCCTGGGCGGCCAGAGCGGGCACCTCGCCGTACGGGTCGATCGGCGCCCCGCCGGGGGCCTCGGCGGCCGTTCCCGCGGCGCCGTGTCCGCGAGGGGCGGAGAACCACGGCTCCCCCACGGTCTCCGTGGTCTCCGTCGCCCAGGGCGCGGAGGCGCCTCCGGGAAGCGTGGCCGGCGGTGTCCCGCCCCACTGCTCGACCAGCGACGACGTGGTGAACTCGCCCGATTCGTCCGGAAGGTCGCCACCGGCGACGGGGATGGACCACTGCCCGGTGACGTCGTGCCCGGCGGGCTCGTGCCCCACGCTCTCGTGCCCGTAGGGGGCGCCGTCGTGCGTCTGCTGCCCGGACGCGTGGGAGCCCTCCGCGTCGGCGAAGGTCCACTGCCCGGTGGACGCCGGCAGGTAGGAGAACTCGTCGTGCGCGGTCTCCCGCGGCGCGGAGTTCGCCTCCGGCCACTGGACGCCCTCGGCCGGCACGGCCCAGCTCCCGGTGGCCGCCGGGTCCGTTCCCGCGGTGGTGGCGGGGTTGACCGTTATCTGCGGCGGCACGTAGCCGTGCCCGGGCGCCGCGAGCGGGCTGTCCCGTTCCGCCAGGAGGGCGTCGATGCCCCCTTCGGGGAGCTTGACGAAGGCGGTGGCGCCGTCGTCGTAGTCCCCTTGGGGCAGCCGCTCCCAGGCTCCGTGGGTGCCGCCCCGGGGGGCGTCCTCTCCGTGCTGGTCGTCGGTCACGACAGTGCCCTCCCCAGTGCTCGTCGGGCCAGCGCGGCGACGGTGCGCCGCAGGTGCAGTACGGCGGGCGGAAGCTGCGGCACGGAGCCGTCCTCCGCCGGGACGGGGTCCGGGATGCAGGCCGCGGCGACGTAGTCCCCGAAGGCGCCCAGCGCCTCGGGCACCAGGGCGCGGTTGTTGTCCCAGTCGATGAGCGAGGCGACCCACTGCTCGGCGTCCAGCGGGCGCAGCGGCATCGGCGCTATGGCGCCGACGGCACACCGCACTCCGCGCCGCGCGGGATCGAGGACGAGGGCCACGGACGCGATGGCCCGGCCGGGGCCGGTGCGTCCGGTCGCCTTGACGAAGACCTGGGGGGCGTGCAGCAGCGGTACGCGCACGTAGCCGATGAGTTCGCCGCCGCGGAGCATGTCCACGCCCGCGAGGAGGTGGGACACCGGGATCTCGCGACGGGCGCCGCCCGGGCCCGCGATGATCAACGTGGCTTCCAGCGCGGCCAGTACGGGCAGGGCGTCACCGGTGGGCGACGCCGAGGCGATGTTGCCGCCCAGGGTGCCGGCGTTGCGGATCTGCGGCGGTCCCGCGGCGCGGGCGGCGGCGGCCAGCGCGGGAATGAGGGCGGCGAAGTCGGGTCGGCCCATGCGCGCGTGGGTGAGGCCCGCGCCCAGCAGGGCGTGGCCGTCCTGGTACTGCCAGCCGCGGATCTCGCTGATGCGTCCGAGGCCGACGAGCGCGGCGGGCCTGAGCTGCCCGGAGTTGACGGCCGCCATGAGGTCGGTGCCGCCGGCCACGGGAACGGCGGCCGGCATGGCGGTGAGGGCCGCCACGGCCTCGTCCAGCGAGCCGGGCAGCGTGACGGCCTGCGCCGCCCGCGGTGCTTGCGTGGTCAAACCGGCTGCCCCTTCCCGCTGCCCCACCTGGTCCCGCCTGTGCTGCCGTACGGTACGTGCTGACAGGGCGGACGTGGCAACTCTGGCACATCTTCCCGGGCCCTCGACGCGGGGGTCCGCTAGGAGGCATTCGCCCCTCTCACCTGCGAGATGGTCCCTTTTGGCGCCGTGTCTCCGGTCCGCGGGAATTGGCACTCTTCGGTGACTCCTGAGCGCATTTCCGCCGGTCGGCCGCGTCCCGGGGGCCGCACCCCGGGACGGGCCCTCTCACCGGCAGACCTCACGCGTTCGGGGGCGCCCCCTCGGCCGGGCGGCCGAGCACTCCGGGCCGCCGCTGCCAGGGCCGGGGGCCCGCGGGCGGCCGGTAGGCCACCCCCAGGGCGTCAAGTCGCGCGTAGTGGGCGGTCATCCGCCGCTCGAAGTCCGCGAAGTCCCGGGCGGCGGGCGCGGGCAGGGCGCTCCAGGCGACCTCGGCGAAGGCCGCGAGCCGCGGGTAGGTCTGGTAGTCCACGCGGGCGGCGTCCTCCATCACCTCGGTCCACACGTTGGCCTGGGTGCCCAGCACGTGCCGCGCCTCGTCGGGGGTCAGCTCCGGCGGCACGGGCTCGAAGCGGTACACGTCCTCCAGGGTGCGGACGTAACCGATGGGCACCGGCTCGTCCGGGCCGGCGTGCTGGCGGTGGTCCAGGTACACGTGCTGCTCGGGGCACATGACGACGTCGTGGCCCGCGCGGGCGGCGGTGACGCCGCCCCGGTAGCCGCGCCAGGAGGAGACGGCGGCCCCCGCGGCGAGCCCGCCCTCCAGGATCTCGTCCCAGCCGATCAGCCGACGGCCGCGCGCGGACAGCCAGTTGCCGAAGTGTTGGACGAACCACGCCTGGAGTCCGTCCTCGTCCGCGAGGCCGAGTTCCTCGATGCGGGCCTGCGCGGTGGGCGACTGCCGCCACTGGTCTTTCGGGCATTCGTCGCCGCCGACGTGAATGAACGTGGACGGGAAGAGTTCGAGGAGTTCCTCGAACACCCCCTCGTAGAAACGGAGGGTGTTGTAGGTGGGCGCGAGTACGTTCTGGGAGATGCCCCAGTTGTCCCAGACGGAGAGGGAGGCCGTGTCGACGACGTCGGTGTTGCCCAGTTCCGGATACGCGGCGATGGCGGCCTGCGAGTGCCCCGGGACGTCGATCTCCGGGACGACGGTGATATGCCGGTCGGCGGCGTAGGCGACGATCTCGCGGATGTCGTCCTGCGTGTAGAAGCCGCCGTGCGGTTTCTCCTCCCAGCGGGGTGAGGCGCGGTGGCCGAATTTCGTGCGCGCCCGCCAGGATCCGGTCCCGGTGAGTTCCGGGTAGCGCTTGATCTGAACACGCCATCCCTGGTCGTCCGTCAGGTGGAAGTGGAAGACGTTGAGTTTGTGCGCGGCCAGCAGGTCGAGGTGGCGCAGGATTCCGTCCTTGGGCATGAAGTGCCGGGCGACGTCGAGCATCATTCCGCGCCAGGGGAACCGGGGCGCGTCCTCGATGGCGCACTGCGGGACGGCGAGGCGGGCGCCCGGCCGGACGGGGGCCCGCCGGAAGGCGTCGGGGCCGAGCAGCTGACGCAGTGTCTGGGCGCCCCAGAAGACACCCGCCGCGCTGCCGCCCGTGATCTCGACGCCCCGGCCGGCGCTCGCGACGAGCCGGTACGCCTCCGCTTCCAGGGCGTCGTCGAGGCGCAGCCGCAGGGTGTTCGGGCCGTCCGCCCTGCCCGGGGGCAGCGGCAGACCGAGGGCCGCGCCCAGGACGGAGCGCAGCCACCGCTCCGTACCGCCCGTGCCGGGCGCGGCGCACAGGGCGGTCGCCCGGTCGAGCGGCACCTCGTCGTGCGAGGGGGCCGTCACGGCGCGCGGCGCCGGAATCACATCCATCACGTCAGTCCTTTACCGCTCCGCCGAGGCCCGAGACGAGCCGCCGCTGGACGAGTACGAAGAAGATCAGTACGGGAATCGTCATCACCGTGGAGGCCGCCATCACGCCGCCCCAGTCCGGCTCGTCGGGTTTGTAGAAGACGAGGAGTGCCATCGGCAGGGTGGACTGCGAGGTGTCGCTGATGATGAACGACTTGGCGAACAGGAAGTCGTTCCAGGCGGAGATGAACGAGAAGACGCTCGTGGCCACCAGCCCCGGGAAGACCAGGGGGAACAGAATCTGCCAGAGGAATCGCGCGCGGCTCGCCCCGTCGAGTTGGGCCGCCTCCTCCAGCGCCTCGGGTACGGCCTTCACGAAACCCCTCAGCATCCAGATGGCGAAGGGCAGTGAGAAGGCGATGTGGGGCAGGATCAGCGAGCCCAGCGTGTTGAGTTGGCCGAGGTCCCGCATCAGGAAGAAGAGCGGGATCGTGAGGGCTTCCACCGGCACCGTCTGCGCGATCAGGAACATGACCAGCAGGGTGGTGCGGAATCGGAAGCGGAAGCGTGTCACCGCGAACGCCGCGAGAAACGCCACGAGCGCCGAGACGACGACCACGGAGCAGGCCACCACGAGGCTGTTGACGAAGTACCGGCCGAATTCCTGCTGCCCCAAGACGCGCCGGAAGGATTCCAGCGAGGGCGACGCCGTCCAGGGCCGGGGTTCGCTGGACTCGATCTCCCCCGCCGGTCTGAAGGCGCTCAGCACCATCCAGTAGAGGGGGAAGGCGACGACCACCGCGATCAGCAGCGCGGACGCCTCGGCGGCCAGCCGCCAGGGGCGCCGGGGCCGCAGGGACCGTCCCGCCGTGTGCGACGTACTCACAGTTCCTCCCCCTGTCCGCGCAGCAGCCGCAGATGGACCACCGTGACCGCCATCAGCATCAGCAGCATCACCACGCCGATCGCCGAGCCGAGGCCGTACTGGGACGACGCGAACGCCTTCTGGTACGCGTACACGTTCAGCACGAGGTTCTGGCCCGCGATGCCGCCGCCGTTCGTCATGACGTAGATCTGCGTGAAGACCTTGAAGTCCCAGATGACCGACTGGATGGTGACGACGAACAGGATCGGCCGGAGCATCGGGGCGAGCACCGAGCGCCAGGTCCGCCACTGCGAGGCGCCGTCCAGGGAGGCCGCCTCCAGCACCTCGGTGGGCACGGCGCGGATGCCGGCGTACACCGTCACCATCACGAACGGGAAGGAGCACCACACCACTTCGAGGAGGACGAGGGCGAAGGCGCTGTACCGCCCGTACGTCCAGGAGTGGTCGCCGAGTCCGAGGACGCGGTTGACCGGGCCGAAGTCGGGGTCGAAGAGGAACAGCCAGACGGTGGAGCCGGTGACGGCCGGGGTGGCCCAGGCGCCGAGCGCCGCCAGCATCAGGGCGAGCCGGGGCAGTGCCCGTACCCGGGTCAGCAGCACGGCCAGCGCGCAGCCGGTCGCGAGCGTGGAGACGACGCAGGCCGCCGCGAAGACCACGGTGGCGAGGAGCACCCGCCAGAACTCGTCGTCGGCGAAGAGCGTCGCGTAGTTGCCGAGGCCCTGGAAGGTGGCCGGTTCGCCGCCGCTGACCTGGGCCTGGGTGTACTCCAGGAACGAGATCAGGCCGAGCTGGTAGACGGGGTAGACGAGCAGGCCGCCGAGGACGACGAGGGCGGGGGCGAGATATGGCCAGGGGGCCCGGCCGCCGTGCCCGCGCCGGGACTTCGGGGACCCCGCCTTCGTGACGGGGGCTCGCCGGACCGGTCCGGGCGGGCCCGGTGCGGACTGCCCGGCCCGGCCCGCGACTTGGGTGGTGTCGTGCGCGGTCATCGGCTCAGCCCACGGAGCCGAAGGCGTCGTTCATCTTCCTCGCCGCGTCCTTCGAGGCCGCCGGCACGTCCTTCCTGCCGCTGACGATCTCCTGGAACATGGTCGGCAGGACGAGCGAGGCGTCGATCCGGGCCCAGGCGGGCGAGGCGGGGACGAACTTGGTGCCCGCGGCGAGCGTCTTCACGAAGGGCTCGACGAAGGGCTCCTTCTGCGCGACGTCGGCGCGGACATCGGTGTACGTCGGCAGGAAGCCCATGGCGTCGAAGAGTTCGCCCTGCGTCTTCTTGGACGCGAGCCGCTTCATCAGGTCCACGGCGAGCGAACGGTGCGACGTGCTCTTCAGGACGCCGACGTTGTTCCCGCCCGCGAACGCCGGGGCCGTCTCGCCCTTCTCGAGCCCCGGCAGCGGTACGACGGCGTACTTGCCCCTGACCTTCCCGGCCTCCACCGCCGCGTGGCTGAAGTCGCCGCCGATGGCCATGCCCGCCTTGCCCGCGGCGAAGGCGGTCACCGTGTCGTTGCCGCCCATGCCCGCGCACTTGGCCGCGGGACAGTTGTTGTCGCCGAAGAGCGAGGTGTAGACCTTGATGCCCTTCTGGGCGGCGGCGCTGTCGATGGCGGAGGCGTACGAGCCGCCCCTGCCCCGGGCGAGTTCGCCGCCGTGGGCCCAGATGAAGGGCATCGCGCCGTAGGTGTAGGCGCCGCCGACCGCGAGGCCGTACAGACCGGGTTTCGCGGCCCGGATGCGGCGCGCGGTGTCGATCAGTTCGGCCTGCGTCCCCGGCACTTCGAGACCGAGTTCCTCGAAGACGTCCGTGCGGTAGTACAGGGCGCGGACGCCGACGAAGAAGGGGGCGCCGTAGACCCTGCCGCCGACCGTCACGGACTGGCGGGCGGTCGGGTCGGTGTCCTTGGCCTCGTCCCAGTCGGTGAACTCCCCGGTGATGTCGGCGAGTCCGCCGTCCTTCACGTACCCGGCGGTGTCGGTGTTGCCGTACTCGATGACGTCGGGAGCGCTGCCGGGGTCGTTGAAGGCGGCCTTGATGCGCTGGGCGCGCGTCTCGACGGGGATGTACTCGACTCTGACCTCGGCGCCCCGGTGGGCCTTCTCGAAGATGTCGACGGCGGCGTCGACGACCTTCTCCTTCGGCCCGTTGTCGACCTCCTGGAAGAGCCAGACGCGCAGGGTGCCCGTCTTGTCGTCCCTGCCGGAGGCGGAGTCGCCGGAGGACTGGGGGGCGCAGGCGGTGGCGGTCCCGGTGACCGCCGCCAGGGCGGCCAGCGACGCGGCCATACGGACAGAGAGCTTCATCGAGCAACCTCCGGGGAAGTGCGTTGCAACATACGCAATGACGGTTTCGCAGTGCACAACACACCGGAGGCTATGGAGTTCTTGAACGCGGCCACAAGAGGTCTCCACCACTCTGTGACCCCGGGACGCACGCCGTGCAACGGGCCGGGCCCCGGGAGAGCGCGCGCCGGGGTTCTCGGGCACGACGAGGCCGCGGCACCCCGCACCGGGATGCCGCGGCCGTACTCGGTCCACGCGGCTGCTGCGCCGAAGTGAGCGGCGGGGTCGCTACGGGCCGTCGCCCGCCGCCCCGCGCGCGCTACTTCTTGTCGCCGCCCTTGCCACCGTCCTTGTCGCCGCCGGCGCCCATGGACTCGTAGATCTCCTTGCACATGGGGCACACGGGGTACTTCTTCGGGTCGCGGCCCGGGACCCACACCTTGCCGCAGAGGGCCACGACGGGCGTGCCGTCGAGGGCGCTCGCCATGATCTTGTCCTTCTGGACGTAGTGGGCGAAGCGCTCGTGGTCGCCGTCACCGTGCGACGTCTGCGGCGTCGGCTCCACGAGGGTCCCCGTCCCAGTACCTCGCTGGGGCTGGGTCTCAGGCTCAAGAGTGCTCATGCCGCAAGGGTACTGAAGCTCACAGCCGTCAGTTGAGCGAAGGGTCGTCCGGATAGGTGGCCACCATCGCCAGTTCGCCGCGCTGGCGGCGCAGGACCTCGCGCCACAGCCGCTCGGGAGCGGGTGAGGAGACGTCCCCGGGCTCGGACTCGACCACGTACCAGGCGCCCTCGACGAGTTCCTCCTCCAGCTGGCCGGGGCCCCAGCCCGCGTATCCGGCGAAGATCCGCAGCGAGCCGAGGGCCGCGGCGAGCAGCTCCGGCGGCGCCTCCAGGTCCACGAGCCCGATCGCGCCGTGCACCCGGCGCCAGCCCAGCGGGGCCTGCTCCCCGGCCGCGCCGCCGGGGATGACCGCGACGCCCAGCGCCGAGTCGAGGGAGACCGGGCCGCCCTGGAACACCACGCCCGGCTCGCCCGCCAGGTCCGCCCAGGCCTCCAGGATGTCGCCGACGCCCACCGGGGTGGGCCGGTTGAGGACGACGCCCAGCGAGCCCTCCTCGTCGTGGTCGAGGAGGAGCACCACCGCGCGGTCGAAGTTCGGGTCCGCCAGGGCGGGCGTGGCCACGAGCAGCCGTCCTGTGAGCGAGGACACCTCGGTCATGCCAGACATGATCTCTCATCTTCCCGCCACGTGGGGAGGCAATGCGGGTACGCGAGTGAACGCAGCTCAGGGCGCGCAGGGTCCGACACGGCGCACGCCGGGGCCGGTGACCCGGTGTGCCCGATTAGGAACGGTTCGTGTTGTGGCGAAGCTATGACGGGGCTGGGAGGTCCTCGGGCTTACAGAAGGGGGGTGGGCGGCCATTACGCTTGCCTCTTCAACCCCTGCCCACCTCACCGGAACGCGAGATTCATGACCGTCAACGGCTCTGATGACGTACTGCTTGTCCACGGCGGCACCCCGCTCGAGGGCGAAATCCGTGTCCGCGGTGCGAAGAACCTCGTACCGAAGGCCATGGTCGCGGCCCTGCTGGGCAGCGCTCCGAGCCGACTGCGCAACGTCCCGGACATCCGTGACGTGCGCGTCGTGCGCGGGCTGCTGCAGCTGCACGGTGTGACGGTCCGTCCGGGAGAGGAGCCCGGCGAGCTGGTGCTCGACCCCTCCCACGTGGAGAGCGCGAACGTCGCCGACATCGACGCCCACGCGGGTTCCTCGCGCATTCCGATCCTCTTCTGCGGTCCGCTGCTGCACCGCCTCGGGCACGCCTTCATCCCCGGCCTCGGCGGCTGCGACATCGGCGGCCGGCCGATCGACTTCCACTTCGAGGTGCTGCGGCAGTTCGGCGCGAAGATCGAGAAGCGGGCCGACGGCCAGTACCTGGAGGCTCCGCAGCGGCTGCGCGGCACCAAGATCCAGCTGCCGTACCCGTCCGTCGGCGCCACCGAGCAGGTGCTGCTGACGGCGGTGCTCGCCGAGGGCGTCACCGAGCTGGCCAACGCCGCCGTGGAGCCCGAGATCGAGGACCTCATCTGCGTGCTGCAGAAGATGGGCGCGATCATCGCCATGGACACCGACCGGACCATCCGGATCACCGGTGTCGACTCGCTCGGCGGCTACACGCACGCGGCCCTCCCCGACCGTCTGGAGGCCGCCTCCTGGGCGTCCGCGGCCCTGGCGACCGAGGGCAACATCCTCGTCAAGGGCGCCCAGCAGCGCTCGATGATGACGTTCCTCAACACCTACCGGAAGGTGGGCGGTGCCTTCGAGATCGACGACGAGGGCATCCGTTTCTGGCACCCGGGCGGCCAGCTGAAGTCGATCGCCCTGGAGACGGACGTCCACCCCGGCTTCCAGACCGACTGGCAGCAGCCGCTGGTCGTGGCCCTGACGCAGGCCACGGGCCTGTCGATCATCCACGAGACGGTGTACGAGTCCCGCCTCGGCTTCACCTCCGCGCTGAACCAGATGGGCGCGCACATCCAGCTGTACCGCGAGTGCCTGGGCGGCTCGAACTGCCGCTTCGGCCAGCGCAACTTCCTGCACTCGGCCGTCGTGTCGGGCCCCACGCGGCTCCAGGGCGCCGATCTGGTCATCCCCGACCTGCGTGGCGGCTTCTCGTACCTGATCGCCGCTCTCGCGGCCCAGGGCACCTCCCGCGTCCACGGCATCGACCTGATCAACCGCGGCTACGAGAACTTCATGGAGAAGCTCGTCGAGCTGGGCGCGAAGGTCGAGCTGCCCGGCAAGGCGCTCGGCTAGGGCCTGTCGTTTGGATCAGGCTGGCTGTGACCGACGGTTCGTCCTGACCGACCCGAGCGGGGTCTGGCGCGTGCAGCTGCAAGGCGGA
>NZ_JBWKDS010000041.1:64485-77526 GCF_056435845.1 Streptomyces sp. NPDC043867 | reverse complement strand
CCTCTCTTTCCCGTCTCTTCTCCTTTTGTGTTGTGGTTTCGGTCTTGCTCCTCCCCCCCCCCCCCCCCCCCCCCGCCACAGGTTCAGCAGCGGGAGGAGAAGATGCGTCCCCGCCGTTACCCCTCGGACATGACGGACGACGAGTGGGCCCTGATCGAACCGCTGCTGCCGACCCCGGCCAGCGAGACCCGCCGGGGCGGCCGGCCGGAGAAGCACCCCCGCCGCGAGATCGTCGACGCGATCCGATACGTCGTCGACACCGGCTGCAAATGGCGGGCCTTACCGGCGGACTTCCCGCCCTGGCGCACGGTCTGGGGATTCATGGCCCGCTGGGCTGCCTGCGGCGTCGTCAACCAGATCCGCGACGCTCTCGCCGGACGGATCCGCCGCGAGCTGGGCAAAGGCCCCCGGGCAGCGGCCACGATCATCGACTCGCAATCCGTGAAAGCGGCCTCGACCGTCGGCAGGGACACCCGCGGCTATGACGCGGGCAAGAAGATCAACGGCCGCAAGCGGCATCTCGTGGTCGACACCCGCGGCCTGCCGCTGATGGTCATGGTCACCCCGGCGGACCTCCAGGACCGGGACGCCGCCAAGGAAGTCCTCTTCCGTCTCCGCCTGATGCACCCCGAGATCGCCATCGTCTGGGCTGACGGCTCCTACGCGGGCAAGCTCGTGACCTGGGCAAAGAAGCACCTGAACCTGACGATCAAGACCGTCAACCGCCCCAAAGACACCTCCGGCTTCGTCATCCTGCCCCGGCGATGGGTCGTCGAACGCTCCCTGGCCTGGATGATGAACGCCCGCCGGCATGCCCGCGACTACGAACGGCTCATTCAGCACTCCGAGACCCTCATCACCTGGGCAGCGATCACACTGATGACCCGCCGCATCACCCGCTCGGGCACCACCTGGACGAAGAAACCGAAGCCCGCCGCAGTCACCCGCACCGCTGATCCCACCACCGGGCAAACCGAGCGTTCTGCCACTCCAGAGCCCGCTCGACCTGCCCAACCGTCAACCCCGCTGCCTCAGCCAGCCGGTCGATCCTGAGCCCGTCGGGGTTCTCGTCCATCACCCGGGCGATCTTGCCTACCCACAGTTCCTCCTCGACGAACGGCCGGCGGCCATACCGCTCATGGAGCACGGTCAGATGCTCCTCGGAACACGCGGTGACGAACCGCCGACCGTCAAAGCCCAGGTCATAGACATAGACCGCCGACGAATCCGGCACCTCACCCCGCACCGGGCAGCCGTCCTCGATCACCCGCTGGCACACGTCGCACGACACGTCACCCGCTGTCATCCCAACTGTCTACCCGAACCGGCTCACCGGCCACACCAAGATCACAAAGCCGGGGACCTTTGCAAACACTCACTCAGCCCCCGGCGCGCTCGTAGCTCACGATGGCCTCGCCCAGGCGGCGCTTGAGCTGCGAAGGCAGGTCGCTGTTCGACGTGTCCACGAACGAGCCCTTCGTCAGCGGGTCCGGGCTACCGGGCTATAGGAGGACACGTGGGGCATCTGGCGGGTGGCCGGACGCAACGGCCGGACGAGTGACGACGGTCGGGCCTGGCTGGCGCGGCGACCGGGGACGGCAGCCGTCGGCGTCGGATCAAAGGCCTGATAAAAGCTAGTCGCCAACGGGCGGATTCCACACACTGTTGAGAGCCGAGACGCCTACCTGGTTCAGGTAGGCCTTGGCCAACGGGCCTGCCAGGCCGGTTGAATCGGCAAGTCAACGAAGGAGAAGACCGTGAAGTCATTCACCGCCAGGGCACTGCCGCTCGTGATGGCAGCCGCTTTTGTCAGCCCCCTCGCGCTGGCCGGCTCCGCAGCTGCCGCCCCCGCGCACTACCCCTGCGGAAGCACCCCGCCCGACCTCGACCCCGCGCAAGGGACCAACAAGGCCAACGGTGTCAACATGCGAACCGGCTCCAGTACCTCCTGCCCCAGCCGGGGGCTGGCCCACCTCAGCCACGTCATCAACTACCACTGCTACACAGTCGGCCAGGATGGCTACACCTGGAGCTACGCACGCAACCTCACCACCGGCTACGCAGGGTGGATGCGGGACAACACGCTGGAGGACAACGGCAGCCAGGTTCGCTGCCCGCAGTAATACGCGCACTCCCGTCACCGTCAACACGACATTCCAGTGACGGTGGCCGCAGAGACGACGGGTAGCGGGCGGCGGCCAGGATTCCATCGCAGACCCGGGCCCGCGCCTCCACCGAGCTACGTGGCGGGGCGGGTTTCTCACCAACCACGCCCGCGTGCTGGCGGTCATCAACCGTGTCCCTGCCAGCGGCCTCCGCGATATCGCCGCAGCCTGCCACGTCACCGAACGCACCCCGCTGAGTATCGTCACCGACCTCGAAGAGGCCGGCTACCTGCACCGCGAACGCGACGGACGCCGCACGCGCTACACCCTCAAAGAAGGCGGCACGCTCCAGACGCGACCTTCACAGACCGCCTGGGGCAAGGCTGTAGTGCGGTCTGCGCATCTATCGGCGGTAGGGATCGTTGGACACCGCGTGCAGAGCCTCCCAGGTGCTCGTGCGCACGCGTGGGGGCCCGACCCCGCCCGGTATGGGGCCCCCACGTGGTCTCTGCCCGTGACCGGCAGCACCCGAAATTCGTACCGTGGTGCAGACCAGGGGCCGACCGCCTCGGGCCTCAGTGCCACCCGGAACAGGTCCGGCGCGAGCCGCCCGCTTCATTCCCGCACGCCCGCACCCGGAACCCCGGGCCGTCGTACACGGCTCTCGTGGACAGCATCGACTGCCCCGTGCTGCCGTCGGCCGGCGCCCGGGTCACATCCACCCGCGTGGTGCGCCCGTCGTGTGCAACCTCCAGCCACAGACGGCCCCGGTCCGAGATCATCCCACTCGCCCACGCCCAGTCATGGCCACGCCTGCGCTCGATATGCAGTGCCACCCACGGGCCGTGGCTGTCCTTCGCCCCCAGACACGTGCGGTCGCTCGTGGCCTTCAGCTGCCCGCACCCACCGCGCTCCACGTCGGCCGCGGCAGCGGTGACAGAGGTGAGCAGCAGTCCGGCAGTCAGAGCCACCGTGAAGATGGAAGAGCGCATACGCCCCCAACCGCGGTTACGGCATGGCTGGTTACGGGCCTGGGCTGCTGATCACCCCTATGCGCGACCCGAGTGCAGGATAGGTTCCGTACTGGTCCGTGCCGAACCCACTCGGCCCGGACCAACCTCACTCACGTTGTGGTCCGTATCCGGCACAGCGGTTGCGCCCCTGACCGAGAGGGCGCTGCAGTTCGTTGGGGCTCGTCTGGGTGAAGTTGGACGAACGGGCGGCCTCCGGGGGCCATCAGGTGGAGGGGGAGTCAGTAAGGTAACGCCATGGCTTCCCCATACCCTGACGGAGACCGGGAAAAGGTGGCATCCAAGCTCCCTTCGGCTCTCCAGCAAGAACTCAAGATTCGCTGTGCCGAACTCGGCCTGGATATCCAGGACGCTGCCACAACGGCCATCATCAGCTGGTGCGAGAGCGGCGCTTCCCGACCGAGCGTCGACACCGCAGGCGCAAAGTCGTTCTCTACCTGGCTGCCCCAAGGTTTGTACGAGGCTTTCAAGGCCAAGTGCAACGATCGCGGCCTCTCGTATACCCAGGCCCTCGCGCAGAGCATCCGGGACTGGCTTCAGGACAACCCCTCGCCGAAGCAGGCCGGACTGCCCAGCCCGCCGCGGCGGATCATCGTGGTCAACCAGAAAGGCGGTGTCGGCAAGACCACCATCGCCGCAGGGCTTGCCGAAGCGCACGCCGAACCGCAGGGCATTGGCGTCAAGTGCCTCCAGGACTTCATCGAAGCCCTCAATCAAACCGAGTTGGAGCGGCTGAGGCGAACGCGCGAGCAGCTCCTAGCCACTATCTCCGGCTACACCGCAGGCGGTCAGAGGGTCCTGCTCGTTGACTACGACCCTCAGCTGCACCTCAGTAACCAATTGGGTGTCCCTCCCATCCCTGTGGGCCAGGAGAGCTTGGTCACTCACATGACCGGCGACCCTGAGGGCGGTATCCGGGATCTCTTGGTGCCCCTTGAGGACCCTCGGTTCGCGGGACGGCTTCACGTCCTGCCGGGCACACAGGAAGGCTTCCTGCTGGACTCCAGGCTGGCGCTCACGGCTGCCCAGTCACGTGGCTTCCAGAAGGAGTCAGCGCTCGAACATGCCTTGCACCCGTTGGAGGCCGACTTCGACGTCATTGTCATCGACTCCCCTCCCAGTCTTGGGCTCAGCATGGACGCCGGCCTCTACTACGGACGTAGACGTCCCAACGAGAGGCCGGGACGTTCCGGAGTGTTGGTCCCTGTGCAGTCCGAGGACAGTTCCGCAGATGCGTACAAGATGCTGATCGATCAGATCAACGATCTCGAAGGGGACTTGCACCTGGAGATCGACCGCCTCGGCATCGTGGTGAACCTCTTCGATCCTCGGCGCGGGTACATCGCCACGTCGTCCCTGGAGGAGTGGCACAACCTGCAGGACCAGCATGTGATCGCCGTTGTGGACGATCTCAAGGAGCAGCGGGAGTCCGTCCGGCTGAAGAGGCCGCTCCTGGCCTACGTGCCGGAGAGCAAGCAAGCCAACTTCATGCGCCTCATCGCGGCGGGGGTCAAGTGAGCAGCAAGAAGGACAAACTGGGGCGCGGGTCTTCCTTCAGCGGGACCGCCGGTCGAAGCTCCCGGCGGAACGCGATCGACCAGACCATCAGCAGTGGCGACACTGCCGGCACCACCGCTCTCACCGATCTTGCGGTCCCGGCGATCAGCGACAACCCCGACAACCCGCGCAATCATCTGCGCAACCTGGACGACACCGTAGATTCGGTTCGCGAGGTCGGAGTCATCCTGCCCATTGTGGTCGGCACCGTTGACGCCTATGTCCGGAACAGGCCTACGCGTGCCGATGATCTGACCCCGGGCACGCAGTACGTCGTCATCGATGGTCATAGGCGGCTGGAGGCAGCGCGACGGGTCGGCCTGGCCACCATCCCTGTACGGGTCGACGACGCCAGGCTGAGCACGGACGAGAAGCTGCTGGAGTCTGCGTTCATCGCGAACTACCACCGCGAGGACATGACGGACCTAGAGGAAGCCCACGCGCTGAAGCAGCTGGTGGACTACTACGGCGGTTCACAGGTCAAAGCCTGTAGGCGCTTGGCGATTTCCGCATCTACGCTCTCCAGCAAGTTGTCGCTGCTGAAGCTGTCCCCGGAGTTGCAGAAGGACCTGATGACGGGCAAGCGGACAACCGAGCATGTCCGCAACCTGAGCAAGCTGTCTCCGCAGGCTCAGAAGGCGAAGGCTGACGAGCGGGCCAGCGCTGCTCGCCAGAGGGCGCAGGTCCGCCACAAGAGGGCGGTGAACCCCGTAGAAATTCACGGCGTGAATAATCACGAAACGGTAACGTCCTCGGGCTGGCGGGGGGACCGGGTGGCGCCGACCGAGACTGCAGAAATTCACGGCGTGAATAATCACGAAACGGTAACGGGTCGGTCTGGGGGGCTGACGCCGCCCGTACAGATGGCTCAGAAGGAGTCCGTTCCAGAGCAACGGGAGGCCAGCCTGAAGGCCAGGGACGCAGTCCAGGCACTGAAGAAGTTCCCGTATCACGACGGGGTCGAAGCAGCGACCCTGCTCCTGTTCAAGATGGACCCCGAAGAGCGTGACAAGGTTTGTGACCTGCTTCTTCAGGACCGGGAGAAGCGGTCAGCTAGCGCCGGCCCACCTGAATCACCCGCTGCTGGTTGAACTCCTGAACGCAAAAAACGGCCTCTGCCGTCCGGATGGGGATCCGGACGGCAGAGGCCGCTCGTGTGCGCTTACGTGGTCAGCTCATCGATCATTGCGGGAGCGGCCAGGTGGAGGACAGCACGGCGTGGGTTGTGCGAGGCCGGGCGGGCGCACACATGCGAGGGCCGCGGCAATGACGGTTGTGTGTGTCGGCTGCCGTAAGAGGGTGGGGGCGGGCATGATGGTCTCCGTTCTCGCCCTTCGGGGCGGAATAGGGAGAGGCGCACCCCGGCTGTGGACGGTTGGGGGTGCGCCTCTGCTGTGTGATCACCCGGTGGCCGGTGGTCTGGACACTGCGGGATGCTGGATGGTGCGCCGGCTTGTGACGGAACCGCGCGCACCCGGGACGGCCTGCCTCTAGTCGAAGCCGTAAGCCGTCCCGGGCCGTCGCTGAGGTCACCGGCAAGAACAAGGTCAGCCAGAAGACCATCACCGGCATCGTTCAGCAGCTCCCTCGCAAGTCGAAAGAGGAGCTGGCGGAACGGGTACGCAACCTGGCCATGGAGCAGACGGAGAAGGAAGCCGCCGAGAAGGAGGCCGCCGCCGATCCGCTCCAGGAGTTCCGGGAGTACGTCACCGCTGCTCGGCTCTTCGCCCGGAAGACTCGAGGCATGGCCGCCGCCTACAAGCGAGCCGCGAAGGTGGACCAGGCGAAGGCGGACAAGCTCGCGGGTCAGCTGCGCGACCACATGGCACGGGTGGCAGACAACTTCCCGGACGTGTAGAAGCCCCGACTTGGCCCGAAAACGCAAGAAGCCGGCACCCCGCGACGGATCGCAGGGTGCCGGGCCTTCGGCTGTCAGGCCGCCCAGGTTGCGGGCGCACCGTCTTCGTCGGGGTTGGGGATCCCGGCGGCGGTCACCGCGGCCGCCGGGTGCCGCAGGGCGGTGACCGGGACGGCGCCGGGCTCGGTGGGCGGTACCCAGACCAGACGCCACTGGTCGTCCCACGCGCAGCCGCAGGGGTGGGCTGGGTGCGGGTGGTGCAGGACCGCAGCGTGCGTGTGAACGGCGCGGGGGATCCGTGGGATGACGTCGCCGTGGTCGGCGTGCGGGTAGGTGTGAAGCTCCCGCCAGTTGTAGATCTTGGCCATGTAGGCGGCTGCGGCCTCGATGACATGACCCCAGCGGTGGTGTCCGAGCGCGATGAACCCGACAGGCGGTTCGTCCTCTGCTCCGTATCCGGTGATGGTGATGCCGTTGTGGGTGATGAACCCGAGTCGTTTCGGGTCGCCGTGATCCGGTGTCCAGAGGTGTTCGACGGGGTGCATGGTCCCGTCGTCGCCCTCGCTGGTCTCGATCTCGTACAGGGCCGGGGCGGTCATGCGCTCACCCCCGCGACGGCCGCCTCCAGGAGCACGACGGCGTCGGCCTCGTAGGGGTCGGCGAACAACTGGTGGTCGCTCACGTCGAACGGCCCGAACCTCGCGGAGACGCGGAACCCGGGCACAAGGGTGGTCTCGCGTCCGTCCAGTGCGGCGGTGATCCGGTCGTAGTCGCGCTGGGCGTGCCTGGTCTGGGTGTACGGACCGAGGCGCAGCAGGGTGTAGCCGTCGAGGCTGTCGTCGCGCTGGCGGACCTCGATGTAGAGAGCGTAGTGCGCGAGCTCCATGCCGACGTCGTCGGGCAGCGGGAGGTTCGCGGCGGCGTGGGTGAGGATCGCGTAGCCGGGCTGCCAGAGACCGAGGATCGCGCTGGTCTCGCAGCGGAGCCAACCGCGTTCGGTGTAGCCGAGCCGGCGGCCGTGGAGGTAGCCCGCGCCGTGCGGGGTGTCGGGGTGGACCAGCGCGACGGCGATCAGGTCGGGGCCGTGGTCGTCGCCGGGCCGGGTGTGAGCCCGCTCGATGAACGGTCCGACGCGCACGGCGATGTCCTGGGCGCCGCCGGGCGTCCAGGGCTGCGGGTTGCGTACGGCGGTGAGCATCGCGCGGACCTGGTCGACGACGGCCTGGTCCTCGGGGGCGGTCCGGCAGCGGCGGAAGGTGGGGCGCTTCATCGGATGGGCTCCTGTTCGGGGGTGGTGCGGGTGGCCGTCGACGGGGCCTGGCTCAGGGCCGCGCGGAGGCAGGGCGTCCAGGGGCCACCAGCGGGCGGTACGGGCGTCGTCCCCGGCGACGATCGGAGTGCCGGTCACGCGATCAGGCGGCGATCGGGGCGGTGGCGGCGGCCAGGGTGAGCAGGGCCAGAGCGGCCAGGCTGAGGTCGACTGCGCGCTGCAAGAGGCGGTACTTGCCCATCGCCAGAACGGACAGCACACGGATGCGGGTCAGGCGCATGTCGTACTGCAGGCACTCACGGATCCCGTCGTCATCGAGCTGCGCCCAGTACGAGAAGGAGGACCGGTCGCCGCCTCCAAGGCGGGGCCGGACGACCAGGAGCAGCAGCACGGCTGCCCCGGTCAGGGCCAGCACGGCGGCCGCGCCCACCCCGAGCGATAAGAGGGGCAGGCCCCGCGGGGCGAGGGACGCGAGGCCGGCCAGCAGGGCGCCGTCGAAAGCCAGCAGCAGAGATGCCTTGCCGTCCGTGCGGCTGATCTCGCTTGCGAGCGTCTCGCAGGCCGTGTCCGCAGCCCGCGACCACAAAGGGCTCTCGGGCCGGACGGTAGGCGGTTCGAGGCGTGCAGTGCTCGGGCGGGATGACCAGTGCAGGCTCACCGGGAGGCTCCTTGAGGGTTAGGCGGCCAGCTGGTGCTTGGCCGGCGGCAGGGTGTAGGTGGTGGGGTCGGCCGGCGTGCCGTCGTGGCATTCGAGGCAGCAGCCCAAGGTGCGTAAGGGAATGCAGTAGGTGTAGCGGCGGCCGCAGGTGGGCCGCGGGCACGTCTGGCGGGCAGCCATCGCGCGGTCCAGCGCCCACTCCTGCGCCAGCGTCGGCACCCGCTTGGGCCGCGCCAGGCGCATGTCGTACAGGTACGCCCGCCCCCGATGGCCGGGCAGGCACGCCCACGTGGGCCGGTAGCGGCAGCGCGCACAGCGCAGGACTCCTACCGGCTCGTGTGCTGGACAGAGGCCGCAGTCCCGGACCTGCCGACGGGTGAGGAGATGGTCTGGGCAGCTGCCCCGGTCGTACTCCGGAACGCCTTGCGCACCGCGCAGAACCCGCTGCGTCTCCGCGCAGCGACGACGGGTAGGACGAGAGCGCATCACCGACTCCAGATGCCGGGCAGGCGAGTCGGGCGCTGCGGGTAGCGAGGACCAGGGCGCTGCGGGCGGGGCCGGCCGATCCGGCGGCGCGGGCGAGGGATGAGCACGAGTGATCTCCTCCAGTCGTCGGTGGACAGCACTGCGCCCCGCCGACGTCGTGCAGGTGTCGTGCGGGGCGCAGCGAGGTGGTGCGGCCGGGCTATGCGGCGAGGCTGTGGGACGAACGCTTGGGGTGCTCGCCGGGCGTGGCCGGCGCGGGCGTCGTGTGGCCCGGGCGCGGGTGCTGCGGCTGCGGATCGGCAGTGCCATGCAGGTGGGTGCCGATCCAGTAGCCGAGCAGCAGCCCAGCGATACCGAAGACCTTGTGCCGGTTGGCCTTCCACCAGGTGGGCGGGGTCGGCTCCGTCAACACACCTATGACAGCCACGCGTTCTCCAATCGGTCGGGGATAAGGGGTGGTGGTGCGCGCGGCCAGACGGCCTGCCCCGTCCTCGCTCGTGCCCTCAGACGCCGTGGCGACTGGAGAGGGTGGGCGAGGACCGGGCGGAGCGTCTGGTGACATGCATGCCGAAGGCCCGCACCCAAAATGGAGCAGGGGGCGGGCCCTCGGTTCGAGAAGCGGTCAGACGTCAGACGGCAACTGCTTGCCCGTCTTCGCGTCGTACGCAACGCCGGTCGGGGACAGGCGGACTGTCAGAGAGTGGGCGCGTGAGCCCTTTTTCCAGGACTTCCCACCGATCGCTACCCGGACCGTGATGTCGGCCAGCGGGTCCTTGACCGGCACCGAAATTTCCGGATCCTCGGGGTACCAGCCGTCACGCCCCCGGCCGCTTTGAGCCGTCTTTCCTGAGGCGTCGATGCGCAGGAACTTCGCGTTCTTGTCGAAGTAGCTACTCATCAGCACGATCACGTGCGTTCGGTCTCTGGTCCACCGTGCCTTCACGTCGGCGCTGACACCGTCGATGTGAAGCGCAGCACCGGACCTGCCCTGATAGGCGGCAGCCTTTTGCTGGCGTTCTTGGTGCCGTTCTTCGATTTCGGCGTTCTGCCATACGCAGGCTGCGCCGACAGCAAGAGCGGCGATCGTGGCAACATACGGCCAGGTACGTCGCCGTGTCGACGGCGAGTCCTCAGGATCGACCGGGATCGACGCCGGTTCAGGGGTGGCCGGCTGCGGCCCGCGGTACCACGGTGTCTCGGTGTCGGCGTCTCCTTCAAACCAGCCTGCCTTGTCGACATCTTTGCCCATACGCGCGACGGTAGCGCGCAGTTGAACCGCCTGGTCAAGGTTCCCGCACAGTTCCGCCACGCGCGCTCTGGTGGCCAGCCACGACATGGCTTCGTCGGAGTTGATGCCGTGGGCGGTGATGTCTTCGCGTTCACCGAGGGCGGCGAGATCTGCGGCCTCACTACACCGTCCCTCACTCGCCGCCTGCAGGACAGTGGCGTGGCGGTGATCTATGACGTTCGGCGGCATCTCCCAGGGGTAGTCGTCGTCTTCGTTCTCGGTCGTCGCTTGCTCGAATGGCGTCAGCAGCTCGGCACTCAGGCTGTAGTCGTCGGCGGAGGCCGCCACCTGTTCATCCGGGTCGGCACCGGTTTCCTCGCCGACCATTTCCAGGTCGGCGTCCGCGGTGACGTCACCGTCGGTGTCGGCGTCGCCTTTATGCGCCTGCTGTGCCTGGCGACGTCGGGAGGACGTGTCAGTCAGCCTGGCTTCTTCCTCGGTGAGGTCGGTCTGGATGATGTCCCAGTAGTCCGGGCCGACCTTCCACACCGCCTGACCGGGTTCGAGGGAGGAAATCCTTTCCACCGCGCAGGCGGGTAGTCCGAGCAGGGTGCCGACCGCTGCGGCCTCTTCCGGGTTCAGGCGTCCCACGTGGGCGATCTCGCACAGCCGCGCCAGGTCCTGCGCCCGGCCGTTACCAAGGTCGGACAGCGTATGCATGATCACCTTCATGGACAGTGCCGCCTTGCGGCTGTTCTTCAGCAGGCGCTGAATCAGCTCGGTGGTGGCGGGCGACAGCAGGATCTGCCAGGCCTCTTCAAGCACCAGGTGGCGGTGCACGGCCGTCGACTGCGGCAGCCATACGTGCTCCACCCAGCACCCCACCGCGGCCATCAGGGAAGGGATGGCCGGGGAATTGCGGTCCAGGGTGGTGAAGTCGAAGCTGACGATCGGCAGATCCGTCTCGGGCAGGCTTGCGTCCTGTCCGTCGAACAGCCCGCGCAGGCTGCCCTCGGTGTAGCGGCTCAGGGCGATGGCGGCGCCCTCGCCCCACTCGGTCAGCTTCTCTACCGGCCAGCGGCCCGACTCGGGGAGGACCAGTGCGTCGACCAGCCCGTCCAGGCAGGCCGACTTGGGGTGGTTGAGCGCGTGCTGAAGTGCGTGGGTAGCCTGATAGCTGAGCGCACTCGGTTCGACCGCCAAGATCAGGGACCGGACCAGCTGCTCGCGGACCTCCGCTGGGAACAGCGGACTGACCGGGTTGAGGGTGAAGGCGCCGGCCTCGATGACCCGGCCCCCGAGGGACTGGACGACGGGGCGCCATTCCCCAGTCGAGCCGTCCTCACCGAAGGAGTCGATGACGACGGCCTGGTGGCCGTGCTCACGGATCTCGCGGTGGAGCCAGACCTTGTCCGTTGTGGACTTGCCCGACCCGAGCCCACCCAGGGCGATCGAATTCGTCGACGACAGCTGGCGCTGATGGGTCAGGACGGGGGAGAGGTGGAAGGCACGCCCGTCCAGCAAGGACCGCCCGATCGGAACTCCGGGGAAGCGGGTGCTGGAGGCGACGAGCGGGGCGGTGATCGCGGCGTGGGTGGAGGGCAGGCGGATCATCAGAGGATCGCCCCTTTCCTGGTGGAGGCCCCGTGCGGGGTGGTCATCACGTGGGCCCGGTGCTGCTGGCCGGGGAGCCAGTCGAGACGGATGCGGTGCCGGTCGGCGGTGAGGCAGGACTGCCAGCGCGCGTCGGTGACGGACTCGGGGCTGTCGCCCCACACGGTCAGGTAGGCGTCGATGTCCACCAGCGTGGCGCCCTGTACGAGAGCTCCTTTGGTGGTGCCGCTGGCGATCTCGTGCGCTTCCGCCTTGATCTTGTCGGTGGTGAAGGCGCCGGCCGCGGCGTCCTGCCACTTCGCGGACCTGCGGGACTGCCCGGCCGGAAGCGGCCGGTACAGCACCGACATCGACCGGTCGCCGCTCTGGCCCAGGAGCAGCTGCTGCATGAGGTCCCCGCCGGTCTCATCGGGCCAGCCGGTGACCCGGGCGGTGCTCGCGTACCGGCCGTCCTCCAGGCCGACCCAGGCGGCGCCTCGCTCGGTGACGGTGGGGATCGGCTCGGGGTCGACCGGGGTGAGGTCACCGAGCCGAGCGAATTCGTGGGCGAGCGTGTCCAGGATCCGGGCGGGCTGGCCGGCCAGCCCCTTGGGGACGTGCACGGAGATGGTCTGGGTGTGGGTGGTGTAGTCGCGGACGGCGGCGTGGTGGGTGACGTGGACCTGAACGCCTGCCTGGCGGGCCTGCCCGGCAGCGAAAACCAACGCCCGGGAGAATGCGGCATGCCAGGCCTCGCGTAGCGCCGCGTCCTGCATGACACCGTGCCCCGGGTACAGCGTCCACGTCTCGGTCGCTCCCGGTTGCGCGAATACGTCCTCGGGGGCGGCGCGTTCGCGCAGGTGCCGGTATCCGACCGCAGCCCACCGTGCGAGCGAGCGCGGGCCGGGCGCCAGATTCAGGAGTGCGGCGGCTGCGCCCACGGCGCCGAAGGTCCACACGGGCGGTGGGGTAATCGCTGCGGACATCAGGACGGCACCTCCGAGCGAAGCGTTGGCCTTCGTCAGCAGGGATTCCACGGGGCTGAGGCCGCGCTGCACCGCGGGCACGCGGTAGCCGGGCGTCAGGGAATACACGATCAGGTCCTCCTCAAGGTGCGGGCGGTGGGCCGATGCTTCGGCCGGGCGGTGAGACCGAGTGGCCCCGGGGGGGGGGGGGGGGGGGGGGGGGGGGGGGGGGGGGGGGGGGAGAGAGCGCGGGGCGTCTCTGGGTGGGGGGGGGGCGGGGGGGGGGTGTG
>NZ_JBWKDS010000041.1:41028-64475 GCF_056435845.1 Streptomyces sp. NPDC043867 | reverse complement strand
CGGGGGAAAAGAAACACAGCATCCCTTCCCCCTGAGGGGGGGGGGTGGGGACGGGGGTGTAGCGGGGGGCCCCCCCCCCCCTCCCCCCCCTCCCCCCCCCCCCCCCCCCCCCCCCCCCCCCCCGGGGCCACATGCGGTCCGGTCTTCTACGGGGTGGCAGGCGGCCGGGTGGGTGCCGGCTGCGGGGACGGTGCGGGAGCAGGCACCGGCCTTGTAGGCGCCGGCCGTGGGCTGCGGGCCGGAGACCCGGAGGTGCGGGGAGACGGCGGAACCGGCTGCCGCCGGACCTCGCCCCGCGCATCCTGTCGGGCCTGCCGGAGCTGCTCGGTACGGTCGGCGTCGTGCTGGACCTTGGCGATGGTCGACGCGGTGGTCAACCGTCCCGGCCTGTCCTTGTGCCGGATCCCGTAGGCCCCGAGCAGCACCCCACGGTCCTGGGATACGGCCCGGCCCGGGGTGTCCACCGTGCGATGACCCCGAGGAACGTTCTCCCTCTCGTACACGGTCGGGGCACCAGCACGCACGACGGCGTGTGCAAGCGGGTTGTCCGTCCTACGCTCCACCGCGTCGCGTGCAGCGCCAGCAATCTTCGGTCCGAAGTAGGGAACTCCGTGGAAGATCATGCGCAGCATGAGCACGTCTGCGGCGACCAGCAGGACAGCGTCCATGACCAGCGACCCCTCAACGAGCTTCACGAACGGTGAGAGGAACAGCAGGGCGAACGGCGTGAACATCAGGCCCAGCAGCCGCTGCGCCCACGCCTTCACCGCGGATGTGTCTCCGTCGCGGGCCAGCGAGGCCAGCACCAACGGGGCCATGCACACGAACGCCAGGATCCCGAGCTGCCGCGTCATGAACACGAGCGCTGCAAACGCCAGGGACACCACGAGCGCCGCGATGATGATCAGCACGGCCAGCGGGTTGGACGCGTCCGCGGCATCGTCCATGTCCTTGCTGATGACGCCGAAGAGCGTGGACTCATCACTGGCGAACATGGTCGTGAACGCGGCTGACACGGCCCTGTTCAGCAGCATCACCGCGCCGGGAATCGACGCCATGCCCGCCACGGCCGCGAGCGTCCATCCCGTGGACGCCCCCAGCTGCCGCAGACGCGGTGCGCCCTGCCAGGCGGTCAGGGCGCACACGACCACGACACAGAGGAAGATCGCGACGGCCAGGTGCTGCCCGAGCCACATGAACTGCTCGTACACCCAGCTGTCTGGCTTCGCCGGCGCCCACGTCTTCCCCGGCGCCACCAGCTTCCGCAGCGTCATGATCAGGCTGTCCGCGAGATCTTTGACGTTGTGCACGGCACCGTCGGTGACGCCGTCGGTGACGCCGCCTCCGCCCCCTGTGCCGGGGGGGCTGCCGGATGAGTCGTCCCGGGTGCAGTATTCGTATCCGGGGGTGCCTTTGAGGGCGTCGCAGGGGTCTTTGTCTGCCATGCGGGTCAGCCCTTGGCCTGGGTGACGGTGGAGAACAGGGTGTCGCCGTACAGCGCCAGGACCACGGCGACGAAGAGGGTGCCGAGCGCCATCGACCCCTTGCGCAGGGCGCCCTTGGGGTCGCCGGAGAGCTGGAAGAGCATGCGCAGGGCGATGATGGCGATCACGGCGGCAATCGCCTTGGTGACCATGCCGCCCGCGCTGAGGCCGATGGTGTCGAAGAAGTCCTGGAAGCCCTTGGACAGGTCCTGGGGCTTGGCGAGGGTGACGGAAGCACGCATTTTCAGATCTCCTTGCTGTTGTGGGATGCGGGACGGCCGACGGCGAATAGGTCGCGCATCGTGTCCAGGGGGGAATAGCGGACTTCGGTACCGGGGCGGGGGGCGTCGATCATCCAGCCGCCTCCGATGTAAATGCCGACGTGGTGAATGCTGCTGGCGCTGGCGCCGTAGAACACCAGATCGCCGGGCCGCATTTGTCCTGGCTTTACCGGTTCGGATGCGGCGTACTGCTGGGCCGCCGTGCGCGGCAGAGTGATTCCGGCTTTCGCGTAGGCGTACAGGGTGAGTCCGGAGCAGTCGAAACCGCGAATACTTGATCCGGACCGTCCCCGAGGCGAGCAGCAGGTTCCCGCGCTTGGGCCACTGGCGTTTCCGCCACCCCACGAATAGGGGGTGCCGATCACGCCTTTTGCCGCAGCGATAGCGGCAGCGGCCTGTGTTGTGCTGGCGGTTTTTCCGCCGCTGGCCGGTTTGTTAGCGAGTGCTGTGATGGAGCGTACGTAGTTCTGTGTTTCCTTGTACGGGGGAACGCCCCCGTATTTGCGCACGGCGCCGCTGCCCGCGTTGTAGGCGGCCAGCATGTTGCTCTGCTTGTTGCCGGGGACGTCTTTGACATCCCCGGCGATGGTGCAGAGGTATTTGGCGGACGAGGGGATGGCGTCCTCGGGGTCGAAGACGTTCCGTTTACCGTCGCCGTTTCCGTCGATCCCGTGTTTCTCCCAGGTGGACGGCATGAATTGGGCGATGCCCTGCGCGCCGACCGGTGACCGGGCTTTGGGATTGAAACCGGATTCTTGGGTCAGGAGCGCGGCGAGCAGGTTCGGTGTGACCTCGGGGCAGGTGTTTCCCGCCTTTTCGATCAGCGCCCTGTACTGGGCGGGGACGGACATGCTGAGCGCCGTGCCTATGGGGTTGTCGCCGGCGGTCTGTACGAGTGCGGCCGCGATGACGGCCGCGGTCGCCCCGATGCCGATCGTGGCGGCTACAGAGGCTCGCAACGCGGATTCCCTCCCTCATGGGTTTTTGATCATCTGGGCTGGTCAAGACCGTCATCGGGGACCGTCTGGGGACCGTCATGGCACTGGCACGCGTGAGGCGGCATGTCGGTGCCATGACGGTGGATGACGGTCCTGTGTCGGTGGCCTGTCGGTGCCTCGTGACGGTCACGAGCCGGACTTGGCGGCCTTGATGAGGTCGGCCAGGAGGTAGCCGCGGCCCTTCGCGTTGCGGCCTGCGGATACGCCGAGCAAGTTGTTCAGTTGCTTTCCGCGCTCGGTGGCATCTTCCTCGTGGATTCCGAGGGCGGGCGCCAGTTCGGCCGTGGTCATGAAGTCGACTTTCTTACTCCGCATCAGGGCGATTGCCTGAGTGATCGGGGAGGTGGGGGCGGCTTCGATGGCCTGGTTTTGGCGGTCCACCACTTCGTCAACAACGCCCCATACGAACGGGTCCTCGAAGTTGAATCCGCGGAGCAGTGTGGAGCGGCCCTGGGTGAACAGAACGGCCTGTCCCTTGATTGCCGGGTCCAGGAGGGCCGGGTTGATCGGGGCGACTGTCTCGAAGTAGGTGTCACCGAGAGCAACCTTGGCCGTTCCGGACGATGCCACATAGAGGCACAGCCGGTAGAGGAACTGGTCACGGACCATGACGGGAATTGCGTTTGTGGCCGGGCGCTGCGTCATAAGGATCGTGGAGATCCCCGATTCCAGGGACTTCGCGACCAGCGATCGTGTCTTTTCGGCGATCCTTCGGGCGTCCTCCTTTCCTTCCTTTGATTCGTCGCTGGCGAAGAAGTCGGCTGCCTCATCCACGATGAAGATGACCGGCTTGAACTTCGGCAGCGGCTTCCGGTCCTGAACGGCCTTTTTCATTTCGGCGTACCGCTTGTCTGAGCGGTCGTTAAGTTCGTCCACGATGTTCTCGTAGACGGCCGGATCGTCAGACGATTCGTAGCGATAGGCGACTTTCTCGAACCGGGTGAGTCCGCAGAACTTTCCGTCCAGCAGATAAAGCTCGAAGTCGCCGTAACCGATGAGCAGGCAGGTAATGAGCCCGTTGATGAGGGTGGTTTTGCCCATCTGGGTCATGCCTGCGACCAGCAGGGATGCCTTGTCGAACGTGGGCACACCGGCGAGCTGGCCGGTGACGTCGTGCCCGAGCGGCACGCCCGCGAACGCTTCGATCTCCTGCCGGGTCGGGGCCGGGAAAGGTTGCGTGAACGGCGGTTCGTGCAGCTTGAGGAGCTGGACGCGCCGCTCGTTGTCCCGGCTGCGCTCCATCTTCATGTGCAGGCGGGTCACGCCGAAGACGCCGGCCACGTTGCCCAGGCGCTTCTCGACATCCTCGTAGGTGCGCCCTTCGGGCACGAGGAAGTCGTAGAGGGTGCCCTTGCCCGGCGCTGGCACTGTGTCGATCGTGACCTCGTCAGCGCGGATGATTTCGTCCTTGCTGATGACCCCGGCCTTCGCCAGCGCCGGCGTCAGTTGCGGATGGGGTACGGCGGCCTCGTCTTCGCCGGTGACGGCGGTGGCGGGCGCTTCCTGCTGCAGGGCCGTAGCGGGCTGCGTCTCGCCCGCGAGCAGGCGTTTCACGCTTGCGCTCAGCTTCCAGGCCGCGTAGCCGAGGGCTACCAGCACTCCAGCGGTGAGCAGGACGGTGGCCGGCCAGGACAGTCCGAGCTTGTCCTTGATGGCGGCCAGGATGCCGAACGTGATGGCCAGGGCGCCGATGCCTCCGGCGAGTTGCCCGTAGGCGTCGTCGCTGACCTGCTGGTTCTTCTTTCCCACACCTCCCCCTTCTGTGATCTTGGGCATGAGATTTTAATCGCACGCGGGTTTGATTTCTTCGGGCTTTCGGTGCTCGCCGGGTCTGCTCCCTGGGTCTGCGAACGCGGTGTTCGCTCGCCAGGTCACTCGCCGGGTCTGCACCGGTCGACTGCGTGCTGTTTCCGGCAGTCGCAGCAAGGGCCAGCCCGCGGTTTGCGGGCTGGCCCTCACTGGTGGTGCCGGACGGTGGTCAGTCGAGGAGGTCGTCTTCGGTGAGTCCGCCGGGGCAGGGGTGGACGGTGACGCCGTCGGTGGACACGATCACCGTGTCCGCACCGCTCTCGCTCTTCTCGGTGACGACGTAGCCGTCCTCACTGGTCTTGTCGGTCATGAAGGTTCCTCTTTCGCTCGTGCTGCTGATGGGAGTCGCTGTCGGCGCCGTGTCCCTGCGGGACGGGTGCAGATGCGCCCCTTGTGCCTGCGGTGAAGGGGGCGGGAGTCTCAGGCGTTGGTGTCCTCGGACTCGTCTTCGCTGCCCTCGGGGGTGTCGGCGTCGTCGCTCTGGCGGGCGCTGGTGCCGTGTTCCTTGGCCATGAGTGCGGTGAAGGCGTTGCGGATGCGTGCCTCACTGCCGACGAAGCCGAGCGCGCGGTAGGTGTCGCGGGCCTGGCGGTAGGAGTCCGGCGGGTTCTTGCGGTAGCGCAGGTGGCGCAGGACGACGTCCAGCTGCTCATCGCTCAGCGGCTCGCCGGGCTTGGGGGCCGGCACACCCGCCACGGCGGCGAGTTCGGCACACGCGGCGTATGCCGCTTCGTGTGCCGGGTCCTTGTCCGGTGTGCCGTCGGGTGTGCCGGTTCCTTCCGGCAGGGCCCTGGCCTGCGTGCCGTCCGTGCCGTCGGGTGTGCCGGGCAGGGCCAGGGTAGCGGGCGTCCATGTGCCGAGGTCGGGAAGCTGGATCGCGGCCACGGAGGCGGGCAGCGCCTTCTCCGCGATCGTCTTCTCGGTGTCCACGGCCTGCTGGTGCAGCGTGTCGACCATGGTCTGCTGCGTCTTGAGCTTGGACTTGCGGTAATCCCGCTCGGCCTCGGCGACCTTCTCTTCCAGCGCGGTGGCCAGAGCCAGCAGCTCGATGCGGTGGGCGGCTTCGGCCTCCATCTCCTCCAGCTGGTCGGCCACCGTCTGGCGCTTGGCCTCGATGCGCTGCCGGGTGCCGGCCGACACCTTGCGCCCGAGCGAGGGCATCGCCAGCCACCAGGCGCCCTTGGTCGCGACGATGGCGAGCGGAGTGATGACGAAGGCCAGGTCGAAGTGGCTGGAGTCGGCGATCAGATGCGCGGTGGGGATGGCTGCGTTGACCGCGGTGAGGGCCAGACCAGCGACCTGCACTCGCCAAGCGCGGCGCCGGTTGTTGCCCGCGAGGATCTCGGTGGCCTGGAAGACGACCCACAGTGCGTCCAGGGCGCCGACGGTGGGCACCGCCCACACGCCGAAGCGGGGCTCGAGGATGTCGTAGCTGACGGCCACCGACAGGATGGCCACTCCGAGGGTGATGACCCCCAGGACCGCGAGCACCATCCCGCGCGGGGACGGCCACTGCCGGCGGCCTGCGTCGCTCTCGCGGGGAGAGTCGCTCTTGAACATGTTGCGCACGAGAGGTCCTTCCTTGTGTGCTGCTGAGAGGTAGGGGGCGGCGGGGGCTGGTCAGCCGGTGGTCGTGCCGGACAGGCGGCTGACCTTGGCCAGGTGGTCTTCCTGCTCCCGGATGCGGCAGGCGACGTCCTCCGTCAGCGAGTTGCTGTAGTAGCCCCCGAAGGCGTCCCCGATGTGCCAGCTGCTGGCCTCGCGGTATCCGGCGGCCGTCAGCGCCTGGTCGTGGCCCAGGTCGGCGTACAGGTGCTGGGCGTGGACCCGGGCGATGTCCCGCGCCCTGTCCTCGAAGGCGTCAGCGGCAGCGCGGGTGCGGTCCTGGGCGTCGATGAGGCGGGAGACCGCGGCCGGCCATTCCCGGGCCGCCTCGGGCTGACGCAGGTACGCGTACGCCGACTCCAGCGCCTTGGCCTCGCGTTCGTAGGCCCGCCAGCGCTCCGGCGCGTCCTTGACGACGGCCTTTAAGGCGGCGACGTAGGCGGCGTCCTTCCACTTCTCGTCGGCCGCCTCGTAGATGTCGCTGAGGATGGTGTCGGCGGCCCTGCGCAGACGCTGCTCTGCCGGATCTACCGTCTTCACTCCGTAGTGCAGCCGGGGGTCGTCGTAGTAGCCGGCGGGAATGCTGGGGCGTTCCTCGCGGCCGGTGAAGGGCGCGAAGGTGAAGCGCAGGCCCCAGCCGGACGGGCGCGGTTCGACCTTCTGCAGGCTGGACGGCAGATAGGGGGCGAGCCGGTTGAAGATCTCAGCCTGTTCGTCGCTGTTGATCGTGGTGGTGTGTCCAAAAGGCATGGCGGGGGCTCCTTGACGGGAAGTCGGGGGCTGCTCGATGGCAGCGGCCGGGACCGGACGGGGGGCATTGCGTGCCGTCGAAAACGGGGCCGGCGCCTTGGGCGGCAGCGCGGATGCGTCCAGCGGCACGCGTAACGGCGGGAGACGGGACACGGCGGAGAACCTCCGTGATCGGGTTGTGGCTGCGCGGCTGCGCGGCTCCCCTGGACACCGCCCGGACCGACCGCCGCTTGGGGGCGCGGGGGTTGGGCCGGGCGGGTCAGGCAGCCGACAGAGGTGGCGGTGTCAGGCTGGGACAGTGGCTTGGGGGCAGGTCAGGCCACGACGGCGAGGTGCCGGTGCGGCTCGATGATCTGGCCGTCGGGGAGCAGCTCGCCTCGGTCGTCGAACAAGACGACGGCGTTACACAAAACTGACCAGCCCTGCTCCGGCTGGGCGGCCACGACGTGCGCGGCTTCCCGGTCCGGGCTGTCGGCGGCCGGGCAGCGCGGGGTGTGCCTGCACAGGGAGTCCGGCAGACGCTGCGCCGTGCCGGAGGTGTCGAGCGCGGGGGTGACGGTGCTCGAAGCCATGGGCTTCTCCTCTGACTTTTTGGGGTCAGCGCTTCTTCTGGCGCTGGAGGTAGGCGTCTTGCAAGCGCGCGAACGTCTCGTACAGAGGCGCGCCGGTCTTGCAGTGCGTGCGGTCGGTGCAGGTGGTGCAGCCGCTCTTGTGTGCGCGCCAGGTGCGGTCGGCGGCGAGGTAGCGGGTGTAGAGGTCGTCAGCCACGCGGGGCCGGGCCTTTCGTGCCGGGATGAATGTCGTGGACGTGGTGGCCGGCCTCCCAGGCCGCGGTCGCGGCCACTGCGGCGGCAGCCAGCAGCAGCCGGGCCCACGGATGGGAGGGGCCGACGGTGCGGGCGGCCCGGGCGGCGCGGTGCTGCGCCGTACGGGCCGCCCGTATGAGGTGCGCCATGCAGCCGGTCAGCGGCCGATGGTGGCGCAGGCCGCGCACGTGTAGGCGGTGGCCGGAGCGGGCCCGTTGCCGGTGACGCCGAACCACTGGCCGCACGTGTCGCACTGCCAGCCACCGGACCCGGTCACCGGGACGATGACGGTGGCGGTGGTGGGCTGAGGGCTAGCCTGCTCGCCGCAGCGGCAGCGCCAGTACCCGCACAGTCCGCACGCGTCATCGGCCATGCGGGCCTGCATGTCCCCGAGGGTGCGCGGGGCGCGTCGCTCCCAGGGGATGCGGGCGTCCTGCTCGCGCACCATCCGCAGCAGGTACTCGCCCAGGCGGCGTTCGGCATCGGTACGGACCGGGACTGCCGATCGGGAACGCGGGCGTGTCATGATCTCGGGCACAGGGACTCCCAGGGTTCCTGTATGGACAGCCCCGGAGCTCTCACCTTCCGGGGCTGTCGCCGTCTGGCTGGCCGGACGGTCAGCCACGGCCCGCCTCCCACCCCCGCGCGAACGGGGTGGGAGAGGGACCGTGGCGGATCGTCAGGCAGCCGCGGTGTAGGCCCGCTTGGCGGGACGGACCAGGTAGTCGTTGGACGTCCACACCGTCCCGACCACGAACGGGATCCCGTCGGGGCGCAGGGTGTCGCGAACGATGAGCGCCCACTGCGCGCAGTCGCGGCGCAGCATCTGCTGCGCCTCTGCCGGGTCGGTGATGAGCGCCAGGACCTCGAAACGGCCGTCCACGTTCTGGTAGATCGCGCCCGCGTGCCGGGGCCCGATCTCGGCAGCGATCGTCCGCTGAGGGTGGGGGCGGCCGGTGGAAGGGGCGGGCTGGCGCCCGTCCCGCTCGTGCGGCGTCGGCCGCTGCGAGAGCTGAGGGAGAGCGGCGAAGGGGGATGCGATGCTGGGCATGCAGGTCGGGCCTTTCGTGAGGGTGGCCTGCGACAAGAACCCCCAGGGGCGCATTCCCTGGGGGTTCGTCGCGTTCGGGCCCCACCGCAGCCGGCGGGGAGTGCGTCCTGCGCACTCCGACGTCGACCAGGCCCGCGCGGGAGCGGGTCGGTCGGCGGCGGGCAGCGCAGGCTGCGATCAGTCCGTCTGGTCGGCGTCGCTGTCATCCGGCTCGGCCATGAACTGCGCGAACTCCTGCTGGTCCATGGCTTCGTAGCGGGCGCACATCTCCTCAAGGGTTTCGTCGTCCATGCGTTCTCCATTCACTGGCCGTGGTCATTCGTGGTGTCCCGGCGCTGGGATCAGGCAGTCGCGGTCCGGGCGACGAAGCCCTCGCGCGTCATGTGGACCGTCGGGACCTGGCGAACCGTGCGGTACAGGTCGGGGCGCGTGCTGCGCATCTGCTCCTGGGCAAGGCCGGACGTTCGAGCGGCGAGCCGACGGCCCGCCTCACACTGCGTCTTCGTCTTGCACCGTGAGCAGTTGGCGCGGTGCTGCTGCAGTGCAGTGCGCAGCTGGCCGTACATCTCGGGAACCTCGGTCTGGGTGATGCGGCGGATCAGCTTGCGCAGCTCGATCACTCGGGCGCAGCGCCCGAGTCGGCACTGCGAGCAGTCGTCTTGGAGGTGCTCGGCAAGCTGCTCGCGCGGGCCGCGGGCAGCAGCGTTCATCTGCGCGGTCGCAGGTGCAGGCTGGGGGCGCGGCTTGCGGACGGGGTTGGTGGTACGTCGGCTGGACGCCGTGCTCTCAGCGGTGAGCAGCCGCTCGGTCCACTGCTCGACGGTCATGTCGACCTCGATGCGCTGCGCGCTGCCGGGGCAGCGGCGCCCGTTCAACGGCTTGGACTTGACGGGAGCGTCGCGGTAGCGGCGGCCTTCGGGCTTCGGCTGGGCAACGCCGTCCCGGTGGGGGTGAATCATCGACCGGGTCAGGCGGTGCCAGGTGCTGCAGTCGGGGCAGACGACCATGCGGGGCTCGCCCTCGCGGAGGTTGAGGTGCTCGGGACGAAGGGTGCTGGCCTTGATGGGGGCGCGGCCGTTGTGGCGCATTGAGTGACTCCCAGGGGTGGCGATTGCGTTCTCCTTCAGTCAGGAGTCGGGCGGGCCCGAACTTCCTGACCGGCGGGCAGCGCAATAGCTGCGGGTGGCTCATCGGGCTGTGGCTCCAAGGGACCGCGTCGAACTCGTCACCAAGGCCGGCATGTAAGCCGGACAGCCAGACGTATGAAGTTGTTTGCAAAATCCAAGGCGGTGCCGAACGGAGATCGCCCCGCATCCGCTACCTTCCTAGGAAGGTTGACGAGACAGAGCGTCGCAGACGTAGAGGTGATCGTCAAGACCTTCCTAGGAAAGTCTTTCGTGCTTCCTAGGAAGGTCTTGCTTCGGAGCGTCTGATCTGGGAAGGTCAAGTCATGAGCAGGAGATCATCGAGCGCCGACACCGGCGCGGTCCGCCTTGAGGCGGAGCTACATGCGGCCATCGCACGGGGGGACCTACGCCCGGGTGATCTCGTGCCGACTACTGCCGAACTCGCGGCCACCTATGGCGTCAACAAGAACACAGTGAGCAAGGTGGTGGCTGGACTCAAGTCCTCTGGAGTTCTGGCCGGGCCAGCGGGAGGGCGGACTCGCGTCCGTGTCCAGCCTCGCCAGGTAGCCCGCAGCAATGATCGGTATCACGAGGAAAAGGCTCGTGTGTTGCTGTCAGAGGCAGAGCGCGGGTGTTATGGAGTTGCAGAGGCTGATACTGGCCAGTCAGTCCGTGACCTGCATGAGGACCTCTACCACTACGAGGTGGTGGACGGCCCTGCGGATGTGAGGTCGATTCTTGAGGTCGGCGACGAAGGCAAAGTGCTTAAGCGGACATACACTCGCAGGCACGCTGCTGGTGCGGGTGTCAGCATGTCTATCAGCTACCTGGCTTATGACCTGGTTAGCCAGAATCCCGACCTGCTGGAGCCGCGGCGTGAGCCCTGGCCTGGCGGCACCATGCACCAGCTGTACACCGTGGGGGTGGAGTTGGGGCGTATAGACGATCACATCAGCGCGTCGATGCCTACGCCTGAGGAGCAACAGCGCTTCGACATCCCAACCGGCGTGCCCATCTTCCGTATCAGAAAGATCAGTTACGGAATCGATGGCCACGCAGTTGAGGTGGCCGACATCCCCCTGCCAGCCGACCGCGCGGAGCTGATCTACCGCACTCCGCTGGAGCGGTGGTAGGGGTGCCTGTCATCAGTGTTGTCACCCCCGTGCGCTCCGACGCTGACGCCACGCTGCTCATGGAGGCATTCGCGTCGGTTGCCGCACAGGAACTTCCCTCTGGATGGTCATGGGAGTGGATCGTCCAGCAGGACGGTCGCTTTGGAACGCCAGTCCGGTGTCTGCCCAGCGATCCACGAATCCGGGTTGGCCGCGGCCGCCAGGGTGGCGCTGGTGTCGCCAGGACACTAGGCCTGGCCCGCGCGCAAGGGGAGATCGTCCGTGCTTTGGATGCGGATGACCTCCTTACTGAAGGTGCGCTCGCACGCGATATTCAGACCCTTCACGAGCACCCTGAAGTCGCATGGTGTATCTCAAGTTGTCTCGACCTGTTGCCAGATGGGCAGTTGGTGCCTGGCCCTTATGACCCGCCCGAAGGGCCCCTCACTTTGCAGTACCTGCGAGCGGCGTTTGATGCTGACGCTTTTCCAGTAGTGGGCACGCATCTCGCGGTTCGTACCCCTTTGCTGAGAGCGTTGGGCGGGTGGCCGGCCTTTACGGCGCTGGAGGCGCTCGCCTTGGTGATGTTCTGTGCTTCGGTCTCACCGGGACGGATGATCACGTGTCCTGGAGGGGTGTATCGCAAGCACCTTGCGCAGACGACAGCTGGCGCAGACTACTGGGAGGTTGAGGAGTTCGGCGCCCTGCGTATGGCCATTACGTCCCGTGTGGAAGCTCTACAGTCGCAGGCATGGCAGTGGGTCCTGCCAATGATCGACGCGAAGGAGTATCAGTAATGAAAGTCCTTTCGCTTATCACCCCAGTGCACGCGGCTGGGACTGAGTATCTCGCCAGTGCACACGCTTCGCTGGCTGCTCAGCAGCTCCCGGCCGGGTGGGACTGGGAATGGCTCGTGCAGGAGGACGGCGAGAACGTAGAGGCGTCGCGCCGGCTTCCGGACGACCCGCGCATTCACGTATCGCAGTCCCGGCGTGGCGGACCGCACGTTGCACGGACAGTTGCGCTGGGCCGTAGTGGGGGTGAGCTGATCAAGACGTTCGATGCAGATGACGTGCTGACGCCTGGCGTCCTCGCCAGGGACATCGCAGTTCTCAGCGATCACCATGACGTCGGCTGGACCACCTCGTCGGTCCTGGACATGCTTCCTGATGGGGCGCTGATCTCGTTTGCGGGAGACCCCGCATCTGGACGCATTCCCAGTGGGTCGGTACTCGAGCACTGGGAACTACATATGCGCCCTCAGGTACACCCTGCGACGCTGTGTGCGCGCCGGTCCTGGGTCACGGCCCTGGGCGGGTGGATGGCTCTGCCGGCCTCAGGAGACACCGGTCTGCTGCTGGGCCTAGATGCCATTGGCGACGGCTACTTCATCCCGCATGCGGGACTGCACTACCGCAAGCACGAAGGCCAGATCACCGCTCATGCTCAGCACGCCCAGGGTGAGGAGTGGCAGGCCCGCATGCAGATTATCGGTGAGCGGGCGAGATCTTTGAAGGCTCTGTTGTCCAACCAAGCTTCTGCGGAGGTAAAAGCGTGACCATGGAAAGCGACCCTCGGTGGTCCCCTGAGGTCCGGACGGATATCAAGATGGCGATGAACGCTGTCATCCGAGAGGCCGCCGACATCGTGGAGCGCCGCAGCAACGCCGGTCGATGGCTCCCGCCCGGAGAGACAGATGAGTTGGGGACCAATTCGGCCCTTTGCATGGCGGCGCGAATCTGGGTTCTGGACAAGCTGGAGGCACAGATCAAGGAGGCTCGGCAGGTTCTCGACCGCGTGGAGGCTGCCTGCCGTGCACAGTCAGGTGTCGTATCTCGACCTCAGGACGAAAGCTGATGCCGGTATCGCGTGAACAGGAAACTCTCATCTTCCAACAGGGAGACGAGCCGCCAATTACTCACAGCTTCATCAGCCAGGAAGATACGCGACGCCTCCCCGCAGACAGTTCTCGGGGAAACCGTAAGACATATCTCGTTAAGGAAACGGGCGCTTTGCACTTGCCCCAGAAGGTTGGGGCCGCCCTCTACCAAGACAGATTTGAATCCTTTTCCTTCCAGGACCTCCAGAAGTCGAGAGAAGGAGACGGATCTTTCGCCAGCCTCAATGACCTCGACGCCCTGCGTCTCGATTCGTTGTCGAGTGTCAGCGGGTGCGTTACGCGTGGTAATGACCACCGTCTCCGCGCCCGCGACCGGGAGGTTTTCCAGAAGCGCCGGGGGGAGATCCAGTCGGGCGCTGACCACAGCCATGGAAGCAGCAGCTGGTCGACCAAGCGCGGTGCGCCCCTCAGCAAGGTATGGGTGCGGTTCTACCGGGCCGTAGAACTCACTTCGGGCCGTGCGCGCCCCCACTACGATCACGTCAGCCAGCGCGCGTGTGACAGCGAACAGAGCCGCATCAACTGCATTGCCCAACCCGCCAGACCGACCAGCCACGGACGAGGCCCCGTCCAGCGAGCTGATCATGTTCGCTCGGACCCAGAGTCCCTTGGGAACGGCATACTCCTGCGCGAGCCAACAGGCTCGCGCCCTGGGATCAACTGGAACCTGTTCGGGATGGGGCAACAGACGGCGCATAGCAGCCAGTGTTTCAAGCAGAGTCAGTATGAGGGAGCGAAGTTCATGAAGGTATCCATCGACAGGAACCTCTGCTACGGCGCAGCAGACTGCGTGCACAGGGCGTCTGACGTCTTCCAACTTATCGATGGCCTCGGGGCAGTCCTCCCTGGTCGGGAGAATGCTGGCGCCGATCCACGCGTCGACAAGGCGGCTGACGAATGTCCGTCGCAAGCCATCCGGATCACGCCGTAGGCGCGGTCATCTCACTCAGCACCACAAAAGGAACCTGATGCGCAGCCGCCCGCCATGACGAAGGGGCTCCGTCGCCACAACGGAGCCCCTTCCAAAGTCCGACTCAACCGAGAGCTGAGAACTCTTGAGTCGTGTCCGGTGAGGTGACCTCGCCGGGGTGATGCCCGTAGACCCGAGGGCCTGCGCAGTCACCTATACCCAGAGTATGCGCAGGAGATTGCGCAACGCCACTACTCCGGGCCCCTGAGAGGTCACACTCGCTGGTCGCGGCTCCCCGACCTGGGGAGATGACCCAGTTGCACAGCCAGCACTACCCGCTCGACTCGTCTCCATCTGACGACTTTGACTTCGGGGACGACACTCTCTTCACCGTTGCCTACGAGCCGCCGGCCGAGGGCGGTATCCGCATCACGTATGAAGAGTTCTCGCTGTGTGGGCCGGAGCCGCTGCGCCTGGTGGTGCTGCTGGCCTTCCGGGCCTGCGAGCAGGACGGGCGCCCCCGTCACGCGGACGCGCTCTGGTCGGGCCTGGCCGAACGGGCGATGCGCGGCGATGACGGGCTGCCGGTCCGTCTGGCTGACGTACGTCGCGCTTTGGACTTCTTGCTCGCCGAAGGCCTCGTCACGCTGGACTCGGACGGTGTCCAGTGAAGATGACTGACGCGGAGTTCTCGTCTTCGACGATTCAGCGGGCCTGGGAGCCCCCTGAGGAGGTCGTCGTCCCCTACGCCCTTGCGCATCACCCGGTGTTGCAGCCGGAGGACTACGGGGTTTTGATCCGGCTGCTGCTGCGGGACCCGGGCAAGCCCGCTGCGACGGTGAAGCTGGCTGCGGAGTTCCAGGCGTCGGGCTGGAAGATGGGCGCTTCCCGACTGCGGGGGGTGATGGCCCGCCTGAAGAAGGCCGGCCACGTCCGGCATGCCCAGGACGGCTACGACCCCGCCACAGGGCGCCCTGCGTGGGCCTTTGCGGTCTACCGCAACCCCGCCAACAACCCTGATCACGTGAGCAACGATGCAGACGCTGCGTCGCAGGTCAGAGCGATGCGTTGGAATCCAACCGATCGGGCCCCCGGCTCCCGTTCCGATGCGTTGAATTCCAACATCTGTGCAGGTCAGAGCGATCGGTTGGATTCCAACGCATCGGAATCCGATCGATCGGATTCCGATGCGTTGGAATCCAACGTCTGTGCAGGTCAGAGGGATCGGTTGAAATCCAACGTGTCGGCGGTCCTCCCCCCCACTCCCCCCCTCTCTAGGGAGGAGGAGGATTCCTCCTCCCTGAAGGGTTCCTCCACTGCGGCAGGCGGGGTGCCTGAGCTGGATGAGGCAGCAGTGCGGAAGGCAGGCGAGTTCCTCGCGTTGCTGCCGGGCCGCTGGGCCTGCGGCCGCAAGACGGCCGGGCGGCTGGCACCACTGCTCGCGGAAGCAGTTGCCGCGCAGGGCTGGGCGCTGGGTCCGGCGCTGGTTGCGCAGCTGACACGCCGCACCCGCGGCAAGGTGGACACGGCTGCCGTCTTGCAGGAGCGGATCGAAGATCTGCCGCTGTACCTGGCGAGCCGGGCCCCCGTGCCGGGGGAGATCCGCGACCGAAGCATGGCCTTGGGGCAGCAGCTGCCGTTCGACGGTGCAGCCGCGCACCCGGGGGAAGCACCCGCACGCGCTTCAGCACCCCCGAAGCCGGCGCGGGCAAGGTGCGACGTTTCCGATGAGCAGGTGGCGCAGGCCCGGTCCCTGTTGCTGTCGCTGACGGCCCCCTGGCATGTGGGGCCCGCAGACGCCGATCGTCTGGCGCCGCTGCTCGCCAGCACCGCGCTCGAGCGCGGCTGGTCCTTCGGTGAAGAGCTCCGCCAGCAGCTGATGTCGAATCCGGGTGGCGGCAGCAACTACCTGTGGCTGTTGGAGCACAAGCGGATCGCGGCACTGCCCCTGCGCACGCGCAAGCCCGCTGCGGGGCGTCCGGCGGCACCGGCCGGGATGTGTGAGAGGCATCCGGGCTTCCGTGAGGACGATTGCGGCCCTTGCATCAAGGCCGCCCGTGGAGCGGCTCGCGCCGCCGCTGTCCCGCCGGGCGCGAACACAGCGCCTGCTCCCGGCGAGGGCGCGGGGAAGGAAGCGGGCCCGGGCGAACCGGGGGAGTTCGAGGTGCCGGCTGATGTGGTGGCCTACGTCAAAGGGCTCGCGGCCGGGGCCGACGCCGCTGATGCCGCGCGCGGTGAGCGGCCACGGCTCACCGTCGAACAGCGCCGGCTGGTGGCGGAAGATCAGGAGCAGGCCCGCCGCCACGAGGCACACAACGCCGTTTTGAACGCTTGATCAGACAAAAGTGCGGGCCGACCCCTGCCAGGGCGGCCCGCGCGGCACCCATCCACAGTTTCAGCCACCGATTCAGGAGTGCACATGACCACAGTACCGAGCAGCCGGACCGGCGAGAACTGGGCCGATGAGCCCACCCGTGCCGCGCACGACGTGGCTGCGGAGCGTTCCGCCCTCGGGGCGGCGATCTTGTCCAAGGACGCCATCGGTGACATCTCCGAGGCCCTGGAACCGCTCAAGGGCGCCGCGTTCTACCTGCCCGTGCACGAGACAATCTGGAACACGATCACCGCGATGTACGCGAAGGGAACCGACGTCACGCTGATCAGCCTCGGGCATCAGCTGACCATGGACGGCGAACTGGCCCGCGTCGGCGGCGACGTCTACCTGTCCCAGCTCATCGAGTCCTGCCCGAGCACCACGCTCGCCGTCCACGACGCAGAGATCGTCCTGGACCGGGCCAAACTGCGCCGCCTGCAGCAGACCGGCACCGAGATCGCGCAGATGGCCGCAGCCGGCGAAGGTGACGCCGACGAAATCCTGGACAACGCCTCGAAGGCGCTGGCTCAGGTCACCCAGGCCACCACCAGCGCCGGCACCGGCTACACCGCTATGGACGATCTCTTCCCGGACGTCATTGATGAAATCCAGGCCATCCAACACGGCGGCACGGAACAGGGCATCCCGACCGGTTTCACCGACCTGGACAACCTCACCAACGGCTTCCTGCCCGGGCAGATGATCGTGGTCGCCGCTCGCCCCGCCATGGGCAAGAGCACCCTGGCCATCGACTTCGTCCGTGCCGCCTCCATCAAACACCGTCTCAGCTCCGCGGTGTTCAGCCTGGAGATGAGCAAGAGCGAACTCGGTATGCGCATCCTGTCCGCTGAAGCACGCGTGGGCCTGCACCACCTGCGCGGCGGCACCACAACCGCCGAGGACTGGACGCGCATCGCCAACGTCAGCGACCAGATCCGCACCGCCCCCATGGTCATCAGCGACGAGCAGGTCAACACCCTCACCCAGATCAAGGCCCTGTGCCGTCGCATCCAGCAGAACCGCGGCCTGGACCTGGTCGTCATCGACTACATCCAGCTGCTCGAAAGCGGCGGCCGCCGCGCAGAAAGCCGCCAGCAGGAAGTCAGCGACATCTCCCGCAGCATCAAGCTCCTGGCCAAGGAACTGCAGGTTCCCGTCATCGCCCTGTCCCAGCTCAACCGCGGGCCCGAACAGCGAACCGACAAGAAGCCGCTCGTGTCCGACCTGCGCGAGTCCGGCTCCATCGAGCAGGACGCAGACATGGTGATCCTGCTCCACCGCGAAGACGCCTACGAAAAGGAGACGCCCCGCGCCGGCGAGGCCGATCTCATCGTGGCCAAGCACCGCAACGGACCCACCGCCACCGTCACGGTCGCCTTCCAGGGCCACTACAGCCGTTTCGTGGACATGCAGCAGACGTGAGCTAGCGGAGAGATCGCCGTAGCGGGGCGTGAGGGCCTCCTGCGGCGTCGATCTTCGCGGCCTGGGCGTAGATCCGCTTGGGGCCGGAGATCGGTGCTCAGCGGCCCCTGTAGTCGATCACGGGCGCACCCGTGGGCGGGGCCTTGAGTGCGCAAGCTGCAGGGCGCGGCGCGCCAGCCCACCTCGCCCGTCAACCCCGATCGGGCAAGAAAGCCAGATCGGGTTAAGTGAATTCTTCGACAAGGGTAAATCGAGGGCTAAAGGCTGCTAGCGTGAGGGCAGGAGAGGAGATCTGCGCATGCCATCCGAGGAAGAACTGTTTGCGTCGGTCGACGCGTTGCTGGCTGAGGAGCCGCAGCTCCCGCCGCCGGCGGAACGTGCCCGCCTGCGTGAGGCCGCCGGGATCACCCAGGCGCGTCTCGCAACCACACTGCGCACGACGACCCAGAGTGTGAAGAACTGGGAGAACGGGCGTTCCGAGCCGCGCCCGCCCCGGCTGGAGGCGTACCAGCGGCTGCTGAACGGGTGGGCGGCGAAGTTCCCCGCGCACGGCACCCCCCTCACCCCGAGCGTTCCCGCAGCGCCGGAACCCGCGCTCGCTCCGCAGCCGACGACACCCGAGACCTTCACCGACCCGGCCGCACCCGCACCGAAGGCGCCTGCGCCGGTAGAGGCTCCCGCCGCCCCGGCCGTACCCGAGCGGCCGGCTGCGCGCCCGGCGACGTCCTCACGGCGCCCGGCGAAGAAGGCCGCCATGCCCGCGACCGACCCGCGCTTCCCACACGGCCCGCTCGCCGTCCTCGATGGCGACGGCTCCGCGTACGGCGTCGACGGCATCGTCCTCGACTGCCCGGCCACCACCGTGCCGGAGTTGGTGGAGTGGACGCTGCGCGAGTCCGGCCTCGGTGCGCCGCGTCTGCACCGCAACGGCAAGGACTCCGACCCGCTGATCGTCCTCACCGCCGCGGCCGCCGTGACGCTCGGGCTGCCCGAGCGCCTGGAGGGACACGAGCAGCGCCGCTCCCTGCGCCTGCCCGAGGACCACCCGGTCGTCAAGCAGGTGGCGAAGGCCAAGTGGAAGCTCACGCAGCGCGGGTTCGGCCCGTGGGCACGGATCTACCGCAAGGCACAGGGGCGTGAGCGGCAGTGCGTGCAGCTGGCGATCCTGTCCTGGGACGCGCTCGATGAGCGGTCCTGGCCCGGCGTTGCGGAGATGGAGCCGGCCGACATCGCCCGCGTGCTGGGCGTGTACGCCCAGCGGGTCATCACCCCGCGCGGCTCCACCGCCGTCTCCGGGCTGGAGTTGATGACGGCGCTGCGCCCGCCCACTAAGGCTGTGCAGGACCCGCAGAGCGGGAACTGGGTCCCCGGCCACAACCCCGGCTCGCTGGGGACAGAGCCGATGGACCCGGCGCCGCCGGAAGCCACCGCCGAACACCCCGTCGTCGTGAACTCCGCCTGGACGGGCGGATTCCTCAACGAAGAGGCGTACCAGTGGGTGCGCGACGTCGACCTGCTGAGCGATGAGGAGTGCGTGCTGCCCTTCGCCGTCGGCCTGGACCTCAACACCGCGTTCCTCGCCGCCGCGGCCCGCCTGGTCGTCGGCCTCAGCGCGCCCGACCACTTCCACGCTCCGGCGTTCAACCCGAAGATCCCTGGCTCTTGGCTGGTCGACCTCTCGCACATCGAGGTGGACCCGCGCCTGCCCAGCCCGTTCACCCCGGACGGCACCCGCCCGACCGGGCCTGCCTGGTATCAGACGCACACCGTCGCCTACGCCCAGGAGCTCGGCTACAACGTCGCTCCGGTCGAGGCGTACCTGCGCCGGGAGACCGGCGCGTACCTGGACCCGTGGCACGACCGCCTCAAGACCGCCTACGTCGACACCCTCGCCGACCTCGGCGTCACGAAGGACCTGGACGACCGCGCCTTCCTCGCGGCGATGGAGCAGCACAAGCAGGTCGACCCGGCCCTGGCCGCCGTCCTGTCCGCGATCAAGGCCACGGTGAAGGGCGGCATCGGGAAGCTGCGCGAGCGCCCGCAGGGCAAGTCCTACAAGCAGGGCGAGCCGTGGCCGGCTCTTCAGCGGCCGACGTGGCGCCCCGACATCCGCGCCGCCGTCATCAGCAAGGCGCGGGTCAACATGCACCGCAAGCTGTTCAAGATGGCGCAGATGACGGGTCTGTACCCGCTTGCTGTGCTGTCCGACTGCGTCGTCTACCCCTCGCCGGGGGAGAGCCCGCTGGACTTCCTCCCCTACGCCGCCTCGGGCAAGCCGCAGCCGGGCGGGTTCCGTCTCGGGCCCACCCCGGGCCTGGCGAAGCTGGAGGGCGTCCAGTCGATGCTGTGGGCGGTCGACCTGATGGAGCAGGGCCTCAACCCGGCACGCCACATCAAGGGCGGCGACGCCGTCCTGGACGAAGGGGAGTAGGACCGTGGGGGAGATCGATGACGCCATCGAGCGGGCCGACCGCGAGGCGTTCACCAAGGACCCGCCCAAGACCCTCAAGGGCCAGATCGGCTACCTGATCAAGCAGCTCGGCAGCGCGAAAGCCGTCGCGGCAGAGCTCGGAGTCACCGCCGACTCCGTCAACCGCTACCGCCGCGGCGCCCGCAAGCACGCCCGCGCCGACGTCGCCGCAAAGATCGACGACGCCGTACGGCAGCGGTGGCAGCCGCTGGTGCGCAAGCGCCGGCAGCGCCAGGCCGCCACCGCGGGCGGGATCACCGTGGAGACAAGGGCCCGGTTCGGCTACACCGCAGCCGTCGGCACGACCGACGACGGACGGTTCCGGCGACTGACCGTGCATCTCCCCCCGGCCTACGCACAGCGCCTCTTCGACGCCCGCGACGCCGGGGCAAGCGACCAGCAGATGCGCGGAATCATCGCCGAAGGATTCAAAGAAGTGTATTTCCAGGACGGCGGAGTTCGCGCTCAGGGACTGTCGGACGTCGAAATCAACGACATTGATTACCTGGATCTCGACTACTGATTTTTTCGAAGCCTTATCCGAGCGAATATCGGCAGTGGCGTGCAGGAATCAGTGAGAGCCTTCGAGGCCGTCTGTGCCCAGTGGAATGCGAAGTGGCCGGCACCCTCAGTCCGCCAAGGCGGGTGGCACGGGTGCCGGCCTCCCAAGACACCGCCCAGGGGGCGCTGCTCGAGTAGCAGCCTACCGTGATCCCGCTCGCCGGTAGTAAAAACCTGTACCGTTTTCTTGACGATGACTGTTCGGTGATGCGCCGGACGTGGAGGAGCAGATGATCCGTGCCGGACGCCAGCACCTGGTGCGCACCCTCGCCGACATTGCCGCGCAGCAGGGCCTCGCCCTGCAGACCCTCCTCAACTCCGGCCGACACACGGCACCCGGCTTTCCCGCCCCGCTGAACGCCGGCCGGACGCGGCTATACGACGGCGAGCAGGTCGACGCCTACCTCGCCGGCCGCCCCGTCCCCTCGCTGCCAGCAGCCGACGACGACGATGACCTCCTGGACCGTCAGGAAGCCGCCGCACTGCGAGAGATGCCCCCGCAGATGTGGGACCGCCGCAAGAACGACCCGGCCGTACGCGAGCACCTGGTGCTCGTGGGCGGAGTCGAGCACTGGCCCCGCCGCGTCGTACGCGACCACACCCCCACCCCCCGCCGGCACGCCAGCAGCGGAGGGGGGCGCCCGGCCGGCGCGGGGGACCAAGTCCCCCGCGATGAACTCCCCGCGCGCGTCGCCCAGCTCCTGGACCACAACCCCGCCCTGACCGCAGCCGACGTCGCCGACCAGCTGGGCGTGCACCGCAACACGGCACAGGCCGCCCTGATCCACTGCCGCGCGGAGCGAATGGCCGACATCATGGAGCAGCGCGGGATGACGCCCGCACAAGCCGCCTCCGCACTCGGCTACCCAGCCGCCCAGACCCGGCGCGCGAGCGTACGAGCCGCAACCATCCTGCGCGGCCGCCACGCCCGCCCCTACCTCGCCGCCGTCGCTCACGCCCTGCACGAGCGCGGGTGGATCACCACCGACACCCCGCCGCCCGTCCAGCACCCAGACGACGACACCTGCGTCGCCACCCTCACCCTGGATACGCCCACAGCACCCGCCCCTGCTCTGGTGTGGTCCGAGCAGCACGGCTGGCGCACCGCCACCTCCCGCCGGCATCCATTGGGCAGGGGCGCAGCATGGCCCCCACCCGGCCCCGGGGTACGCCACCTGGCCAGCGGCACCACCCCCACCCCCGGCGACCTCGTCAACGCCCTCCACGGCACCGACTGACTCCTTTCATCCCCACCCGCGCCGACACGGGCAACTCTCACGATGGACACCAGCTCGCGGCGTAGCAGGGCGCAGCGCGGCACCCAGGAAAGGGCCTTCCCCAGTCGGGAGCAGCGGGCCGGGGCCTGGCCGCCGTCCCGCCGGGGGCGTGTCCGGGGTGCTGCGCACCCCGGACCGCGCGCTACGCGCGCTCACGCCGGGTGGCGCCAGGACGCCGGTCGCTGCGCGCCCGGACGCGCGCTGCGCACGCTCGCCCAGCCCCCACCCTCGCCGGGCTCGCTGCGCGGCCTTACGGCGAGCCCGCCCGGTCCCGGGGCAGATGCTGCGCACTGCCCCGCCGCCTTCGGCGTCCAGGCGGGCAGGATCCCCACCGCTCCGCGGTGTGGATCGGCGGCACGACAACCGGGCCCCGGCCCGCTGCTCCATATGGTTTGACCTGCAAAAACATCCCCGCACAGGCTGCATCGGTAGCTAAATTTCGATACACTTTTCTTGTTGGTCGGCAGTGGCAGTCGATCAACACCCAAGATCCGTACGCCCTGAGAGGGGACACCCATGTCCGCAGCTGGATTCGCACTCGTCATCCGCCCTGACGCCTCGTTCAACATCATCGAATGGCCCGGCGACTGCACTGCCAACCTCAACACCCTCTACGTCGAAATCAACTGCACGTGCATTGAGGTCGTAGACCTCTCCCGCCAGGTGTCCATGTGGCTGGACGAAGACGGAATCCACAAGGGAGCCCCCGTCAACAGGTGGGCCACCATCATCTACGCCGCCACCGCACCCGTTCACCAGCGGTACCACGGCACCGCCGTATTCACCGGCGGCACCGACACCCGAGGCGACACCACCGGACTCACCCGCGACCGCTGCACCGCGCTTCTCGAACTCGCCGGAATCGAAATCCCGGCATTCCCGCACCAGCGCACCAACTAAAACCCCCCGGCGGGGTGGGGGGGGGGGGGGGGGGCCCCCCCCCCCCCCCCCCCCCCCCCCCCCCCCCCCCCCGACGGCGTGCCCGCCCCCCGGGCGGGGGCGGCGCCGAGTCTGGCCGCGTTTCCGGCCGCAGGGCGGGGGCAGGTCGATGCCTCCGCGGCTGCGGCGCGGCGCCCGGCCACCGGGGCGGGGTGGCTCCCACGCCTGCGCCGTGCCCGGCGCCTGCGGCGCGCCCGCACCCTGGGCAGGGCAGGGCGGCGCCCGCTGAGGTTGTCGCGCGCCCGGCCGCCGGGCGGGGTGGCACCCACGCCTGCGCCGTACCCGGCGCCTGCCACGCGCCGCCCTTCCGGGCGAGGTGGCTCACACGCCTGTCGCGTATCCGGTCCCGGCAGGGCGGCTCCCCCGCCTGTGCCGTACCCGGCGTCTGCCGCGTTTCCGGCCCCCGGGCAGCGTGGCTCGTACGCCTGCGCCGTGCCCGGCGCCTGCGGCGTCTGCCGCGTATCCGGTCCCGGCAGGCGGCTCCCGCGTATCCGGCCCGAGGGAGGACGAGGCGACGCTCGCCGCGCCTGCTGCGCGCCGGGTCCCCGGGCGGGGTGGCTCCCACGCCCGT